>JAUIEW010000177.1 GCA_030429365.1 Phycisphaerae bacterium
TGATCACCGAAGGCCTCTTGACCAACATCGGCGGACTGCTGACGCTTATCAGTTCGGTGCCGAACATCATCGTCGGCAACAAAGCTGGCATTTCCTTTGTCACGTTCTTCATCAAAGCGGCCCCCTTCGTCGTCGTGGCAACCTTTGCCACGCTGTGGCTGGCCCGCAAGCTGTTTGGCGTCACGAAGCTGGACACTGCGGCCGCCAAGGAAGAGGCGGCTACTCGTGTTGCATCGTTTGACGAGAACGAAGGCATCCCCTCGAAACGGTTCTTCATCACGTCAGCCGTCGCTTTTGTGCTGCTCATTGCGGCTTTGTCTACAACGTCAATCTTGCCGTATGTCAAAGACCTTGGCATGGGGTTTGTCGCGATGTCGTTCGCGGTGTTCATGCTGATTGCGTTCAAGCATGAGGTCAACAAATTCTATGCCGCGCTCGACTGGGATCTGCTGGGGTTCTTCGCGAGTCTGTTCGTCGTCATCAATGTCATGGAACACGCATTGGTCCTCGACGCGGTGGGGAAAGCCCTCGGCGCGCTGCTCGACCTTGGCGATACACTGGGAACCGGCAGCTTACTTGTGACGTCGGCGCTGGCCAGCAGTGTCACCGACAACATCCCACTGTCCGCCGTCCTCGCGCAGATTCTGGGCAACCACGACCCGGCCTACCCAGCCAGTGCATCGGTCTGGTGGGCGGTGGTGTTCGGCGCCAACCTTGGCGGCAACCTCACGCCGATCGGCTCGGCGTCGACGCTCGTCGCGATGACGGTGATCCATCGAAGCGACATCAAGCTCAGCTTCGGCGGATTCGTAAAGGCCGCGTTACCGTTTGCATTGGTGCACCTGGCGCTGGCAGTGGCGTACGTCCTCATCGCGCTGTAACGTCTGAACTTCTGGAGGCGAACGAAGATGAATATCCCTGAACTACTTTGCGACCAGGTCCGCCGCACGCGCGAATGGACCAATTTGCTTGTCGCCGATTTGTCGGGCGACGATTGGACATTTCAGCCGGCGCCGGGGATGGCCCACGCGCTGTGGCTTTGCGGGCATCTTGCCTCCGCACAAAACCTCCTGCTCTTTGTCCGATGCCTCGACACGAATGCACTGGACCCCGCGTTCATGGCCCACTTTCCCATCGGAGCGCCGATCAAATCCGCGGCGGAATACGATTGGCCAACGCCTGACGCGGTGATCGCGAAAATGAAAGACGTGCAGGCCAAAATCGAAGAAGCGATCCTCGGTATCGACGTGTCCATATTGAGCGAACCGGCCTATGGTAAAGACGGGGCCAGGCATCCGCATTACGACACAAAGGCAGGTGCGATCAGCCACATGAACCGCCATGAGGCATTCCATGCCGGTCAATTGGCATCGATTCGCCGCCTGTTGGGCAAACCATTTTTGAGGTGAGTCGGCCGATTGATCCGTTTGGAATCCGCGAACATGCAAACGATTCATCTCAACCTGTTTGGACCCGCCCGCGACTTCGCTGGTACTGCGGCCATGCCGATCGAACTGGCTGACGGCGCGACGGTGGGGGACCTTATGCAGCGGTTGGGCGAGCGGTTTCCCGAGTGGCGAAACGGCTTGCAAGCGGTACGTTTCGCCATCGACGATGCCTTTGTGACGGCTGCCCACAAGCTTTCGGAAGGCGATCAAGTCGCGGTGATTCCGCCGGTATCCGGTGGAATGCCTGAATCGCAAACCGATTTGATCATCCTGACGCCCGATCCGTTGGACATCGCACATTGTTACGCACACTTAGCCGCTTCCTCGACGGGCGATGGCGGTGGGGTGTGCGTGTTCGTCGGTAAGACGCGCGCGGAGTCGAGCGATGATCACGGTCCGCTCAAATGTCTCGACTACGAAGCCCACGAAACGATGGCCGTCGCGCAGATGAGAAATCTCGCCAACGAAGCGCGCACGCAATGGACGATCTGCTCGGTCGCGTTGTGTCACAGGGTTGGCACTGTCGGGATTGGTGAGTCATCGGTGGTCATCGGGGTGGCCAGCGCCCATCGCGACGAATCGTTTCAAGCCTGCCGCTGGTTGATCGACGAACTCAAACGCGAAGTTCCCATCTGGAAGTGCGAGGTATGGGAATCGGGTGAGCGAACATGGTCGAAGGGCGATCAAACCAAAGCCGCCGAAAGCGGAGCCCTCTAACGTGGCTGGTCGCGAATCCATCGCCGCGCGGACCGAACGCGCCAAACGAATCCTGAAGAAACTCCACAAGCAATATGGCGACGCCGACTGCGCCCTGACCCACAAGAACGCCTTCGAACTGCTCATCGCCACGATTCTGTCCGCCCAATCCACCGACGAAACAGTCAACAAAGTCACGCCGACGCTGTTTAAGGCATACCCCAATCCCGAATCGCTGGCCGTCGCCGATCTGGAATCGGTTCAGGATATCGTGCATCCAACTGGATTTTTTCGGCAAAAAGCAAAGAACATCGTCGGGGCGGCCAAGCGCATCGCGGACGAATTCGACGGTAAGGTTCCGGACAATATTGACGATCTGGTGACGCTACCGGGTGTCGCCCGCAAGACCGCCAACGTGGTGCTGGGGACATGGTTTGGCAAGAATGTGGGGGTGGTGGTGGACACGCACGTGGGGCGGTTGGCCGACCGCCTTAAACTCGCCTGGAACCATAAAGACACCAAGGACGCCATCCGCATCGAGAAGGACCTGATGCGGGTCATCGACCAGAAAGACTGGACCTACGTCTCCCACGCCCTGATCTGGCACGGCCGCAAGGTCTGCTCAGCCCGCAAGCCCGCCTGTGACGAGTGCGGTTTGGCGAACGAATGTCCATCGGAAGGGCGCGTCTAAATCAATCGCATCCGGACCGGCACGCCAAGCGTTCCTCATTCTTCGCTCCACCTTGATCACACAAAAAGTCTGCGCCGGAGTAGCGCTTGAATGCCCACCAATCCAAACCAAAGTGACCCGGGTTCGGGAATTACCGAACCGTAAAACTCGTAAGCCACCGCCCCTTCCGACGGCGAATTGACAATGTCAATAGGAACAAAATGGCTCCCGATGCTGGCTCTGGAACAAAATTCATCGAGAACGCTGCGTCAACGGACGGAATCGGATCGCCAATTGGCTGGGGGGGCTGTGCAAGGCTCCATTCGAAATCGTCGTGATCCAGCCGGTTGCTTGATCCAGGCGGGTCGCCTAGGTTCCTAAAGCGGAATTCGCCATCCGCATAACGGTCATATGTAGCGGCTATTGCCGCCGCCCCTCGTTCACCGTCGAATGCGACAAAAGCATCGAGTACCCACATATATGATTGTCCCGGCTGCATTTGAACATCCAGATCGATTGTGAATAGTTCGTAGCCCGTATCTAGAGTCGTTGAATATGTTTCACTCTCGAAGAGAATGCTATCGAAGTCAGGGTGATCTCCCGAGGAAGCGAGAGGTGTAATCAAGACGTGAAAATCGGCACTGTCCGTAAAGCCATTTTCAACATCATCGAGTCCATCAAGCAAGAAAGATAGGGAAGTAGCTCTTTCATCAAGGGCAACAAACGACTGTCCAAAATATGCACTATTTGGTTCGCCAACGCCCCCGACTTTCTTCACGCCATCCCACAGACTGAGCGTGTCGATTTCGATTGACGCTTGAAGGGGTAAGGCACATACAAACGTGGCAGCCACGATCGATGCAATCTCTCTCATTCGCATTGTTCAAATCCTCCGTGCATACGAAACTGGCAGCGAAGTTTCATCCATTCGCCCCAAACTGGATGCCATCTTGAGCCTAACTAATCATTCGGCAGGACGGTGTGAGGTTCTCCGGCCCGATCTGACTTCGTCACTTGGGATGCCATTGAATCCCGACTACTCCTCGCCCGCGATCCATAAGGTGGCGATTACCCCTCCGTCAGGTTTGAAAGGTGAAGGTTGAGCAAGGCAAAGTCGGGTATCGCGCAGACGCGGAGCCGCCATGTGCGGGCTTTGGTGGTCGCCGTTGGAGGGGGGTCGAATTGCGTGGACGCGTCGGCCCCATACCGGTTATCCGTGCCCGTGTTGAGTCTTTGGGCGTGCAATTGGGCGTCCCGAGAGAGGGGGCGGCTTTTTCGGCGGTTCCAGGGGGTTGCGGTCGGGGAGCGGCATTCAAGGAATGCTTGACAGAATCGGGGCTCATTCATACCTTGTCGCGATTGAGTTTACCATTGTATGGCTCCAGAGTGTACGGATTTTGTTCGGATCGGGTTCCGGGCGGAGTTGGTGTGTCGGCCAACGGGTGTCAGTGCCAAACGGTGCTCTGGTCTGAAATGAGGATGAACGGATGTTACCGGTAAAGAAGAAATCGAAGTGTCGCAAGCGCACGCGTCGTGCCCATCACGCGTTGTCGAAGCCAACCCTTGCGGCTTGTCCGAAGTGCGGCAAAGCCAAACTTCCCCATTGCGCCTGTGACCAATGCGGTTACGCCAGTGCGCACGTGTTGCTCCCGTCGCGTAGCGAGGTTGAGTAATGCCTATGCGGATAGGCGTTGATGCTATGGGGGGCGACCATGCTCCCGGCGCGATTATCCGCGGATCTTTGCAAGCCCTTGCAGACTTCGTTCAAATCGAACTGTTTTTGGTCGGTGACGAAAAGGTCATCAGCGATCACTTAGCCTCCAGCGGCGGTGTGCCCGACCGGTGTCAGATTGTGCACGCATCTGAAACCGTCGAGATGTCGGAATCGCCAACGGATGCGCTTCGGCGAAAGAAAGATTCGTCGATCATGGTGCTCGCCAAGCTGGCGGCTGACCAAAAGGTCGATGCGATCATCAGTGCGGGCAATACCGGCGCATGCGCAGCCGCTGCACAGCTCCGCATGCGGTCATTGCCATGCATATCGCGACCAGGCATCGCGGTGGCATTACCGAGTTTTCACGGTCCGGTGACGTTGTGCGATGTCGGCGCGAACATTCAGGCCCGCCCGCAACATCTGTATGAATACGCCGTGCTGGCCACCGAATACGCCAAGATGGTTCTCGGCGTCGAATCACCTCGCGTGGGGCTGGTTTCGATCGGCGAGGAAAGCCTCAAGGGCACGGACGTCATCAAGAAGACACACGAGTTGCTCAGCGCGGACGGAGCGATTCGTTTTGTGGGCAACGTCGAAGGTCGCGAGTTGTTTCAAAACAAGTGCGATGTAGCCGTCAGTGACGGATTCGTCGGAAACATCCTGTTGAAATTCATCGAAGGGTTGTCGGAAGGACTCTTCAAGACGATCTCCCGAGAATTTCAGGACGACGACGAAGTCAACAAGAAGAAATTCGACGACGCGCTTCATCGCGTCTGGCAACGTCATGACTTCAGCGAATATGGGGGAGCGCCGCTCCTCGGTATCAACGGCGTCTGCATGATCTGTCACGGTCGAAGCGAAGAGCGGGCGATTCGCAACGCGGTCAAAGCGGCTAGCACGTTTGTCGAACATCGCTTCAATGACGCGATTACCCGACGACTGGGGCAGACCGGTGCAACCGGTCAACAAAGCACAGCATCCCAGTCGATGGCCAACATTGGTTAGTCGTTATTAAGGGATTGGTCGTCATTCGGACTGATCTCCCGAGGTATTGAAATTCCATGAAACCATCGCTTCGTGCCATCATTTCGGGAACCGGAATGGCCGTCCCGAAGGAAGTGCTCGGAAACGACCACTTTGAAAGCTATCTAGACACGTCGGATGAGTGGATCACGACGCGAAGCGGTATCAAGAATCGCCATCGCGCGGGTGAAGGTGAGACGACGGTCAGCCTGGCGTTGGAAGCTTCGCAGAAAGCAATCGAAGACGCAGGCATCAACGCGGAAGACCTCGATCTGATTCTCTTCGCGACGGTCACCCCCGATACATTCGTACCGTCGGCGGCGTGCTGGCTTCAGGGTGAACTCGGCGCGAAGAACGCCGGGGCGATGGATCTCAACGCCGCATGCGCAGGTTTGATTTACGGCATGACCCAGGCTGCGATGTACCTCAACTCGGGGATGTATAAGCACATCCTGATTGTGGGGGCAGAAACGCTGAGTCGCATCACCGACCCGCAGGATCGTGCGACCGTGGTACTCTTTGGTGATGGGGCGTCGGCGGTCGTGATGTCGCATTCGGATGATCCGGACCGCGGCGTCATCTACCAGAATCTGGGCGCCGATGGCACGTGCGCTGACTATATCTGGTTGCCAGCTGGCGGTTCAAGACTTCCCAACACCGAAGCAACGTTGGCAGAAAAACTCGACAAGTTGCGGATGAAAGGGCGGGAAGTCTACAAATTCGCAGTCGTCAAGTTCAACCGGCTGGTGCAAAAAGCGCTCAAAGAAACCGGTCTGAAGACGGATGAGATTGACCTGATCATCCCGCATCAATCGAACCTTCGAATCATCGAGAGTGTGCAGGAAAAAATGAAACTCCCGATGGATAAGTTCGTCGTCAATATCGACCGTTACGGCAATACGTCGGCCGCGTCGGTGGGCATGGCCCTCGACGAAGCCCGACGCGATGGACGGGTCCAACCGGGCAATGTCGTGATGATGATTGCGTTCGGTGCAGGACTGACCTGGGCCGTCATGGTCGTACGAATCTGATAATCTATCGCGCCGGACCAAAGCGCAATAAAGATGGAGCAAAGATAATCACCATGCAGAAAAAAGCCGCAATCTTTCCAGGACAGGGGTCGCAGCTTTCAGGAATGGGAGCCGACCTCATCGACGCCAGCAAGCGGGCCAAAGATGTCTACGCCCAAGCGAACGAAATCGTCGGGTTCGACCTTCAAGCCCTTTGCTTTGAGGGAACGCCCGAGCAGCTTGAAGCGACAAACATTCAGCAGCCGGCGATCCTCGTGACGAGCATCGCACTTTTGGAAGCGCTTGGCGAACACACCGATGTGCGTGCGATGCTGCCGGCCGCCGCTGGTTTGAGTCTCGGCGAATACACGGCGCTTTATCACGCGGGCTGCCTCGGATTTGAAGACGTGGTGCGATTGGTGCATCGTCGCGGCGCGTTGATGCAGGCGGCGGCTGACGCTGCGGACAGCGGGATGGTGTCGCTGATCGGCGTCGATGAAACCCAGGCGAAAGCAATTTGTGAAGCAGCCGCACAAGGAGCGGTACTAAGTCCAGCCAACCTGAACTGCCCGGGTCAGATTGTTATTTCGGGGGACCAAGCGGCGTGTGATCGTTCGGTCGATGTCGCATCGGAAAAAGGATTCCGGGCGGTCCCGCTCAAAGTCGCGGGGGCATTCCATTCGCCGCTCATGCAGTCGGCGGCAGATGGGCTCGCTGACGTTCTTGCAAATGTGGACATCAAAGACCCGGTCATCCCAGTGCTTTCCAATGTCACCGGCGACTATCACGAGGGTTCGGAGTCCATCCGCAAGCTGCTCGTCGATCAGGTGACGCAGCCGGTGCGTTGGCAGGACTGCGTTGAGAAACTGATCGCCGATGGCTTTACCGAGTTTGCGGAGGTCGGACCCAACCGCGTGCTCAAAGGATTGGTGCGCAAGATCGACAAGAGCGCTCGCACGGTCAGCATTGGCAAGATTGAAGACATCAAAGAGCAAGATTTGGCCGGCATCTCTTAAGAACCCAATCGATGCCCACGGCTGCTATTAGCGAACAAACGCTGTAAGACACAAAGGAGTTGGAAAGATGGACTGGCAAGGACAGGTAGCCATCGTCACTGGAGGGAGTCGCGGAATTGGACGCTCCATCAGTTTGGCGTTTGCCGAACGTGGTGTCACGGTTGTTGCATGCGCGCGATCTCTCGACAAGTTGCAGGAAGTCGAAAAGGAAGCCAAGCAGCGTGAGTTCCCGGGACAAATCGTTCCAATGACGCTGGATGTCACCGACGCGGCTGCCTGCGAAAAAGTTGTGGACGAAACCGCCGAGAAGCACGGCCGCCTGGACATCCTGATCAACAACGCCGGTATCACGCGAGATGGTTTGCTCGCGACAATGTCGGACGACGACTTTGACGCGGTGATCGACGCCAACCTTCGTTCGGCATTTCGATTGATGCGCTCGGCGACCAAGCACATGATGCGGGCGCGGTACGGACGAATTGTCAATATTTCGAGCGTCGCTGGACTGATGGGAAACCCGGGGCAGGCGAATTACTCAGCCAGTAAAGCCGCCCTCATTGGCATGACCAAGTCAGCCGCCAAGGAACTGGCCCGTCGCAAGATCACCTGCAACGCCATCGCTCCGGGCTTCATCGAAACGGACATGACCGATGTCCTGCCCGACAAGGTCAAAGAAGGCGTGCTGCCGCTGATCCCGATGCGGCGGTTTGGAATCGGCGACGAAATCGCTGAAGCGGTGTGCTTTATGGCGTCCCCGGTGGCTTCATATATCACAGGGCAGGTTCTCGTCGTTGACGGCGGCCTGCACATGTAAACGGCACCTGCCAATGTGCGTCTTGGGGCAGGGCCATTTGGGCAGGTGTTTCGCAGGCTCAATCGCGTCGCAAATGGTTGCGAATTTGGAACGGGGAAGCTAGGATCACCGCGAACTCGGTTCGGGGTCGGAGAACTCCAGAACCAGTTGGGTGTGTGCAGTTACAATTGAAAGGGGTTCAGCGGAACCCCTACCGGTTATATGCTCGTTTGGCATGAAGCCAATCGGCAGTCTTGAATGTCGGAGGACTTTCTGTGGCAACTCGTGAGGAAATCGAAGAAAAGGTATGCGAAATCGTTAGCGAGCAAATGGGCGTCGACAAGAGTGAAATCACCACGGCGACCTCATTTGTGAACGATCTCAATGCCGACTCACTGGATACAGTCGAATTGGTGATGGAACTCGAAGATGAGTTTGACACCAGTATCCCGGACGAAGAAGCCGAGAAGCTTCAAACAGTCGGTGCTGCGGTTGACTTCATCGAAAAGCAAATGGCGGCGCGCTCGTCTTAGATTTTTTAGGAATCGAAATCACCATCCGCGCATCCCTAGTTTGCGCCGTCTGATTTCGATTCTGTTTATTGGCTCGGTTGTCGGGCATTCAGAAACGGATCAACATGTCTCAACGTCGTGTAGTCGTCAGTGGAATGGGAGTTGTCACCAGCATCGGCATGGACGTGGACACGTTCTGGTCGAATCTTCTGGAAGGCAAGAGCGGCGTCCGTGACATCACGATCTTTGACGCAAGCCCGTTTGAAGTTCGTATCGGTGGTGAGTGTCGCGACTACAAAGAAGACGACCACTTTGACCGCAAGTCGTCAAAGCGCATCGATCGTTTTGCGCAGCTTGCGATCGTCGCAGCGCGTGAAGCCGCAAAGTCGGCGGGATTCGACCCGAAGTCATACAGCGGCGACCCGCGTCGTCTCGGCATCATCCTCGGTTCGGGCATTGGCGGTTTGCTTGAATTCGAGCAGCAGCATTTGCGTCTGGTCAACAAAGGACCGGACCGCATCTCTGCGTTCACCATTCCGAAATTGATGATTAATGCGGCATCTGGAAATGTCGCGATCGAGCAAAACCTTCAAGGAATCAGCACCACGGTTGGAACGGCGTGTGCATCTGCCGGCCACGCCATGAAGGATGCATTCAGTGCGATCCGTTACGACGAATGCGACATGGTGTTCACTGGTGGTTCGGAAGCAGCGCTGACCCCGCTGGGGCTCGGCGCGTTCGCGGCGATGAAAGCCTTAAGCACGCGCAACGACGATCCGGCCCGCGCAAGTCGACCCTTCGATCGTGACCGCGACGGATTCATCCTCGGTGAGGGTGCGGGCCTGCTCGTTTTTGAAGAACTCGAGCACGCCAAAGCACGCGGCGCTACCATCCATGCCGAGGTGCTCGGTTTCGGAGCAACGTCGGACGCGACCCACATCACGCAACCGCTCGAGACCGGTGAGGGGGCGGCTGTCGCCATGGAGCAAGCGCTTCGTCAGGCCAAGCTCACCGTCGACGACATCAATTACATCAACGCCCACGGTACCAGCACACCGCTCGGCGACCTGGCTGAGACCACTGCAATCAAACGGACGTTCGGCCCCGCAGCGAAGAACGTCGCGATCAGCAGCACCAAGAGTTCCATCGGGCACCTGCTGGGTAGCAGCGGCGGCGTTGAGACCATCACCACGATCATGGCGATGAAGAATTCAACCCTTCCGCCGACCTTGAATCTCGACAACCCCAGCGAAGGCTGCGACCTGGACTACGTCCCCAAGGTCCCGCGCGACCAGAAAATCGAGTACGCCATGAGCAACTCGTTCGGGTTCGGCGGGCACAACTCATCGATCCTGCTCGGTCAGTACAAACCGTAAATCGCCGAAAACAATGGTAGGGCCGAGGCCTGGGAATTCCGCTTTCATTGAACGGCGGCGTTTTAGGCATTGCGGTTGGTCTTGATGCGTTGCCCTAACGCTGCCAGCTCAATCTGCCCGCAGGCCCTCCTAAAGGCCGATTTCCGCTTCGCCGATACGTCAAACAAGGACAGAAGTATCGTATCCTCAGTTTTGGGGATGCTGCGCGCGGTGACGGGTAAGGATCTGCAATGTCGATTCTCGAACAAGACGAAATCGATTCCCTAATGGAATCAGGGCAAATTCCGGATGACACAGATTCGGGGTCTGATGCTGCGCCGCAGGAGATACAAATCGACCTGTCCAAGCTAAGCCCCGAACTCCGCAAGCTGTTTCACCTGCAGGTCCCGATCATCGTCCACCTCGCAGAGCGCACCATGCCGATGGGCGAAGTGCTCGAACTCGGTGCGGGTTCCATTATCGAATTCTCGCGCTCCAGCGATGCCGAACTCGATCTCGTTGTCGGCAACCGCCACATCGGCAAAGGCCAAGCCGTCAAAGTCGGTGAGAACTTCGGCCTGCGCATCACAGAGATTGGCCCGCTCGAAGCCCGCATCCGCGCGATGGGCACCTAAAACCCTTCTCCTTTTTCGCTCTCGATCAAACTCTGAGC
>JAUIEW010000178.1 GCA_030429365.1 Phycisphaerae bacterium
TCGACCAAAACCATTATTTTTACGCCTTTTCCGGCTTTGGTCGAACCGATACCATCACCGCCGCCCTTGGCTTTGGCGAACGTGCCGTCGACGAAACATTCGTACAACTTATACCCGTCTCGCTCTTCAACACATTGCCCGGCATCGCGCATGATCTGTTCGAAGACGCCGGCTTCGGTCCACGTTTGGAACCAACGATGAACCGTGCTCTTCGAACCAAAACGTCGCGGCAGATCCTTCCACTTCGCCCCGTTGTCGAGCATCCAAAAAATACCCTGGATCACTTGCCGTTTGTCGGCCGGTGGCCGACCACCCTTAGAACTGAGCGCATGATCCGGAATCCTTTCCACCAACCAATCAAGCTGCTCTTCCGTGAGTTTCATCATGATGCGAAAGTATACGGAAACACCAAATGTCCGGTTTTGGGATAGCCTCTACGGCGCCAATGGTGGGCGCCCGCCTTCCGGTCGGATTCTACTTTTCAATACGTCCCCCTGATTCGGCCTGCGGCTCGGGCCCCGGTCAGCCGTCGCTCGCCCGGACCGAGCGAAGCGAGTGGGCGACGGCTGACTGGGTTTGCCGCTGGCCGGGCCTGCGGACGGGTTTCGCGATGTCTGAGCAAAGAAATATCAAAAAAATGAGAATCGCGCGAGCGCCAGAGGCAGTTTTTACGGCTTAGTAAGTAGAGGAAGGTGCGCGTCGATCGTCCACATGGGGAATATGCCCAAGCTTGCCTCCTGGCTGGCGAGCCGGGTTTCCAATCAGGGCGCACCTGCGTTGTATTGCTACAATTGGTCAGAGCGACGGAGCCGATAGTGGCATGCGTTGCAACGTCCCGTCACCCGAACCGTCGCACTTACAAAGCAGTTATTGACCAGGCGTCGGCGCATTTACGGCTTTCAGTTTCATTCGTCGTACTCGTGCTGAGCGCAGCCGCGACGTTTCCTCGCGTAGTCATTTCATGGCGACGAGGATCGCTTTGAACTGTGGAAGTAGCCAGGGCCACTTGAAGATGCCCAGGAGGTATCAACATGCAACTGAGCTATTACCTGTTCGAGTCCTCAGTCAAGTCGTTCAAGGACGTGTGGCAGAACAATGATCCACAAAAGGCGCCAAAGGATTTCAAGCCGGTTAAGCTGAAGAAAAGCTTCGCCGAGTTTACCGAAGCCTACCTTCAGAAGAACAACACCAGCGTGCCGCAGTGGGTGGAGTTTGTGCGGCCCTGTTGCGCGGCCGGTGCGTTGGACGGTATCCGCAATACGACCAATTCGTTCGTCATCCTCCTTAAGGCGCAAAAGCGCATCTTCGCGGTCTGTTTCGGCTATGGCTACACCGCCATTGATCAAGAGTTGATCGAGCCCGATTTCGGTCTTTGGGTTGCGGCCAATTCGATTGCTTCAAACAAGGTGGTTGCTGTGCAGGCGCGTAACGTGGATCCGATCACCGTGTCGAAGCACTTTGTGGTGAATCGCGATTCCGAGATGTTCATCTTCGACATCGACTTCATGCTCAACGTTTTGACGAGCCTCGATGGTCGTCCGGAGGATAGCAAGTTCGGCACGCGGGTCCGTGGCCGGGACGCGTGTTACCTGACTGCAAAAGTCGACGTCGGCAAGCTCAAATCCGAGTGCTCCAAGCTCTTGAAGGCGTATGGCGTTACGCGCAAGGACGATGCGTTTCAGATGTTGCGCGACGTGCGTTATGTGAAGCAGAAAGCGCTGCAACAAAAGCTGAATCAAAAACTCTCTGACGCGCTGAGGGCGGGTGAGGACACAGCATTGGGCCTTGTGCTTCCAGACATCGGTGAATACGAGCAGATCACCAAATACGTGTTCGGCACGCACGCCAAAGCGATCGAGATGGAAGAGCTTGCCATCGAGAAGGTCTTACAGTGGATAGAAGCTCACCGGGCCACTTCGGGTTCGGTGCTGAGCCTGAAATTCGAGGCACTCAACGACGACGGCGCTGTGCTGCGCAAGTTCACGCTAAAACAAGCCGTCGTGTTTCAAGCCCAGCAAGATGGCGACACCTTCGTGCATACGCTCGGTCGTTGGTATCGCGTGGCGGCTGATTTTGTGCAGAGAGTCAACGATCAGCTTGCTAGCGGATTGATCAAGACGATCACCAAGAGAAACTGGCTGCCGGATATTCACGAAGTGGGCCAGAACGCCGAGGGGCGATACAACGAACGCGCATCGAACAAGACGACACGGGCGTTGCTTGACAAAGACAACGTGCACATCCCGGGCGAATCACAGATCGAGGTCGCGGACCTGTTCTCGAAAGACAAGGAGTTCATCCACGTCAAGAGGCATACGCGGTCGGCAACGTTGAGCCATTTGTTTGCCCAGGGCACGGTGTCCGGCCGGTTGTTTCGGGAGTATGAAGCGTTTCGCAAGAAATTGCGGACCAAGCTCCCCACCAAGTTGAAGTCGCTGATCGATCCGAAGTCTGCGAGCGTTTCCGGATACACGGTGGTCTACGCCATATCGGCGCCCGCGCATTACACCCTTCCGGATGACCTGCCGTTTTTCAGCAAGGTCAACCTGCTTCAGCACAGTCGCGAATTGGATCGGATGGGATACGGGGTGAAGCTCTATCACATCCGGGAAACCGAAGTCGAGTGAAGCCGATCATGAAACAGCAATTGCTTGTGAGCATTCGCGGAAAAAAAGAGGCCTTGGCGGCAGCGCGCGGCGGCGCGCTGATCGCAGACGTGGAGTATCCCGCGTCGGCGTTGGGCACGCCCTATCCATTGAATATTGCCGCGGTTCGCGACGGTTTGAATCGAGCCGGATTCAAACGCGTGGGCGTGTCAACGAATATCGGTGAGGTGCAAAGCGTGCGTGCGGCGGCATGCCAGGCGGCGCTGGGTGTGGCGGTTGCCGGCGCGGACCTGATCAAGTTCGGTCTGGCCGAGCAATCACCCGATGCGGCGGCGTACCTGAGTAAATCGATTGTACGAACCGTGCGATCGCTGGCAGGCGCCAAGAAGAAATGCTTCCCGGCGGTGTTCGTGGACGACGACCTGTCGCGATGGTTCGATCCATTCAAAGACGGCCCAGCGTTGGTCGCGGAAAGCAAAGCGGATGGCCTGCTGATTGACACATTCAACAAGCTCATCGGCAAAGGGCTGCTGGATTACTGCAGCCTCAATGAGATTGGCAAACTCGTTCAAAAGTTGCACCGCCAGAAAAAACAGGCATGGGTGGCAGGGTCGATCACGCTTGAGGAATTGCCAAGCATTTGGGAAACAGGCGTGGATGTGGTGTGCGTCCGGGGAGCGGCATGCGCAAAGTCGGATACAAAGGGACGCTTCGGTGAAGTGAGTACCGCAATGGTAAAGGAACTGGTTGCCACCATTCCGTGAAGACGCCTAACGACGAGGCGCCGAGTTCGGCGCGATGAAATCACAAACATGATGTTAAAGGCAAAAGGTGAAGAACCGAAGTGCCTTCGCGACGGCAAAGCGTTCCATCGAAGAGTGCAAGCGGACTGGATGGAGAAAGCCCAAGGCGATGTTCAGACGGAACCTGCGATATCGATGCCCGGTAAGAAGCCCGGACGAATGGACGTCTTCGTTTCAGAAGAGGGAAGCGAAGTCCGCGCGATCGTCGAAATCAAACATTCCGACTGGGACAAAATGAAACCGGACGCGGTGCGTCGCAATGTGAAGCGGCAGGCCAGGCAGATTTGGCGATATATCGAGCTTCAGGAATCGGTGGACGGGATCTGCCCGGGGATTGTCTTTCCAAAGCGTCCCTCGGATCCGAAGCGGATGAAGCAGATTGAAGCGTTGTTCGAGGAAGAGGGCATACCGGTGGTTTGGGAGGACGAATCGATCGTGGCGCGCAAGGCCAGGTGATCGGAGAAGCCGCGATGAATGAATGACCCGTGTACGGGTCGGCTTTGTTGAGGAGCGTACAGTCATGGAAGGCAGCCCCTGTGGAGCACGCGGGTTATATGCGTTTGAGATTGATGGGATTGGACGGCTGGTTCCCAACGCGACAAACATCGAGAAGCTGCGGCAACTTTGGCTTGACCGCACTGTCATCGATGGAGCGTTACTTGGGCCAGGAGATCCGGGTGATTTTGATCATGGCGCATGGCATTTGTCTTGTCACTTGGTTGCTGCGAGCGCAGTGCTTCGGCAACGCAATGGAGGGCTGATGTGGGTAGAGATCTCCTACGACCTGAATTCCGGATTGTATTATCCGAGTGTGACCGTCGAACGTGGAACGGCGCCCGAGACGTTGCGATTGGATGCACCTGAAGGACGTGCGGTCGTAGCGGAGGCAACGGTACTGGGATTTGTCGAGGGGAATTCAACTGGGCGTATTTCAGCCAAGGGCGTCGACGATCCCGATCAGGCATTTCAGAACAATCCACGTCAGGAATACGATCAACGCACGGAAAGCCCGGCGGAAGGCGGAAAGGTCTGGGAGCACTGGTGCACCCTTCGGGACTTGCGGCCCACATGCGAGGTCGCCACATCGGTTTTGGGATCTTACGTCACCCTCGTGCACTTGCTTGGCGACGTATTCGCAGCGGTCGTGGCGCGTGGTCGGCATGAATACCATCATCCAGAACAGCTCTGTGCGATGGTCCGCGCCGGTTTCATTTCGGCGGAGTCGGCGGTGACTGAAAGTCTGCCATTGGCGCTGCCCGATCCGGTGTCGCAATTGGTTTCGCATGCATCACCAGCGACTTCCCTGCAGGGCGCTTCAAGTCTTGCCTGGAGCGATTCGCCTCGATACTACATGTTTGAGCGAAGAATCGGTTCCTGGGTCAAGGCGCAGGCAGTTGCGCAGTTCTTGGCGCGACATGCAATGAATATCTAGATCAGCTCCCAATCGACATGTGCGGATCATATCGAAGCAACGAGAACCAGATGACGGGCCTAGTGGCGGTCTTTTTCGTCCTACGATTTTGGCTATTCGCGCGTCTTGAACCAGTGCACCGTGACGCGGCCGGAAGCGCGATGCATGCGGGATTTTGATCATGGCAAGTTTCACCGCGGACATCCACGGTATTCGGTTGTGGGGTCATCAGCGCCAAGCGGTAAAGTCCGTGCTGGATTACCTCAATGCCCGAGAGGACGCGTCATCGATCCGCGACCAGGGCATGGGGTCCGCACTCGCGCATATGCCAACCGGTTCAGGCAAGACGGGCGTGATTGCAACGTTATGTCGCTGCGTGCCTCGGGTGAAGTCCTGCGTTGTGCTGGCTCCGCGCCGAGCGCTTCGAGATCAGCTTGCAGTCGAGATCCGCGGTCGCTTCTTCGAGAAGCTGGGGTGTGAATCGCGTATTCGTTCGGCGCAAATCATGGTGCTCGATGAGCGCGTCAGCTTGCGAAAGTCGTCACCCTCGTTCAAGAACAAGATCGTCATAAGCACTATACACAAACTCGATGCTTTCCGTCGGGAAGACTTCAAGCGCTTTCAATCGACGATAAAGGATGTGGATTTGGTTGTGTTTGACGAGGGGCACTATGAGCCGTCGCTCAGTTGGAGCCGGACGGTCCGGACGTTTCAATGCGGGCGGCTCATCGTTACGGCGACGCCGTTTCGTGATGATCTCAAACTGTTCGACATCAACTATGCGTACGCCTCGACCTACAGCTTTAGTACGGCCGTGAAGGAACGGTTTATTCGCGATGTTCAAATTTGCGACATTGGGCATCCGAAATCGCCTGAGCAGTTCGTTTGGGCCGTGCAAAAAGCGTACAAGGCTGCGTTTGGCCAAAATATTGGAAAAAAGGGACCCCGCCTCATCATCCGCTGTTCGACGGCGGCTGAAATCCGAAACGTCGCCATCGCCGTGCGTGCCGCGGGAATCAGTTATGTGGCGATACATGATGCGTTTAGCGATCGAGGCGAGAACGACGAATACAAGTCAGTCCCTACACCGGACGCAACGGAAGCGTGCGTGTGGATTCATCAAAACAAGCTCCTCGAAGGATTGGACGATTCCCGATTTCAGGCTGTCGCTCTATACAGACCGCTACGAACGATTCGGCAGCTGGTTCAACAGATCGGGCGCGTGGTGCGCAACCCAACCCGCGCGTCGGGCGCCATCGGACACGTGTTCGCCACGTCGGACAGCGAGATTGCGGACCATTGGCGGGACTACCTAGCGTATGGTCGCTTGATCGATCAAGGCGGAATGCGCGAACTGGATTACGGTTCCAAGATTGTCCAAGCGGTAACGGATGCGTGCCCGTCAATTATCTACCTCGACGGTCGTTTCCGTAGCAGTATGGCGCTGAAAGACCTCGATGTGTACGAAGACCTGCAACTGCCACTACGCGTCAACGTCTACGATCGTGAGAAAGACCTGGATTTGAAGGATTTGGCCCGGGAGCTTGTCAAGCGTTTTAGGAAAGACGACCGCATTGTGGAAGCGCCGATTGCCTATGGCGAGGACGGATTCGCGCTGTTTTCGATCCGCATGCGCAACTCGTCGCTGTTGCGACGGAAGGCGTTCGTGGAGGTCAAGCTGGCGGTCACGATCATACACTGCGCGGGCGACTACGTGTGCTATTTTGATAGCGGTCTGAGCCGGCCGCGGGGCTTGGTAGGGATCGGATTGCCGATTCGACCTGAGCTTCTTCAACGCTTGTTTCCGGAGTCACGGCTGAGCCGGCTGCGTGGCGTGGGGCTGGTGAATTCATCGACGGCGGGACACGCGGTGAGGTCTCGTGTGGTGACGGCGCATTCAATGGCCAAGACGGTGCCGCAGCTTGATGATCATTCATTCGTATGCCGACACGCGGAAGGGTACGTGTTGACGGACGATGTCGGGGGAGGTTCTGAAGTGCGCACTTACGTCAGCTTCGCGAGCGGGCGGATCGCCCAAGCGTCTTCGACGGCGCGTAAGCCGTTTCGGGAATACATTGAGTGGCTGGAATCTGTCGCCAAGAACCTCCGGTCGGATGGAGAGGTGAGCGCACAAGTGCTTGGGCGTTACGCTTCTACAACGATGCCTCCTCCGGAAACGGATGCACGTAGCATTCACATCGACACGGGGACCTTGGAGGAGGTCTATCTGACGAACAGTGGCATCGAGGGGGTCGCCGCCAATGAGCCACTTCGCCTTGACAGCGACGTCATTGCGTTGGCGGATGGTGCAGGCGTCTTGCGCGCCAATGGACGCGACGTTCGATTAACAGTCGAATTCGATGGCCCGCGCAACCGGTACATGGTGCGGTCGCCGGCGCTTGATGAACAGTACTTCTCAACAAACCGTGATTTCCGCGGGCTCTGCGACTCCATCAATCGAGAGCAGGGATTTCAGGTTATCCCCGAGACCAAGGGAGTGATCTATGCGTTTGGGCAGTTTTTTGATCCGCGATTGCAGCTGGGTCCCAAGAACACAGAACAGCAGAATGCGATACTCTCGGCATTGACCGCGGTCCCCGAGTTCGACCGAATAACATCGGAGAAGGGTACGAAGAGTGAGCCGCCAAAAGGAAACAGCTGGGCGTTGAACAGCCTGTTTCGCATGATTGATCGTCTTGGCGGCACGGAGTTGCGAGTCGGCATGTCGGGCAAACCGCACAGCCTTGCTGGGCGATTCGAGGGTAGTGAGCTTCTGGTCTGCGATGATTTGCTGGACGAGATAGCTGATTTCATCATGTGCAAGACCACTGCGATCGATGATCGGCAGATCGTTTTTATTCACTGCAAAGCAAGAAAACCGGGCAAGCGAGACGTTTATTCGGCGACAAGTCTTTCGGACGTATGTGTCCAGGCAGTCAAGAACGCACACGAGTATATGCTGTTTGATGATTCGTCCGTCGACCGTGCGCAGAGGTGGGGCAAAGCGTGGAACGGTCCGTACGATCACGTGGTCAAAAGAAGGATTCGGCGCGGCCCCAGGCAGGGAGCGCGGGCGTGGAAGAAGTTTCGCGAGTACGCAGAGGGTCTTTTTGTGAAGCGTGAGGTCTGGGTTTTTGCGGCAAACATTTATTCAAGGAGCAAACTGCAGAAGGACATGCGGGCGAAGGAACCGTCTCACGCGACGTACCAAGCCGTGTACACGATTGCTGCGACGATGAACGCGATCTCTGCTGCGTCAACGCAACTGAGAATATTCTGTAATCCATAGGCGCAGTTTTCGGGCTGCTTGCAGGGAGTCATGGTGAAGATGTCACCGTAGGGAGGATGTCACCGTAGGGAATGTGTCGTTGTAGGGTACTTTGGTACCGAGACAATTGTTCTGTGGACCGACCGGCTGGTTCTGGAATGAGTGCGACCTTCCCTTTGCTCCGCCTGAAAACGTAATATTTTCCTGTGAGCGATTAAGGTGCTTCGCTCAGATGCGTATAGGTTGGTGGAGCCAGGCTGTTTGTGGGCCCTTGGTAGGCTTAAAAGGCCCTAGAACGGATGCTTGCAGCAGCAAAAGCCCATGTATCAAACGCCCTTGATATTGTAGGACAGCCCGAATCGTCATCCGGGGGTGCGCGATCCCCGAATAGTACCGCATGTCTTTGAATCCAAACGCAAGCAGGCCAAGGCTAAACCGCCTTTTGACGGGCTCGTGATGCGCATGGGTTGATTTCTCCTCATCAAAAAACCACTGTACAGGATCCAACGCCCGTCGGAATATCCGGCGGGCTTTTTTATGTCAACAGATTTGTGTGAATTGCAGGAGTCTCAGCATGAGGGTGGTGTTGATAGGAATGGGTCGCATGGGTCAGTCGATTCAGCGGGTTTTGATTGAACGGGGCCACGAAGTCGTTGCAACCATTCAGGGCTCATGTGGTGATTCGCAAATGTCGCTTGTCGACGCCCTGGATCAAAGCTGCCCAGACGTCGCCATCGAATTCACAACAGCCCGATCCGCTCCAGCCAACGTCGAAACGATTTTGAGTGCCGGCGTAGGTGTCGTAAGTGGCACGACTGGCTGGGACACCCAAATGGTCCTCCGACTCGCCGAGGATCTAACCCGCATATTTCATGAGTGCGAGTTTGTCTGGCTTTTCTGATAGAACGTGCTTTGATTGGTTGATTTTGCTGGTTGCTGTTCAATTCGGCGCGCAGGGCCCCCTTTCCCCCATGCCGATTTTCGAGTTGTCTTGGTGTCATGTTGGGACGAGGCGGGCGACGATGCGTTGCAGGGTTGGTTGATTTGGGTAGTTGCTCGACAGATGCAACACGATTCGCCGCACGCTGACGCGGACCCGCGCGGCGACCTTGAAGAGTTTCAACCGGATGGTACTGACTTGTGCACGGGCGAGTTCCGTGCCGCGAAGAGCCACCCGCCGCAGATGCTCGATCAACACGTAGGCGGCCGACGCGAGCAGCAGGCGGAACTGATTCGCGGCGAACCTGTGACAACTGGTGCGATCAGCGAATAGACCGAGTTGCTGCTCCTTGATGCGACTCTCCATCTCGCCGCGCTGCGTAGAGATGCCATTGTAGATCGTCTTCGGCGCACCTTTAAGATTGGTTACCACGAAGCGGGTGTTGGGCCCCTTATTCAAATACTCGGCTTTGACGATGATGCGGCGTTCGTGGTCCCACGTCTTGGCCGCATAGCGCATTTCGCCGAAGTGTCGCTGCTTTCTGCCGGTGTTCACATTGCGCGAACTGGCGAGCATGGTATGTAGAAGCGCCTTGTGTTCGAGTACGTTGTTGCGAGCAATCCCGACGACATAGCCGATGTCGTGTTCGTCGCAGTATTTGAGCAGCTTCCAGCGACAGAAGCCCGAGTCGGCGCGGAAGGTGATTTTGACCTTCGGCCACTTGGCGCGCAAACGATTGACCAGCAAGCGCAGGATTGCGCGGCTGTGCAGCGCCGGGTCGATGTTGCTGGGCGCAGGTAGGCACAGAGCAACCGCTCGCCACAGAAGACATACAAGGGTAGGTAGCAGTAATGGTCGTAGTACCCGTGATAGAACTTGCCCTCCTGGTCGCCGTGGACGCGATCGTCGGTGGCGTCGAAGTCGAGAATGAGTTCTTTGGGCGGGCGTCTGAAGGAGGCGATGAACTGATCGACAAAGACGCCGCTCATTCGTGCGAGGCATCTGCGGGTGATGCGATTCTCGAAGCGGCAGAGGGTCGCCGGTGAAGCCAACGGAGTGTCCGGCTCGGGTGAACGTTCCGCAAGCACCTGCATCACTGGATCGGTCCGAAGCGTGTCGTGATCGTTCAAGTCTTCGTAGCCCAGCGCAACGCCGCAGATGCGCTGGGCCAGCATGACCTGCACGTCGTGGACGATCTTCTCGGGATCGCGCGGATCGACGATGCAATCAGCCAGCGCCGCGGTAAGCCCGATCCGCCGATCGACTTCGCGAAGCAGAAGCCCACCCGCGTCGGACGTAAGCCGCCCGCCGTCAAAGTCAGCCGAGATTTTACGGCGGAAAAGACTGGAAAAGCCAAGCGATGTGCGGTTACACTCTGTCACGATTAGGCCTCCTTGCCAAAGTATGTAATGTTCTCGCAAACACCATCATACAAGGCTTGAAGGCCTTCTCTATGCGCATTTCAATTCAAAGTCGTGAAATATCCGGGCTAGGCCCCCTCCAGCTTGTGAATCTTCTTTGTCTGGCGGTTTCTCCGTTGGCGGTATGTCTCTTCAGCAACTTTGAGGACGCAAAGTTGCTGAAAACACGCATCCCAAGAAAGCCATTCAAGTTTGACAATCCGACGGCCGCAACACACGCGACCCGGCCTGTTTCTGTTCGGCGTGTGGGCAGTTAGGCTTCCACT
Source organism: Phycisphaerae bacterium (assembly GCA_030429365.1). Lineage (GTDB taxonomy): Bacteria > Planctomycetota > Phycisphaerae > UBA1845 > UBA1845 > UBA1845. The sequence goes on from JAUIEW010000178.1 coordinate 10,716, forward strand.
ATCAAGTTTCGACCTCGGGCCAAACCACGTGTATCAGCCACGTCGAACAAGTCGTGCGTTTCCTGTCAGGCTGCACCGCATCGCATACTCTACACCCAACTCCCAGCGACGGTAAAATACGCGAATGGAAGCAGCTACAACGCCAAGACTCTACCGATTTCATTGCCGCGGCATCGTTTGGGCGA
>JAUIEW010000179.1 GCA_030429365.1 Phycisphaerae bacterium
AACACCGATCGTGGACCGCACGCAAGTGCGTCTGCGAAAGTGCGGCCATACGTCGGCGCCAAATCACCGGAGAACTTGAATTGCGCAGGCTCGCGAAGATGCCAAGGGGGATGCTCAACCTGGTATTCAATCGTCATGTCGCCGCGCTGCGAGTAACCCCAATAGTGATCCGCAAAGAATCGGGCACGTTCGTCCGTATCGGCATCCCGCGCCCCGCGCAAGTCGGCGACTAACTCACACGTTGAGTCGGCGGACCCCCATGCGTAGGCAATTTCCGTGCAACTCTGATTGTCATCAAGAATCAGTCGATGGCTCATCGGTACTGTCGCGTAGTTCTCATGATAAACCGATCGGGCAACCCAGGTGACGGCCCACTTCGGGACAAGTTCCTTCACAAACACGACGCCGCGACGCCATTGGCCATCCACCTTGCGCCGCACGTAGAATCTTAGATTCACTTCCTCAAACGAACCATGAAAGGGAATCGGAAGCCCCAGGATTTTCGACCGTTCAAACATGAATCCAACCAAGCTGACGTAGGTTTCGCCGTCCCAAGGATCAAGCTCCGTTCCGAGTGGAATGAGATTCTGAAGGATTGCCGGATCCACAGCGTAGTTGGCAAGGATAATGTGCTCCCAGCGGGCTGACAGGAAGACAGATGGCATGATGGCTACCATGTGTGGAGTTATCGGTGTGCGCGACGCCTCAAGTAAGCAAGGACGGCAAGGGTGCCCAGCGTACCAATGGAAGCCGGCTCAGGAACAATCGACACGACGGCTGGTCTGTACTCGACCGAGGCGAATCCATTCGGATCCAGGGCAAACCCTTCCGTCAGATCGGCGGGATAGTCGTCGCTGACAAAGAGGTCTGTCGAACCTTCCGCCAAAGCTTCCAACGTGACTGTCGCGAGAAGCACATGCGAACCCGTCACCGAATTCGGAAACGCCACACCCGCAAGTTCGTCGCCATCCGCAGCCGTCGCAGAAAGCCAAGGGTCGGTAATCTGAACACCGGTCACGGTCGCTACGCCAGGCATCGCCACCCCAAAATCCAACCCCCACCCAAGGACCGCATCGGGAATATCGGCGACGATCTGGACGTCAAACGATTCTCCCACAACTGGAGGGGACGAAGGAATCTCCAGCGAGACGATTACCGTCGCATGGGCGATCGGGGCGCTAACCAATGGCACAAGCAAACACAAACCCATCATAAGTCGTCTGGAATCAATCGTCATTGGCATTCCCTCCCTTATCCCCAAACCGCCCTTGCAGCCGGCGGTCAATCCACCGGTTGCCCAACTCCCAATTGGACGACCGGCGCGTCGCTGCTTCGATCCTAGCGCGTTTACGGCTCGTTTTCTGCGGTCTGAATCGCAGCGAAATCGGACATATCCAAATCGCCATCATTATCGGCGTCAAATGCTTCGACGCACCGCTCAGGCGTGCGCGGTTCGCTGGGCTTCGGCGATTCAGCCGGGCCGTCGAAGCAGTCCAACCAGGCGGCATAGTCGAGCGTGTCCACGTCGCCGTCACCGTCGTAGTCGCCAAGAACCGCCACCGCTTCGCCGTCGTTGTATGCCTGATAGCAGCCAAACCACAACTGATAGTCGATCAACGTGATCGCCCCGTCGTGATCGTAGTCGGTCAGGTGAAGATATCCGCTGTCGCCAACGGTCAGCGAGAAGGCGTCCAGGAACAGAGTCAGGTCCGCGTCATCAACATCGCTGTCACCATCCAAGTCGCCGCACACATCGCATGCGTCGAGTTGACCGTTGAAGTTCTCGTCAAACCCCAGATCGATTTCGTACACCACACCGGTATCCTCACCAGTCGTATCGTCCCGCCATGCACCGATCAGCAGTCGATCGCGGTACCCCAACATACTCGACGTGAAGTTGTCGTTCGGCTCGGGTGATGGGTTGTCCATCCGCCCAACCGGCTGTCCCGTGGCCCCATCAAAGACGATGAACGAACCGGCATTCAGCGCCCCCACATCGGAAAGCAGCACGCCAACAATCGCCCGCGCCCCCGCGGCGGCAACGTCGTGACCGAATTGGTCGGCGACGACTGGGGCAGGATTGTGCAACGTTTGAAGGATAGTACCGGTGGCCGCGTCGGCGACGTAGGCGATGCCCACATTGTCGCCATCCGTGTCATCGAGCGGAGCGCCAATCACGATTTTGTCTCCCATTCCAGCAACTGCCTGGCCAAACCCATCGCTGCTGTTGGGACTTGGATTTAGAATTGTGTGAACGACGTCACCTGTATCAATGTCCATTACCTGAACAACGCCGGAATTTATGGCTTGCCTGTCGTCGCGCGAAGCGCCAACAATCAAGAATCCCGCTGCTTCAGTGATCGTGCTGCCAAAAAGATCTGAACTCTGCCCGGTCGGATTGAGGATGGTCCTCTCGAGACCGCCGGTCGTCACATCATAGACGTAGACCGCGCCGGAGTTGTTCCCAGCCGCGTCGTCAAGCCTTGCCCCCACGACGACTGCGTCGCCAATCAGAATCGCCTCGTCGCCAAACTGATCGTTTTCTGCAGGGCTGGGATTGGCAATCGCGAATTCAAATCCGTAGGTCGATGCGTCGAAGACGTATACCACACCCTCATTCTCGAAACTGCCTGCCGCCCCGGGCGCACCGATCCAGATGTGGTTGCCCGCAAATGCTGCCGACGCACCGAACGCTTCTCCTTCAGCCGGACTTGGGCTGGTGAACGTATGCAGCATCGCACCGGTTTCCGCGTCATACAAGAATGCCCGTCCTGCGCCGTCGGCCAAGGTGATATCGCCGGTCGAACCGATCAAATAGCGATCGTCACGCATCGCGATCGCGGACGGGAAGCCGAACTGCGACTCCGCGCTGGGATTCGCGATGACTTTGATGAATCCGCCTCCAAGAAGTTCACATGAGTCGGGTGTACCATTGCTGTTGCAGTCCTCAAGTAGACCGGACGCAATATCACATTCATCGGGGACATCATTGCCGTCGCAATCCAAGCTTGCAAATCCGCTGAGGTCGCAGACATCGGCGACTTCGTTCTGATTGCAATCGGGTTGGCACTCGTCTGGAACTCCGTTGGCGTCGCAATCTGCACTGCTACCGTCGGCGATATCAAAGAGATCCGCGATACCGTTCTCATTGCAATCGGTTCCGCATTCGTCGGGTTCCCCATCGCCGTCGGCATCGACGCTTGCCCCACTGGCGATGTCGCACTGATCGGGAATGCCGTTTGAGTTGCAGTCTTCTTCAAGGCCCGACTGAATATCGCAAGGGTCGGCGATGGCATTGTCGTTGCAATCCGGTTGACATTCGTCGGGCTGCCCGTCGTCATCACAGTCAAGACTGAACTGCGAATCGATGTCGCATTCATCGGGGATCGCATTGCTGTTGCAGTCGAGGCTGGGACCAATCGGCGCCAGCTCGCATGAGTCGGGCAATTGGTCGCCGTCACAATCCGGCTGACATGCGTCCGGCACACCATTGACATCACAATCCGCATGGAACGCGTCCAAGATATCGCAGGCATCAAATACGCCGTTGCCGTCACAATCGACGAACGGGACGCAGTTGTCGGGCACCAAGTCGAAGTCGCAATCACGCTGCAACCCCGACTGGATTTCGCACGAATCGACAACACCATTGGTGTCGCAGTCCGATTCACACTCGTCTGGAATACCGTTGCCATGATCTGCGCAATCAGAGGAAGTCCCCGAGGCAATGTCTTCGTGATCTGGGACGCCATTTGAGTTGCAGTCGGGAAGACGGTGGTGGTAGCCCAGGTCAACGATACCATCATCCCCGATGCCGTCGGTGCGTGTGGTTCGCAGATGCAGTCCGAGATCAATCGCTGCAACGCTGCCGGCATCGACGCACGGGCTGTCTTCCAATTGGCCAGCAGCCGACTGACTTAGCAGATGGGTCCGTGCATATGTCTCGACAAACCGCGGATCATCTTCGAGCATTCCCGCCCCGACAGTCAGGATGCTAGTGAACTGAAAGACGCCGTCCGGTCCCTCTTGGAGATTCGTGTGGGCAATGTCCAGAGTTGAGTTGTCGACGAGTGCGATCTGAGTGCCGTTGATCGCCTGATTGCCGAAGACAATGCTATTTTCAGCGTGTGCGGTGCCGCGAAGAATGTTCATAGCGCCGCCCGTTTGGGACTTGTTGCCCACAAATGTCGACGAATAAATGCTGATGTTGGACGTCACACCGTACACAGCCCCCCCATCGAGCAGCACTTCATTATTGAGAAACATGCAATTCTCAAGCGAAAACTCAGTGCTCTGCCCGGAGACAGCCCCACCACGAGACGACCCGGCGGTCAATCGATTGCCTTCAAACCAGCAGTGAACGAATCGGGTAGTTGTACCCCGCAGCGTATGTACCGCACCGCCAAGCGTGCCTGCGGTGTTGTTCTTGAATACGCAATTCTCCACAAGCGGATTGCTATCAACGTTGACAATCGCGCCAGCTAGATTCGTCGGGTCGGCATGGTTCGATTCAAATACACAAGATTGAATGATCGGATCGCTGAATCGTTCGTTGGTGATCGCCGCACCCTGGATTGAGTGATTCTGATAGAAAACACATTCGTCGATCAATGGGCAACTTCCGCGCGTGTTGTGAACACCTCCACCGTTAACGGCCATTCCGGTTTCAAATCGACATCGGAAGAACGTTGGATTGCTTTCGCCAACATAGACCCCGCCCCCTTGGCGAGATTCGTTGTTTTCAAAGACGCAATTTGAATATGTTCCATCCGCCTCCAAGACGTTGTACACCGCCCCGCCGCCGCCATCGGGAAACTCACCGTTGGAAAAGTTGTTCTTGAACATGACGTTGTTGATCGTCGGCCGACCACGTTCATTGAAAATTGCTGCTCCGACGTCCGCTTCATCTTGAGCTGAACCGGTTGCATATCCATCAGAAATAGTCACGCCATCCAAGATCCCCGAACTGTTGACGTTGCTGGCGTTCACAACGTGATATGAGTTGTCGATCGGGTCACCCGAAGCCCCGATGTCGCCGGAGAGAATTGTCTCGTGGGTGCGCCAATTGCGCTGCGATCGACTGGTTTCGGATCCTTGGAACCCGCCGTAAATCCCAACATCATCAATCAGTCGAAAATGGGCGCTGCGGTCGTCGCCGGAAGTCGGACGGTAAACGCCCTCCGCAACCCAGATCTCTTCCACCAAATCTGAATTCTGCGCCACAGTCAATGCCGATTGTAGATCGACATAAGCGTTCGACCAGTCGGTACCGAGATTCGACCCGGCTGCGTCGGCGTCGACGTAAATGATGGGGCCTTCGCATTCGTCCGGCGTGCCGTTGAGATTCGTATCGACGCTGCTGCCAGCCGCGATATCGCATTCATCTGGAATCAGCGAGCCATTGCAGTCTGGGCTCGACCCCATCGCAATGTCGCAGTCGTCGGGCTGACCGTTCAGGTTACAGTCTGCTTCGCAAACGTCGGGGATCAAGTTGGCGTTGCAATCGGGCGCACCTTCGATCACGTCACAGACATCAGGCTTCAGGTTCGCGTTGCAATCGCTAGCCGCACCGCTGGCGAGTTCGCATAGATCGGGAATGACATTGCCGTTGCAGTCGTCTTCGACACCCGCCAATATGTCACAGCTGTCGGCGACGCCATTGAGATTGCAGTCCGGTTCACACACATCGAGCACACCGTTGCCCGTGCAATCCAGTGACGGATCATCTGCAATTTGAACGGCATCGACAATCGTATCCAAATCGCAGTCCCGTTGCAGTTGGGGATTGCTTGCGATTGAAAACGTCTGCGGACCTTCGGGGATGTTCGTTCCGACCACCCTGATCGTCCACGTCCCGGCAGTCGGCAGGTCAACGACGACCTGTTCGATATTGTTGATCGAATCGACCGCATCCTGCGTTGCCGGTGCATCGGGGACATTGGGATCAAGCGTCCACGGGAAATGTCGAACACCGTTCGGATCAATGACAACCAAGTCAAGATCGTTGACCAGCGTATTTAGGACGTTCGGTGTTGCAGGCGCATCATCCCACGCCAATGTGACTTTCAGCGTCGATTCTCCGGACACTTCAATGACAAACCCTGAAGTACCGGCTTGTTCGACGCTCAACTCTGCAAAACTCCCCGTCCGCAAGAAATCGACGGTATCAACCGTTCGAATGGAACCGTATCCCGTTTGATAATCCGGACCGACAGGACCAACATCCGCCGCGTTTTGAACCAGCAGCGCTTTGACTGTCGAGGGAAGCGGATCTTCTTCGGACGGATACTGCGCTCGGTAGTCCTGCAGGATGAGGGCGATGACGCCGGTGGTTGTGGGGGTTGCCATCGAGGTGCCACAAAAAGTACTGTACCCACCGCCAACTATCGTCGATGTCACACCGCCATCGCCGTCATTCTGGCAACCCGGTGCGCTGATGTCCGGTTTGAGGCGGCCATCATCGGTCGGGCCCCAACTTGAAAAAAATGTCGCACTGTCGTCATCTGAATTGACTGCCCCGACACCAATGGTGTTCTTGGCGCCTGCTGGCGGAGCGATGGAGCGATATCCTTCGGGAGTGTGCACGCCCTCGTCGATGCAGCGACAGCAGTGTCCCGTTTCACATTCGCCGAGGTCATTGCGCTCGTTGCCAGCCGCGAACACAGTCGTCAATCGCCGCCCCAACCCTCCCGTCACGATCGTATCAAGCAGGTTGGCCGTCACCCCATAGTCGCCGGATATCTCGCATGGAAACAAGTTTGCACAAGTATTCGTTCCGAGCGAATTGTTGGCCACTGCCACGCCAAGCGCCAGCCCATCACGATAATCGCGCTCGATGTCGCCGGGATTGGAATAAAGGAACAAATCATCAAAGCTTGGTTCGAATCCAAAGCTCTCCATGATGACGCCAGGCGCCATTCCGCGATACAAACCGCCGCTTGTTGCGCCGTCGCCACCAATCGTACCAGCCACATGCGTCGAGTGATCAACCGCAATGGCCAGGTCCCGCGGCGTCAACCGCCCGCCAAAATCAGCATGTGCAGCGTCAGCCGTTCCGCCGTCGAAGATCATGACTGAAATGCCCGAACCATCGAGATCGTAAGGAGGCGCCTGAGCCGCTTCCGCCTGGGTGCGGCTGCGATTCTGGTCATTGACACCATCGAGTGGTGGCAAAGGCGGCTCCACCCATTGGACCGCATCGCGATCAATCAACCGATCCAAACTCGATTCCGGGATATCCACCACGAGTGTGTTGATGGACTCGACAACGGAAATCACTTTCCCGCCGACAGCCGCGACCTCGTTGATGGCTCTGGTCTTCAGGTCAATGTCGGCATGAAACAACACATTAAGGACGAGACGACGACGTTCTGCCCCTGGGGCGACTTCACCTTCCGAAAGCTTGGCCTTGATCCAACTCGGCGACTGGCCGTCCGCAAGCAATGGATGCCGCTTCCACTCGCGCTCAATCTCAAACACGTTGGTGAGATGCGCAAACACGGGTTGCCTTCCGACGTTTGCATTGGTGGTTTCGACAGCGGCAAAGTATGCGTTTGCACCCAACGGGCGGAGCAACGAGATTCCTGCTTCGTCGACCGAGCGTTTGCCGGTGGCTGACAGCGGTCCATCAAACTGGATCACGAAATGCCGTGGTTCGTCCGCCCCCTTCTTTGATCTTGCTTCGAGTCGCCGAAGTGCGTCTTCCCGATTCGATGATGACCGGGCGGCAGATCCCGACCGCCACAGGATGGCCCGATCCTCGGCGCGCAAATCCCCCGCACACCAAAGGGTCATCACAATTAGGAACATGGTGATTGGGCGTGTGATCTTCATCCCTCTCCGTGCAGGCGGCCAGACACGATCAACCAGCCACGATCATCCAGACACAGTGCCGCGCAGTCGGTCCGCAGGATTTGCGCACCTTGAGCTTGCGGTCATGTGACTTGGAAAATCGGTGTCTCCCTCGCGTTGAAACCTCGCCCGGTTCCGGTTATAGCGATTATAGACAATCGCCATGCGCGGTTCCACCAATCAATAGTAACGCTTTTGACGGTATTATTGACACCAAATAGCGGGTTCGCGTCGCATCAGCGTTCCCCATGGGAATACCTGAAAATGGATACATACCGGAAGTCTATGGGGGATGACGTTCACGTTCGCGTCAAAGTTTTTAGCACCGGTGGAACAATTGAAAAGGTCTACGACGAACACGCCGGCATACTCCACAACTCACCGTCGCGGTTCGACCACATCCTCTCGCAGATGCGCCTACCTTCCGTTCAGATCGATCACCACGGATTGATGGGCAAAGACTCGCTGGATATGACCCAAGCCGATCGCGAACTAATCAAGGAATCGGTCGAAGCTGCCCTGCCCTCGTTCGACGCGATCTTGATTGTTCATGGAACCGATACGCTTGAAGAAACGGGTGAGTTGCTCTGCAGCGAATTGAAGGATCTGTCGGTTCCGATCATCTTGACCGGCGCGATGCGTCCCTTCGAATTCAGAGATACCGACGCGTTTCAAAATATCTTTGAATCGCTGATCGCGTGTCGATTGTTACCGCCGGGTGTGTACTGTGTGATGCACAGCAAGGTGCTGCGGTTCCCTGGCGTGAGCAAGGACCATGGCTTGCTGACATTCGTAAAGTCCGGCAGCGGCACGAACGTTACAAATACTCATTGAGGTATTCGTAGTCGGGCGTGAGTTTCCCACGATGCAAGATGACCGCGCTCTTGAGCGGGCCGGGCAAGTCCCAATCAGCAAACGCTTCGGTAGCAGGCTTCGCAGCCAGCGCCGGCACGAGGTCTTCCAGCGCCTTACCGAATGCAGCTGACGATTCACGGGGCAATTCGGTGGGCAGAATGTCGACGGCCATAATGACCGGGCCCGCACCCTCGAAGCCATCGACGGCCTCCTGCCGTTTGAGATCGTAAACGTACACTGGGTTGCCCGGGTCAGTCGCACGGGTGGTGATTTCGATGGACCCCTCCGGGTCGCAGGAGATGTCGCCGATGACTTTCAACTTCGGTGCGGCGGACTCGGCGTATAGCTTGCTCATCGCATCCTTGGTCACAAGTCGCGGATACTTTGGCTCCCAATAGATGCAGTTAACGAGCATGCTCAGGTGCGGGAGGTATTGCTCGAAAACGCCCCGATAGCCTTGCGGATTCTTGTAATAGTCCTGCAATTCAAACGCCCTGTTTGCGTCTGTTGGTTCGACCATGTCGCTTTCTTTGAACACGACTTTGCAAAACGTCTCTTCGGTCGAAAGTTCGCTCAGCTGCGCTGGCGCAACTTCAACAGGTTTGAGCAAATCGAAAATCTGCTGCGCGCCTTGCGAAACGCGACCATATCCGCTGAACCCACAGACAATCGGGGCAAGCACGGATCGCGTTGCCTCGCGACGGACGACCTCTCCGACCTCTGCGATGTGACGCTCAGCATCGGCTAGGCTCGCGTACTGGTGAGCAGGCTTGATCGACGACAGTGCCGACGACACACCTTCGACGGCAAGCCGTTGCCCATAGGACCAAAGCGTGTCGATCATCCCGGCCAGGCCCGCGTATTCACCGAAGAACACCAGGCGTCGCCCCTGGTCATCGACGATCCGCTCATAGTCAAGAAGGCTGCACCCCAGTTCCATCATCCGCTTAAGCATGGGCATGTTGTAGGACTGCCCCTTGATCGTGTGCGAAAAGAACATGTACGTCTTGCCGGCTTCAAAGAAACTCAAAGAGATTTCCTTCACGCCAAGAATGACCGGGCAATCGGCGAGGCTTTCGACAAGTTCGGCGCCGCAGGCCCTGATCTCGTCGTCGGGAAATGCACGCTGGCTCGAGGACTGCACCGCGATTGGGAGGCCATGCGTTTCGATCAACGCCTTGATCTGATCGGGAACCAGCGGAATGCGCCGCTCCCAATGCGTCTTGTCCTCATGTCGAATGCCAATCTTTTGCACCACGTCCCTCCAAACCACACAACCATGCAAAACGTCAGTCAAAATCACGAATGCGACGATGGTAAAATGACCCGCTTGGGTGTCAACTCGATCAAACCGTATCGCCTTTTAAGCGCTTTACGGCTAAGCTACACGCGCCGTTCAATCGAAGCCTTTCGCCCCACACGTGAGTTTCCCCGGACTGATGGCCGCCGACCGCCCAATCCCTGTTCCCCTCGATCGCAACCGGATCGTCACTGACCCCGTGCGGAACGTGATGGTGTCGCTGACCCTGCCCATTCTGATGGAGCAGATGCTTAGCACGCTCGTGGGCCTCGTCGATACGTTCCTCGCCGGCAACCTCGAAAATCATGCCGTCGAAGCGACCAGCGCCGTCGGTCTGGCGTCGTACGTCGGCTGGTTGGTAACCATGCTTTTCGCCCTCGTGGGCACCGGGACGACCGCCCTGGTCGCGCGGGCGTATGGCTCCAATGAACGCGAATACGGCAATCGGGTGGCCAACCAGTCGCTGCTGCTGGCCGTCTTCATGGGAGCATTCGGCGTGGCCGCGATGTACTTCCTCGCGCCGCGCTTTGCGAGCTGGCAGTCGATGCGGGGCATCACCTATGACATCACCGTGCGATACCTCCGCATCGAATCGCTTAGCTACATCGGGATGGCGATCACGCTGGTCGGTGGCGCGGCGATTCGGGGAGCTGGCGACACGCGCACCCCGATGAAAGTGCTGGCCTCGGTCAACGTGTTCAACGGCATCCTGTCTTATGGGCTGGTTCACGGCATCGGACCGCTGCCAAAAATGGACGTCGACGGCATCGTGATGGGCACGCTCATCTCGCGACTGCTCGGCGGCTTGATTC
>JAUIEW010000445.1 GCA_030429365.1 Phycisphaerae bacterium
ATCGCCTGCGCGGCGAACGGATTGCCTAACGCATCGGCAACAACAATTAAGTCAAGAATAAAAGCCGATCACACCCGCGATCGGCTTTTTCGTTAAATTCCGTTATCAGTATGAGAAGCAATCCCTTCTACGCTTCCAAAAAGTTCGACTGCACCATCCATAGCTGCTTCTCCAAACCAGCCACGATGCCGATCAACAGGTCTTCACTGACCGGATCGACTTCACCTACGGTCCCGATCGACTTGCGAATGCAACCAATCGTCTGGCTCAACCGTTCGGCGATGCCTTCGGCAACTTGTTGATCGTTTAAAAAGCCCGTGTGGATCGTCGCTAGCGCTGTCCCTTTGGTCAGCGCGGGTAGCGTGCCGTCGGCCGGTACGCCCAACGTCACAATGCGTTCGGCCACTTCGTCGGAGGCCGGTCGCAATTCATCGATAATTTCATCCAAGTGTTCGTGCAGTGATTTGAAGCGCGGACCGCGGATATTCCAGTGCGCTTGCTTCGCCTGTAGTGCCATGTCAATCAACGTCGCCAAAACGCTATGCATCGAATTCACCACTTGGTCACGGGCATCTTTCGACAAAATTTCGTGTTGCTTAGCAGCCATATTCACTCCTTTGTTCAGGATTCAAATTGTGTTAACCCCAGAAGGAATATAGCCGTCGTGTCGGTGCTATTCAGATGACGGTATTTTTATAGACGTGACAGGCTCCCGTCACACGACTACCTCATGCAGACGTCCTGGCCAACGAGGCACTGACTATTCAAGCAACCGATAATGTATAACTGCCATGGAAAACCACGAATTGGTGAAGCGACAAATGCCGCATCATCCACAGCAAAAAAGAAAGGAAAAACGGAGAGGGAGGGATTCGAACCCCCGCTACGGTTACCCGCAGACCGCATTTCGAATGCGGCTCCTTCAACCACTCGGACACCTCTCCAAGGGACCCCTGATTATCTGCCGACATGCCCGATCTTGCAAGATTGCAGAATCCTCCGCCTTGATCGCGCATACGTCCGGCATGTGTTCACACTTTCCGCTCGATCCAATCACCTAATCCGCCGTCGGCGCCTTGGAAAAATACTCAAGCGAACGTTCATAAAACTGCTCCGTCCGTCCCAAATGCGTCAACCCGATGCGCCGACACACCGCTATCGACGGCGTATTGTCCGGGTCCACCACTGCGTAGATCGTGCTCAGGCCCAAACACGTGTACCCATAATCCAGTGCCGCCCACCCCGCTTCAGTCGCATATCCGTTGCCCCAATGCGCACGGCCCAAGTGCCAACCAACTTCAATCTGTTCCGACCCCGGCAACGGCTTCAGCAAAATCACCCCCACCATCTCGTCAGTGTCGCGCAGGAACAACGGCCACGAACCCATACGCCCCCGGTACTGCTCGTTCCGCGTGATGATCTCACCCAGCCGATCCCGCATCGCCGCTACGCCGCTCACTGGGTAGTTGGGTCGCATAAACCGCATCGCAACCGGATCGCCATAAATCGCGAAGGCACTTTCCGCCAAATCGGTCGACCAACAGCCCGCTCGTAAGCGCTCGGACGTCAGCCACTGCTGCGCTGTCGCCGAGGCTCTTTGAATTTCGCTGGAATCTATAGACATGGCCCGAAATATTAAGGTCAGTGCTTGGCCGTCGTCACCATTTTGATCAGGTCGTCGGCGTGACAATGCGCCTCGACCGGGTGCCGCAGCGGCATCGAACTGATGATCTTGTAGTGGTTGCGACGACCCTCCTTCACGCGCTCGATGTAACCCGCCTCCTCAAGGTCGGTGACGATGCGCTGCACCGCCCGCTCGGTAATGCCGACGCGCTCGGCCACATCGCGCAGCCGCAGATCGCTATCGCCGGCGAGGCAAATGAGCACGTGGCCGTGATTGGTCAGAAAGGTCCAGTTTGTGTTGGCGGATTTCTCGTCCATTGGCTTATACCT
>JAUIEW010000180.1 GCA_030429365.1 Phycisphaerae bacterium
TGGAGTTGCCACTGCCAGGTTGTGTCAGACGATAGTCGCGCCCAGTCGCCGTCGGTGATGGGTGGGGCGTCGGGATCGAACGTTTCGGACTGATCATGCTGTTGATCGGAATCATTGGAGATTGTGGGCATGCAGCCTAGGCTCAACATCACCCAGAATGAAAATGGCACAAGCAAGCAGACAATCACCATGTACAGTCGCGTGCCTGACGGTTCATTGGCTTCGTGGTCTGTGGTCATCGGGTCGCATGATAACGACCCGCCGTTGCAGTTGCGATGACATAATGCGGGCGACTTCATTGAAAATGCCCCGTCGGAGCGAAAATCAAGCACTTCGTCGAAACCTGCGTTATACTGGTTAACAAGGTGTTCGAGGTTTGCGTCACCCGACAACACGTGTCTTGAGATCCCTTTGACGGAATCAGGAGATGACTATGAATAACTCAGTTTTTTGTCTGGCAAAGACAACCGTATTGGCCACCTTGGCTCTGGCGCTGTTCTGGTCAAGTCCGAGCACTGCTCAAGTGCAGGTACGCAGCGCACTCGCCGGTTCCACGTTGACACTTGCGCAGCAGCAGGGTTCATCAGGTGATGCGGGAAGCGCGGTCAACGAATACGAAGCGTTTCGGATGTGGCGCGATCGTACCGGGCGCAAAGACGCCACCTATCAGGACTACCTCGACGCCAAGCAGCGTGGTGAGACTGGTCCGCAGCCCGCGCCCGTTCGTCCACGTACCACAAGGCGACCCGATGCGCCGCCGCCCGAGGCACGTCAACCATCTCGCGTCAAGCCTCGGCCACCAGTCGCGCGACCCAGTGATCGTCAGCGCCGCCCGGAACGACCACTCAGATCAGGACCGATGCATCAAGACTGTCGCGCGCACCTCAATGACTACGCGCGGTTTTCCGAGTTTCCGTGCATCATTGAGCGGGCTTGCAAGAAATGTCCGACCATGATTGTCATGTACGCCAGTTCGTATGAGTATGACAAGTACAACAGACTCGATGAGATTCGTTATCACACTGCGATCTGCCCCAACTGCCGCTACGAAAACGACTTGAAAATAAAGTTCCGCGACTGACAAGGAAATTGCGCAAAGCGAATCCGCACTGCGTATGAAAGTCATATTCAAGGAGCCATGAAACCGACGCGATCGGATTCATGGCTCCTGTTTTGGTTAATTGTGAGACGTTTGCCTTATTGGGGGCAGCATTCGGAACCGATGTTGGCAGTCGACGCATTGTTGATCAGTTCGCCGAACACTGCGTCAGGATCGATAACGCGGACGCTCCCGGAAATGACCGATCCGGTCGACAAGGTCCGCACGGTGCTGTGGTATCCATTGTCGCGAACGATATTGTCGCCGTCGTCATCTTCCGCACCGCATAGACCCGCCGAGGGTGGATTCAGCCCCACGGGTTCGTAGTAGAGAATCAGGACATACGTCCCCGGCGTTCCGTCCGTTCTGGAATATTCGCAGTTGGCTGCGTAGGCGTCCGTATCAAGCACGAAGTTGACCATCGACACGTCATGGATGGACGGTGAGAAAACTCCGAAATCCATTTCAAATGTGCTCGGGCAGATACCTGACGTCGGAACGCCGAATGGGATGCACTCGCTGTTGCAGCAAACCTCGCCGGAATCGCATCCGGTGTTCTCGCACCCTTCGCCAACATCCGTGCCTTCAACGCACTCATCGATGATGCATAGCTGGCCGTCAGGACAATCGGTGTCGATTTCGCATGGACCGCATTCGCCATCGATACATGCCTGACCGTCAGGACAGCCGACGGTTTCACAGGATTCAACAGAATCGGGGTCTGCCACGCACTTTTCATCGACGCAGATTTCGTCCTCGGCGCAGTCGGCTTTGATTTCGCACTCGGGCTCGTCGGATGTGTCGTCAGGATTGTCGCCTGTTGATCCGTCGACAAAGACGACTTCGCAGAACTCGATCAGATCGTCGCCGATAATGACGCGTTGTCGCGGATCCGGGCCGTCGCATTTCGCCGCCTCCAACGAACTGCTGTAGTCCTTTGCGGAAAGGGCCAGGCTTGCAACCGGGCTGACCAGACCGGCCGCATATCGTCCAGCTTGACTTAGTGCTTCTCGCGCTGAGCTAAACCCTTCTCCGTCATTTTGACCATAGGTATCTGTGTTTTGATTGGCCGCGTACGCCGTCAAGAATCCGTGGATGATACCCGCGGCTGCCACAATCGCTCCGGTGAGAATGATCAGAGGGGCTTTGACAAAAACGCCGAAGATCGTGATCGCAGCGCCAACCGCGGCAGGCAGCACGCCAGCCACTTGCGACCCGCGGATAGCTGCCGCCTTTACATCAGCGATGCATTGTTCCATGCATTCGCGCAAATCGTCACCACTGAGTTCCTCGATCTGGCCAATACAATTGCCACCGACGATGCGGCTGGTTGCATCTGGGTCGCGCCGTTGAATTTCGGTGTGGACGCCCACGATCATGGCGACGAGATATCGCTCAAGGTAACGGATGTTCGTGCTATCGACGTCGACCGATTCGGTGTCGGAAATCTGGAAGGTCATCTTGCCTTCGTCGTCCCACTGATTCAAAAGGCCTTGGAGGTAGTTTTGAGATTCGACAAGGTCGGCGCGAACTTGTTGCTCAACGGATGGATCGGCAATTCCCTCGTAATTGTTGACGAGATCCTCGATCATCGTCTCGGTATCGTTGCGTGCAGACTCAACAAAAAGTCTGAAGATCGTGCCCACTTCAAGGTTGGATAGTGAATAGAGATTGTCCACACTAATCTCGACAGCGCCTTCGACCCCATCAATCGAAACATCGAAGAGGCCACCGACGATCAAGTTGCTTCTTTCGCGATAGTTTGGAATCGCAGGAACGCTAAGCTCGCCGTCGGCATGCGGAACAACCTCAACTTCCTGAACAACCCCGTCTAATTGATCAAACGACACCGTTCGCGGTTCACCGGCTTTGATTGAGGGATGGTTGATGACAACAAACTCGCCGATTCGCACTGTCGACTTGGCAATCACAATGGGTTCACTGCTCCCATTGGAACCGTCATTTCCGGAATTATCTCCGGGATTACCGCTCCCGCCGGCGGGTTGCTCACATCCTGGCAGGTTCCCAGTGAGAAAAATCATCAATGCAATACACAAGATCGATGTGGACGCAAACAGTTCGCCACGTTCATTCATGACTCGGTATCCTCAAATAGACGTTCCGGCCGACGGGTGGAGAGTCCATTCGAGCAGATGCGAGCTGCGCATGCAATTAAATTGTGGGTTCTGCCATCCTCGCGTCTATTTTTCCAATCCCAAAACCTTTATTCCTTGCTCGAAAACGACGTCAACAGGAATGTTGGCTTTGGACAGTCGATTAAGGTCGGCTTGCAAATCGCTGCTGACGATCCCTTTTTCTTTCATGAGTTCGACTGCGCCGTCGTAGTCACCGTCACCTTGAAGTTTCAGGATCAACTGCGTCAGGCTTGTCATCGCCGATTGCATTTTTTCCATGTTGACGCGGTAGGTTCCGGTTTCTGCGTCGCGACTGAATGCGCCGGCTTCGGCGAAGTAATTAAACCGGAGCATGTTTGCGCGGCCATGCGCGCTGGCAGCGCCAAAGCGAACCGATCTGAAGATGCCAGCGAGAAAGGTGACGTAGTTGTCCATCACTTCGCCCTCCTTGAGGACGCCGTCTTCAAACAAGCGGGTTACCATGTAAAGTCCGAGGATGTCGGCTTTGCCTTCTTCGAGCGCGGAAGCCTGATCCTTCATGGCCTGCCTGACGGTGCCCTTGCCGGTGATGGTGTTTTTGATTCCGAGTCCGTGCGCGACTTCGTGAAACATGGTGTTGCCGAAGAACGCGTCGAAGGTAATGTGTTTTCGCTGGTCCTTGGCGATGAGCACATCCGCGATCGGCAGAAGAATCTTGTCGTATTTTGCCCGCATGGCGTTCTTGAGTTGCAGGCGGCGTGTGCCTTTCTTGAGTTGGACTTGTTCATCGTTGGGTAGGTTGATGGCGATGGTCTTCGAACCGGCATTGCAATCGCCTGCGTAGTAGATCACGTCGTATGCATTGAGGTCAGAGTCCGTCCCGGGCATTTCTTTCTTGTACGCAATCTGCACAGGCAGGCGCCGTTGAAGATCGGGCAGCAGTTTCGCATAGTGGGCGAGGCGGTCGCTCCAATCCTTGTCTTTCACCAGCACATAGGCTTCATGCGCCGACTTGTAACCAAAAAGCCTGTCTTCGTAATTCTCAATTGGACCAATGACGACATCGATGATGTTGGACTTCATGTCCATCCACGCCAGATCACTCGGCTGATAGTTGTCGGTCAACAGTGCATCCGCGCGCAGCAACAGGTAGTTCTTGAGTCCGTCATCTTCCGCAAGCTCTGCGGCTTGTTTCAAGAGCTTGCTGGCTGTTTGCACTTGTTTGGCGAATGCTTTGGCGTATGGCGTTGCAGTGAGTTCGCCTGCATCGCTGCGGCCAACGATCGTGTATTGATGTTCGAGTTCTTCCTTCTGGCCAGGATGCTTTTTGACATAATCGGCAAACATTTCGCGGGTCATGTCTGATGGATAAAATGACGCCCCCAGCGGTTTCGGACCCACACCCTCCACAAACGGGGCATTTCCTTCCAAGCGATCCCAAGGTCCATAATTGATGGTCGCGTGTCGCCGCATTTCGGGGGACGGCAGACTTGGAATCTTCTCTCGAAAATCGCCCGATGCCTCCATCCAAAATAAGTCGTCCATCTCCTGGGCGGCTTGGATGAGCAGGGGAATCATTTTCTTTTGTGCGTCCGAAAGCTTGCTCAGGTCGGTGGTCAGCCGAACCGTGGCGTAGGTATCTGGATCGATCATGGTTTTCTTTTCTGAAGAATCTGCGAAGGCGGTCGGGACAATGAGGGCCATGCCAAAGCAAGCGCAGGCAATGGCGTGTAGCGGACTGTTGAGCCTACCGAGTTTCATGGGGCGAACTCCGTTTACGAGGGATCTTGTTGCGAGTGGGGCCGCCCCTTGGTTATCGGGGCGAGCAACCTCGCTTATTGTCGTTACCGGTCCCTAAAGTGCAAATCACTGCCGCCTGTGTCCGTTCGCTCAAAACCTTTCCGTCTTCACCGAATCTGCCAAAACGGATCGTAACCTGTCTGTACATGTCGGTTCGCCGCAATGGTCCCCAGCGGGGTGGCGTTCCAACCAGTAATCAAGAACAAACACGACAGACGAGCAACGGAGACAATGGCGATGAGCTGGAAGAAATTTAATTGGATCGGAACGGCGACCTTGTTGGTATTCGCAGCAGTTGGCTGCCAGCAACCGACGACAGGTGGGGATCTCTCAAGACTGGCTGACGCCAACAACAATGGCTTTGACGATGTTGAACCGCCCGATGGCGTCGAGTTTGACGAAGAAACCAATGCCAAGGTCCGACTCGACAACACCATCGACAGTCAGGACGTCGCCCAGTTGGCCAGCCAGCAGGGGATCGACCCGAGCTTGCTCAATTTTGTCGCCGTCGAAGTGGAAATCGTCTTGACGCTGAACTACGACGGCTTCGAGAGCATTGTTCTTCGTCAGAGCGAATCGCTCGAACCCTTCACGCGTGCTTTTGAAGCCGCGTGCCCCGATTCGATGAGCATTGCCGTGACCGTGACGGCCAACGCCCCGGTCGTAGGGCCGCAGACGGTCTTTGATCAGGTCTTCGATGTGGAAGCAGGCGTGGACTACGATTGCGGAGGCACGTTGAACGTGGAAACCTTCGCCGATGAAAACGGCAACCCACGGGTGGAAGTGAGCGCAAGCTAAACGCGACTGCCATATCGCGATTCAAATGAAAAGCCTCCCGTGGTGGAAATGCCACGGGAGGCTTTCTTGTTTTTATTGCATCGTGTAAGACTAGTCGGTGTACTTGCGCTGGAAGTCGGCGAAGTCGCGAAGATCGACATCGCCGTCGGTGTCATCGGTATCGAAGACGTCGCAGAGGCAGTTGGTATACGAATCGCCTGGACCGCCCATGCACTCCTTGAACGCATCGGTGTCGAATCCATCAACATCGCCGTCGTTGTCGTAGTCGCTGGGCGTGGGCAAATCGACGGCTCCGTCCGGGACAATCTTAAACACTTCGCCAGCAAGGTCGCAGATGTACAATTCGCCGTTGGCATCCTCGCTGATGGCCACGACGTTATCGACGTTCCCAACCACAGCGTCGAGTTGGTTGGTCCAGGTCGTGATTGGCGGGTTGACGGTACCTTGATATTTGAAGGACCAGACGCTTCCCGCGCCGCAGGAATCGCCGAAGAAGTACGTTCCCCTCAAATCGGGGATCGCACAACCGCGGTAAACACTTCCGCCGGTCACTGCGCAGTTGGTAACAAAGCCAGTGTTGGGATAAACATGGACCGGATCGAGCAAATCGGGGTCCGAAGTCGAACAGCCGTACGGAGCACCGCAACTTGCGCTCGCGCTGACAAATCCTTCCATGCAATCCCAGCCGTAGTTCTCGCCACCCTTGCTGTCTCCGGGAACGATGTCGATTTCTTCCCACGCGCCTTGACCAACGTCGCCGATGTAAAGTTCGCCCGTGAGGCGATCGAAACTGCAGCGGTATGGGTTGCGCAATCCAAAATGCCAGATCTCGTCACGCTCGGGTCCGCCCACGAATGGGTTGTCCGAAGGAATTGAATAGGAAGTCCCAGCACTTACGTCCAAACGAAGAACCGAACCAAACAGGTTGGTGAGGGTCTGTGCGGCTTGGAACTGATCGCATGAAGCGCCACCATCGCCGAGTGCGACGTAGAGCATTCCGTCCGGACCAAAGCCAATCCAGCCGCCATTGTGGTTCGAAAACGTTTGGCTAAGGGACAGGATGTTGGTCAAGGTTGGATTTGCAACATCGGGGTTTGACGAAACTGTTCCGGTCGCCACGCGGGTCGTGCCGCTACCGCCGGATTGAATGTAGTAAACGAAGAAGCGGCCATTGCTGTCATAGTCGGGATCGAACGCCAAGCCCAGAAGTCCTTGCTCGTTTCCTGTAGCAATGCCCGACACAGTGAGAAAGGGGGTCGAGTTCAAGGTGTTCGTGTTCAGGTTGAAGATTCGAATGCGACCCACGCTGCCGCTTCGATTCTCAATGATGAAGATTCGATCAGTGTCGCCCGGTGGGGAGGTCACGAATACCGGGCGGGCGAGACCGGTCACAAGCCTGACGGTTGTCAGGTCGGTTGCACTCGCCGCCTTTGGGGAAGCAAGGCAACCCAAGGCGACGACGGCGACAAGAATCTTGAATACTTTCATCTTTCCTTCTCCTGGAGGTTCTATTCATCAACTGGGTTTATCTTGAGTTGCTTGAAGTTGGCAGCCGCGATCAGTACAACGCTTTGCCCAGCAACTTGGGCGTCGAAGAAACCACATCCAACGACCGGGCGGCGTGCCAGGTTCGTCATTTCGCATAACCTATTTTAGTGGATCGCGATCACATTTGTAAGATATGGAGTATTTGGGGTGGAATGCTTAAGTAATCGTGCTTCAGATACCGCTTTCAACGCCAGTTGTTGAGGGTTTGCGTCGGCCAAAGATCTATTTTGGCTGTGAATCCCGAGTAGTGAGGCTATAATTCAACTTAGTCGTGGGGTGTCATTTGTGGTGTCGGGCCTGCAAATCTCAATTTCAACTCCCGACCCAGATAGTCACGAATGTCGCCCGATTTGAAACGAGAATTCAGCCTTGAAACAAGAACTGAATGGGTTCTCGCTGGATCAACTGCACCGTTTGATTGAGTTGATTCCCGCGGCGATTTGGCAAATCGATCCAAAGACATACGATTTTGAGTATGTCAGCAAGGGTGCTGAGGCGATTCTGGGCTATCCGGTAGAGGATTGGGTTGCGGATCCCAAATTCTGGGTCAAGCATATTCATCCAGAAGATCGTCGCTGGGCCGTTTCGTTTTGCCAAGCGGCTGCGGCGGCTGGACAGTCACACGAATTTGAATACCGGATGATTGATTCCAAAGGCCAGGTCGTCTGGATACGCGATTTGGTTCGGGTGGTCCAAGCGGAAGGGGGGACGCCGAAACTCGTTGGACTTTTGATCGATGTCACGAAGAGGCACAATTCGCAGCGCGACAAGACAAGTATCGAGGAGCAGATTCGAAGGGACAGGGTTGCGGAGACATTGGGGGAATTGACTGCGAGCGTTGCCCACGACTTCAACAACGCGCTGACCGTTGTTGCAATGCATGCCGACATGCTGCGAAGTGAGTTGCCAGCCAACCCCAAATTGGCCGAATCCGTCGAATCGATGTGCATGGCGCTCGACGAAGCTTCGGAACATACGAAATCGTTGATGGCGATTGGGACAGATCGGCCAAGCGAGAAGAAACAACTTGATTTGCGAAAAGCCGTGGCGGGGGCGCACCGGATGGTGCGGCGAATTCTTCCTTCCACCATTAGCCTGCATGTCGTCAACGAGTGCGCGACACCGTTGTCGGTCTGTGCTGATGCGTTGAGGATTCAGCAAGTCATCTTAAGTTTGGCGCTTGACGCACGCAGCAGCATGAACGACGGAGGGGAACTGACGATTTCTTTGGTCCCTCACTTGGGGCCAAGCGGTGGTGTAGGAAACGAAGTGCAGTCGTGTTCCACGTCAGACTCGCAAGGTGCTGGATATGCCCGGCTGACTTTTGAATTGCGGAGAAACGATGATACGCATCAACGGGATGCGAAAGCGGGGGATCAGCGCGTACCCGAAGGTGACTTGATCAGTGCGTCGGCGGAGCACTACCCGGCGGTTCTCGAGATCCTGGAAGATCATCGGGCTACATTCGGGTACGAGCCCTCCGAGTGCGGGACAACGATTCGAATAGATTTTCCTTGCGTGCCGTGCACTTCCGAGCCAAGTGTCGCGGTTCAACCGAACACGACAAAGATCGTTGCCCAGAAAGTGCTGATTGCGGGCGACGATCAGCAGGTTCGCGATATCGTCGCGGCGACCTTGAGGGATTCCGGTTTCCGGGTGGTTCCGTTGGAAAGTCTGGCCGTCTTGGACCGTCGATTTCACGAGGATCCTGAATCAGTGAGTCTGATATTGTTCGACACGAATATGCCGGATAAAGCGGTCATCGATTTTCTTGGAGAAATTAGGGGTAAAGGCCACATGACGGCGGCCATTGTTTTGGCAGAATCCCAGAATGCGGAATTCTTCAACGGCAAAGCGGGTTTGATGGATGACGGAATGACAACTGTGTTATGCAAACCATTTTCGACGAGTTCGCTCAACGAGCTGGCGCAGAGCGTGCTTTCAGGTGGAGGTCTAAATAAGTGAACGGCAAAACATCAATATTGCTGGCAGACGATCATGCACTTTTGCGGGATGCCTTGCGGGATCGCCTTCGCAGCGAACCCGATTTTGAAGTCGTCGGCGTGACCAGCGACGGCGAAGAGGCGATTTCGGAAGCTGCAAGGTTGAAACCCGATGTGATCCTGATGGATATCGACATGCCGGGCACCATTTGCTTTGAGGCAGCCAAGACCATCAAGTCCATTTCGCCGCACACCCGCGTCATTTATGTGAGTGCCTTCTTCAACGATCGCTACATCGAATCGGCGCTCGCGGCCAACGCGTCTGGCTACATTACCAAGGATGAAGCGCCGGAAGTGGTGATTGAAGCCATTCGTCAGGCGGCAAAAGGTTTTGCATATTTTTCGTCAAAAGTGCAGTCGCGGCTGGTTGTGGATGGGGCTGGGGTTCGGCTGCAGTCGTCTTCAAAATCCCGGGCATCGATGCTGACAGAGCGGGAATTGGAAGTGCTTCGTTACGTGGCCAGGGGGATGTCCAAGAAGGAGATCGCCAAGGTCATGGTCATTGCCGTCAAGACGGTCGATCGCCACTGCGCCAACCTAATGTCCAAACTCGAAATCCATGGCCGGGTTGCGCTAGCCCGCTTCGCCATCCGAGAGGGGCTGGCTGAAGCCTAGCCTTGGTTTCTGAAAGAGGCCGAAGTTCGCGCCCCTACACGCCCATTCACCCCAACGTCCGAGCCGCTCGGCGTTTGGTCTCCCCGTTTTGCATTCTCGTAGCCATTTTCTCAATTCTGACGCCAAAGCGAAGCCCGCAAATCCTTGCCTGCAATCGGCACTCGTGCTAGTTTTACGGATTCCCTAGTGCCCAATTAGACCATTGGTTCCGCGGGCAGAGCCATACAGATAGGAAGCTTTGACACCAATGCCCGTTGGACTCACAGATTCACGAACGCATGCCCACCCAGGGCATTGCCAAGACGTTGAAAAGCAGACCTTTTGGCGTGTTGAAGGGGGGCTGGTCGACCGGGGCGTCATCCGCGAGATCGTCTTTCTGGCCGTGAACTGCCAGACTTTCTTTGGCCGTTGGACCCGATTCCTTGGGTTGGCGTTCCTCGCACCCATCTCGATTCTGATTTCACTCGTCCACCAGGGATATTCGCAGCGCATCCTGCATCTCGTCTTGCGTGGTATCAGCCGCGACCGATTGGACGTCTTGGGCGAGGAATATTTCGAATACGTGCTTCGGCCACGGATGCGGGCAGAGGGCGTGACCAAACTTAAGACAGCGCTCGTCGACAACCAAAACCTGGTTCTGGTCAGCAGCGGGGTCGTGCACGTGGTTCGGCCGCTCGCCCGATACCTTGGCGTCAAGTACGTCCTCGCGAACCGATTGGACTTTCGGGATGGATTCGCGACCGGTCGGTTGGAGCGACCCGT
>JAUIEW010000446.1 GCA_030429365.1 Phycisphaerae bacterium
CGATCGATGAGTTTCCGGATGCCATTCGGATCGCCCTTCAAAGTCACCGCCCCACAGTTGAGACATAAGACGGCTCGCAGCGTGACGGTCGGTGGACCGAAGGAAAAGAACTTCGCCTTCTTGGAGATGAAATAGACTGGATGGTGGCCTGCAACTTTTCCATGCTCGATCAAGTCGGAGCCACAGGTACGGCAATACTGTTCCTTAGCTGTCGATTCCAATTCCATCGATCTCCAAGCATGAGCGTCGCGATTTGTTGAACAAGTCACTCATCGTCATTTGCCGCGAGACCTGGACGACCCAATAGCGCCCAGGCGCGACGCCCCAAAATGACTGAAATCAGATCGCCGCCGCGGGCGTTGACCAACCGCGCGAGCAGTAGCACGATCGCCAAAGCCATCCCCACAATGAAACCACCCAAATGCGCCCAATGGTCCACGCCATCTTCGGCGCCGATGATGGTGAAGGCGACGTCAAATCCGATATAGAACAGCACCACCCAGAACCCGCGTCTTTGGAATATGGTTAGCGAAAGTTCAAACCACCTATAAAATCCCCAGCGTATCCAAGCCGCCACGTGCACATTGTGGACGGGAAAGAAAATGAAGTACATGCCCGCAAGTCCCATGATCGCACCGGATGCCCCCAGCGATGGAAACGGCGCCTGATCGGCATATGCAATCATCGAAATGACTGCCGATCCAACAGCCAGGACGGGATAAGCGATGGCCGTCAACAAGTGCCCTATCAGCGCATTGACGCGCGAACCAAACACCATGAGAAACAGCAGGTTGCCCAGCAAGTGGAAGATACCGCCATGAAGGAATGCGTGGGTGATCAATTGGTAACCATGAAACTGTCCGACGGCCTGCTTCTCTGGAGGGAGTGCGTTGTGAGAGGCCATGATTTGCTCAGATCGCTTGAGGTCGCTGTCTTCATACAATTCCATTTGTGCATCAAATGCCTCCTCATCTCCCCAATATGTGTATTGGTAGAGAGCGTGGACGTAGTCAGGGTCGAGTTCGCCTTCACCGCTCCATAACATGAGGTTCTTATGTCGAACCATTGACTCTGAACCGGACAGATCGACATACAGAAACCAAGCGCTGATGGCGATTGTGATCACGGCGATGGCGCGAATGACGTGCGGCTTCTTCAGCCCAAACGCTTCCGACGCGATCGGATACATACCGATCCAACTGATCCAGCTGATGAGCCAAATCGCTTTCTCGGCGACACCGTAGATTTCGTTGAGGTTGGTATCTTGTGACGTCACGATCTGGCGGCCGGTCTGAATATTGATGCCGCATTGAACACAGATCTTCGCGCGGGCGGGCAGTTGTCGTTTGCAGCTTGGACAAGTTGGACCATCCTTGTCTTGCGGCTCTGATTTCGGCGGCGCGGGAACATCGATTGTCTCGCCCTCGTCCGCAAAGATGTCGTCGCCCAGCAGATTCAGAACGCCGCTGTCATCAGAATTGCCCTCTGACGATTCAGCCGAAGCAGCGCCAGCCACCCCTGCCGCCACGCCGACCCCAGCCAACTCGATCAGGTGGCTTCCGCTTGAGTCACCTTGACTTTCAACGACCGCTGACTGCTCCGAAGTGCCCAGGGCACCTGCGGCGATGTCCGACAAATAGCGCAGTACAAACGGACCAAC
The DNA here is from genome assembly GCA_030429365.1 of Phycisphaerae bacterium. Taxonomy (GTDB): domain Bacteria; phylum Planctomycetota; class Phycisphaerae; order UBA1845; family UBA1845; genus UBA1845. Next base: position 1,661 of record JAUIEW010000446.1, read on the forward strand.
GTTGACCGAGTCACCATCGAGAAGGTTGTGACCGTTCACCCGCCGGCCGTTGACGTACAAACCGTTGGTACTCTTATTGTCTTCAATACGCCAGCCATGTTCGCCGTTCCGCAAGTGACAGTGCACCCGCGAAACATCGGCGGATCGAAACGGAAGGTCTGCGTCAGCACTTTTGCCCACGGAAATCGGCTGATCCCCAAGCAAGAAGATCAACTCCCCCACTTGCTGTGGCCCTGACTCGATGAGAAATGCAGAGGAAGATTGGGCATCGTCCAGAAGTTCTGCTGC
>JAUIEW010000181.1 GCA_030429365.1 Phycisphaerae bacterium
ATCGCGAACTGATCGGACCCGCCGAACAACACCGTCTCGCCGCTGGGCGAGTGATAGCTCATGGCGTGTTCGGTCCTGCGACCCGGTGCGGAAAATTGATCGATAATTTCCCAACCTTCGCAAGGGTCGGCCAACACAACTCCGCCCGTCCACCCAACGAAGCAAACTGCGAAAACGATGCAGTACGCACCTGCGCTTTTGGTGTGATCCGATAATCTCATGGCTCTTCGATTCATTACGCGTTACCCTCTACCTGTTGCATTTGCGACCAGCGACATGGGCGGTGGCGGGGGGCCGAATTCGGCGTTGAAACTTCCTGCCCCACCCGTCACATGAGAAAACGAATTCCGCCTATGGCGCGCTCCATTTGCCGACAAAAAAGTGGGGAGGATTGCCAAAATCGGGGTTCTTCGTCCCGAAAAGCCGTTCGATGCAGCAATTGGATTATCACGATCAACAGGCAGGCAGTGGGTTTCTTGAATCAAAACGAAGACATCACCCGCCTGCTTGCGGACCTCAAGACCGGCGACCGGGCTGCGGCGGAAGCGCTCTTTCCGAAGGTGTACGAAGAGCTTCGCCGATTGGCAGGTGCGTACTTTCGCAATCAAGATGCCGGCCACACATTGCAGCCGACGGCATTGGTTCATGAAGCGTACGTCAAACTCGCGAACGCACCCGGAGCTTCCATCGAAAACCGTCAGCACTTTTTCATGCTCGCGTCGCGGGTGATGCGGCAGGTACTGGTCGATCATGCCCGCGCTCGAAACGCCGAAAAGCGCAAGAAACCCGACGAACCGCGAACAATCATCGACGTTGTGACGGAGCAGTCAGCCGACCATCTCGACGTGTTGGAACTTGAGTCTGCTTTGGAGAAACTCGCCCAACTCGATGAACCGAAAGCGCGCCTGGTCGAACTGCGATTCTTCGGTGGCTTGACGTCACAAGAAGCGGCAGACATCTTGGGAATCTCACGAACGCAAGCAGCGCGCTGGTGGCGGATGGTCAAGGCGTGGCTGGCGAGCGAACTGACCGGCGGAGGCGCATCGTGACGCCCGAACAGTTCAAGCGCGTCGAGCAACTCTTTGATGCCGTCTGCGATCTTCCCGAGAACGATCGCCAGTCGTATCTCGATACGCATTGCACCGACGATGCGGTGGTGCGGAAGCGCGTCGAGTCGATGCTGCAAAACGATCTGTCAACGATGGCTGCTTTGGACACGCCGGCACTTGGCAATCGATTTAAACTCGACGAACTGATCGACGACCGAAACAGGCAAGACACGTCCACGCTTCCGGAACGAATCGGCAACTACACTGTCGTGCGAAAACTCGGCGAAGGTGGGATGGGCGTGGTGCTGGAAGCGCGGCAGGACGCACCGGCTCGGCATGTGGCGATTAAGCTTATCCGCGAAACCATTCCGACATCCGATTCGCTGCGACGCTTTCGCCGCGAGATCGAACTGCTTGGTCAGCTTCATCATCCAAGCATCGCCCACATCTACGAAGCCGGTTCCTTTCAACTCTCCACCGGCGCAGAGCAACCGTACTACGCGATGGAGTACATCGACGGTCTGCCGCTGACGCGATATGCTGAGACGAACAAACTGACCACGACCGAGCGGCTGCTCTTGATGGCGACGATTTGCGATGCGGTTTCATTTGCCCATCAATGCGGCATACTCCATCGCGATTTAAAGCCGGGGAATATTCTAGTCGTGGGTGAAGGAACTGAGGCACGAAGCCATGTAAGGACCGAATACGAGACGAGAAGCAGTTCCACTTCGTCACTTCGTAACTTCGTAACTCCGTCACTACTAACCTCCCCCTCCATCGGCCAACCCAAAATTCTCGACTTCGGCCTCGGCAGACTAATGGACGACGGCCAAGCCGACGCAACGCTTCAGACGCATGCCGGTCGCATTGTTGGCACGCTGGCGTACATGAGTCCGGAACAGATCGAGGGGGACGCATCGCAGCTTGATGCCCGCGCGGATGTCTATTCCCTTGGCGTCATTCTTTACGAACTGCTATCTGGAAAGCGCCCGCACGAATTTTCAGGCATGTCGCTCGCCGAATCCGCCCGACAACTGAAAGACATCGATGCAACCCCCTTGGCGTCGATCGATCGCGCCTTCCGCGGAGATGTTTCGACGATCGTCAACAAAGCGCTCGCGAAAGACCGCCACCGTCGTTACGCATCCGCATCCGAATTCGCCGCCGATATTCGCCGCTACCTCAACGACGAACCCATTCACGCCCGACCGGCGACCGCGATCTATCAACTTCGCAAGTTCGCCCGCCGCAACAAGGCCATCGTCACCGGCGGAGCGATCGCAGTTATTGCTTTGCTTATCGCCATCGTCGTTTCATCAAGTCAAGCATTGATCGCAACTGCCGCACGCGATGAAGCCCAACGTGAAACGCACAAAGCCAAAGAAATCAATCGCTTCATGCAGGGCATCTTTTCTTCCGAGGCATTCGACGGGCGGCTTGGCGAAGACGTTACGGCTGTCGCGCTATTGGACGTCGCGTCACAACGCTTGGAAAGCGGCCACTTTGGCGATCAACCGGATGTTATCGCCGAGTTATACATCACCTTGGGGCACAGTTACCTGACGTTGGGCCGCTATTCAGAGGGGCAAAAACACTTCGAGCATGCGCGAAACATCGTCGCCGACATACCTGATTCGCCGACACTTTCAGCACGCGTGCTAGAAGGGCTTGGGGCTGCGTTTGAATTGCAAAACAATTTTGAGCAAGCGGAGAAGTGCTACCGCACCGCAAGATCGCGATGGAAAGAATCGGGACAGTCCGAGCATTTTCCGACGGGTGTTTGGCCGCACGGCTTGCCGGGCATCCTGTACCTGACTGGTAGATACGACGAAGCTGAACAGTATTACCGCGAAGCCCTGGCCATCGCCCGCAAGCAACTCGATCCCAACGATATCAAAATCGCCCAGGCGCTGAGCGGTTTTGGGGCGGCCCTTGAAGCCAAAAGCCAGCCGACCGAAGCGATCGAAGCACACAGGGAATCGGTCGAAATCTATCGCAAGGCCCAAGGCGACAAGAGCATGCACGTCGCCAACTGCCTGAACAATCTCGGAAACGCGCAACAGGCCAACGGTGACTTCGCCGGTGCAGCCGAATCACACCGAGAAGCGCTAACCATTCGTCGCGCTATTTTCAAAGGCGACCATCCAGACATCGCCATGAGTCTCGGAAACCTGGGACTCGTGTTGATGAATCTTGGCGAGTACGAAGCGGCGGAAGCCGCCTGCCGCGAAGCGCTGGCCATCCGTCAAAGGGTGTTGCCGCCGGTACATTTCAGCACAGCAACGACGTTGAACAACCTCGCGCTAACGTTGCGAAACATGAAGCGATACGACGAGGCGTTGGACTACTTCGATCAAGCGATCGAGATGGCTCAACAGGCACTGCCCGATGGCCACATCATGCCCGTCGTCTTGCAAGCGAACCGCGCATACTGTTTGCTAAAAATGAATCGCCCGAAAGAAGCCGAACCCGTCATGCTGCAATGCCACGCTCAACTCGCGAAATCCGTCGGTCTGGATCACCGCCGCACGCGCAAAGTTGCAACCGAACTCGCCGAACTCTACGTCGAAACCAACCGTCCTGACCAAGCTCAGAAATGGTTGCAGCATGTAGCCACACATGCCCCCGCGTCGGTGGACTAACTGCGAAACGATTCGGACAACGTATCGCAACCGAATGCATGGCTTCGGGACGGTTATCTGAACCAACAGCAATGCCGAGCTGACCCACCGAAACGGCCTCCTGGCGAATCCAAGCCCACGCATCGGTGGATGAGGTAAAAACTTCCCAAATTTTTCCGGCCATTCTGGCTGACTCTTCCCAAGAGACTTTGTGAGGGGGCATCGAAATCGCCCCCAATCGGTGATTGCGCGTCCCTAAGAGCCGTTTTAGTCGCCAAGAATGTGCAGGCCCATTTGGAGAAAAGTCATGCGTAGCAACAGATCCCTGACTGTGATGACGGTTTTGATAGCCCTGATGAATATGCCGACCAAGGCGGCAGACTGCAATAGCAATGGCGTGGACGACAGCCTTGAAATCGCTGCGCGGGTGGGGTTGGTCCATCAGTTTCGCCTCGAAGGCGACGGCGATGACAGCATCGGTACGGCGCACGGTGCGGTTGGCGCGAATGTTTCTTTTAGTGCGTCGGGCGTTCCGAGTCATTTGGGGCAGGCGGCGGTCTTCGGTACGGGGGACGTGTCGGGCAACCGAATCGTGGTCCCTCATGGGGAGTTCAACAGTTTTGGCGCTGGCGATTTCGCGGTTTCATTCTGGGTGCGCCGTGACCATACCGACGCCGGAGATGGTGACGGATTGTTCGACCAATTGGGCAGTTCAGGTCGCGGATGGCACATGTTGTTTCGGTTTAACGACAAGCTGCGCATTCGACTGCAAAACGACGCTGAGGATAGCGCGGACTTCAACGCGTCTGCCGCGATTTCTGACACGCAGTGGCACCACGTTGTGTTTTCGGCGGATCGCGATCAGACCGATGGTGGCGTGTGGTACATCGATGGGGCGGAAGACAGCAGGCATGATATGACGCTTGTGACGGGCGTCATTGCTCCCGAGCTGGATATGTGGATTGGGACGCGGGACAGCGAGGGACTCGATGGGGCGTTGGCGTCGGTGCAGTTTTACGACCGGGCACTGACGCAAGGCGACGTCGATGCCCTATACGTCGTCGAAGCCGGTTCGCTGGACTGCAACGATAACGTGATTCCGGACGAATGTGAGCCGCCGGACGATTGCAACGGCAACGGTGTGCAGGACGTCTGCGAGATGGACGGAAATGACTGCAACGACAATGTGGTTCTCGATGAGTGCGAACTTGCCAACGACCCGGGCAGCGACTGCAACGACAATGGAGTTCTTGACGAGTGCGAAATTGCATCCGGAGCGGTGAGCGATTGCGATGGGAATGGCACGCCAGACGAATGTGAGATCGCGGGCAATGATTGTGATGGCAACGGTGTCCACGACGAGTGCGATCTTGACGACGATCCGAGCAGCGACTGCAACGACAATGGCGTTCTTGACGAATGCGAAACGGCATCCGGGGCGGCGGTCGATTGCAATGGGAATGGCACGCCAGACGAATGTGAGATCGCGGGCAACGATTGTGACAACAATGGTGTCCTGGACGAGTGCGACCTGGCCGACTACGACTGCAACACGAATGGCGTGGTCGATGATTGCGAGATGCCCGGTCCCCAAAACGTCTTTGAGCCGAGGATCAACAGGGCAATGACGCAAACGCTGGGAGGGTTGGCTGTCGCCGATTTGAATGGTGATGGAAATCTTGACCTGGCAGTGACCGGTCAGTTTAACGATGAACTGATGCTTCGATTCGGTAATGGTAACGGGTCGTTTGGCCCCCAAATCAGCTATGAAGCTGGAGACATTCCGCAAGACGTTATTGTTGGCGATGTCAACGGTGACGGATCACCGGACATCGTGATTTCCGACTCGATCGAAGACCGCGTTACTGTTCGGATCAACAATGGGGAAGGTTTGTTTTCTCAAAAACAGGATTACGGCACCGGCGACTATCCCGTCGCGCTCGCCCTGGGCGACATCAACGGTGACGGTGATCTGGACCTGATCATCGCCAATGAACAAAGCAACAATGTCAGGGTACGAATGAACAACGGAAACGGCGTTTTCTCGAACGCTTCAAACTACACCGTGGGCAATGAACCGTCGGGTGTTTCGCTAGGCGATGTCGATCTCGATGGCGACCTGGACATGATGGTTTCCAACTATCAACAGGGCAACGTTTCGGTGCGCTTCAACAATGGCAACGGTGGGTTCGCTGCAAGATCTGATTTTGGGATGGGCAACTTCCCGCTGAACGTCGTCGCGGCAGACCTCGACGGGGACGGCGACGCAGACATGGCGGTTGCCAACTACCACGGCGATTTGAGTGTGCGACTGAGCAACGGCGACGGTACGTTTGCCGGCAAAGTGACATATAGCATGGCGATCCGCACGTCCAACTTCACATTGGGTGACCTGGACGGAGACGGCGATCTCGACTGCGCCTTCGCAAACAACCAGAACAGCGACACCGGGAATGTGTCCGTACGACTCAACCTTGGCGACGGAACGTTCGGTCCTCGCTCCAACTACGCTGCGGGCAATTGGCCGCAAGCGATCGCGCTGGGAGACATCGACAATGACGGCGATATGGATGCAGTCGCCGCCCATTTCTACGATGCCAACGTAGCGATATTTCCTGGCATCAACGGCGACTGCAATGCCAATGGCATTCACGACGATTGTGACCTTGCCGACGACCCGGGCAGCGATTGCAACGCCAATGGCATCCTCGACGTATGCGAAGCTGCAACTGGAGCGATGGCCGACTGCAATGGAAACCTGGTCCCCGATGGTTGCGAGTTGGCGGCCAATGACTGCGACTTCAACGATGTGATCGATGAATGCGAGATCGCGGCTGACCCCGGCGTTGACTGCAATCTAAACGGTACCCTCGATGCCTGCGAAATATTCGTTGTCGGTGACTTCAATGGCGATGGCTCGATTGACAGCGCCGATTACCAATCCTTTGAAGTCGTCTTGAAGGGACCAGATGCGGCGCTCAATGCACCGAATGGTTGTGGATCGATGTACCGCACGGCATTTGATGTCGACGACGACGGCGATGTGGACCTTGCCGATTTCGCAGCGTTTAGCGAATTGCTGGGATCTCAGGCGCTGCGATAGGTCGGCCCATAATATCGAAGGCGTGTTGGTCGTTTGGATTGTTCGTCGTATGGAATCGAATGGGAATCAACGGTTTCTTGTGACCCCACCGCGTGAGACGCTATGATGCGAAGTCGTGAAAGAGCAACCCGACCAACTCACACGCCTCATCGACGCGTCCGCGCGGGGAGACAATCAGGCGCGAGGCGACCTGTTCGAACTCGTCTACGAACAGCTTCGCGAGATCGCCGCTCAGGCCCGTCATGTTGGTGCACCGGGTCAAACGCTTCAGGCGACGGCCCTTGCGAATGAGGCATTTATTCTTCTAAGCAATCGGTTTCCTGCCCACTCGCGCGACAACGTCACCGGTCGGGACGCGTTTTATCGAGCCGTGGCTCAGGCGATGCGGATGATCCTCCGCGATTACTGGCGAGCACAGCATGCACAAAAGCGCGGTGGGAGCGACCAACCCAAAACGCTCGACGCTGCGATGGTCGCTGCTCAAAACGAATGTGGACTCGACGCAGTTGATTTCTTGAGTCTGGATGAAGCGATGAATCGTTTGGAACATACCCATCCTCGCTGGTTCGATGTGGTGATGAGCAGATACTTTGCAGGTAGAACCATTGACGAGACAGCCGAACTGCTCGGGGCAAGCCGTACGACCGTCAAGGTTGATTGGCAACTCGCACGTGCATGGCTGCATCGCGAAATCGGAGGCGCTTCCACGTGAACGTCGGCGGAAATGGACTCAGCCCGTCGCAGCGCGAGATGCTTGAAGAACTCTGCATATCTGCGTTAGCGCTTCCGGCGCAGCAGCGACGCGATCATGTCCTTGCAGAATGTGGTGACGAAGACGTACGCAGTGAGGCGATGTCGTTGTTGGAGCAGGTTGGCACGATCGATCGAGAGCGGTTTCTGGTGGGGGTGGCCAGTCTGCCGCCTGTTTCTCCAGGTGAGGCGGTGAACTCCACCGACGAAGATCAGTCATGGGTGCCCGACAGGATTGCCGGTTATCGCATCATCAGGAAAATCGGCGCAGGGGGAATGGGCGACGTTTGGGAAGCCGAGCAGGAATCGACGATGCGCCGCGTTGCGGTGAAAACGATTCGGCAAAACTTCGCCACGCCGGGCTTGCTCAGACGATTCAAACTCGAAGCGCAAATACTCGGGCAACTGCAACACCCAGCAATCGCACAGATACACGAGTTTGGCACTGCGACGGTCAACGGAATGTCGCTACCGTTCATCGCGATGGAACGCGTTGAAGGGCGCGATCTTTCGACGTATCTCGCTGATGAGAGTCTGTCGCGAGAAGCGCGCCTGCAACTGTTCTTGCGAATCTGCGAGGCCATTGCATTTGCCCATCTGCGCGGAGTGATGCATCGTGACATCAAACCCAACAACATTTTGATAAACAACGCAGGTCAGCCGAAAATTCTCGACTTCGGCTTGGCGAGGATGACGGATTCGGACCTCGCTGCCGGTACCCTGATGACTGAGACCGGGCAGGTACAAGGCACGTTGCACTATATGTCGCCCGAACAGGCGCGCGGCGACTCTTCGCAAATTGACTTGCGCAGCGATGTGTATTCGCTTGGCGTCATTCTTTACGAATTGCTGACAGGTCAACTCCCGCTAAACGTTGGTAGCACCCCGCTTCATGAAGCCGTTCGCGTCATTTGCGAAGAATCGCCGCGTCGCCCGAGCACCATCGTTCGCGTGCTTCGCGGTGACCTTGAAACGATTGCGCTGAAAGCGCTCGAAAAAGACCCGGCACGTCGCTACCAAAACGTCGATGCATTGGCCGACGATATTCGGAGACACCTGACCAGCCAGCCCATCCTCGGTCGTCCGCCCAGCGCTGCCTACCAATTCCAAAAGCTCGTCGCTCGAAACAAAGCATTGTTTGGATTTGTCGCGTCCTTGTTTGTTGTCGTCGTGGGGTTTGGCGTTTGGATGAGCGTGCTCTACGCACATACAGATAATCTGCGAATTACCGCTGAAGAAAACGCAGCCGTCGCCGAAAAGGAAGCTGGCCGGGCACGCCTTGCTGAAATCGCCCAGCGACAGGCGCGCGAACAATCCGAACAAGCCCGGGACCATCTCAGGACCGTCGTTGATTTTCAGCAGTCCATGCTCAGCGGCGTCAAACCGGAGCAGTTGGGGGAGCACGTTCTGAAAGACCTGGCCAGCCGCGTCCGGAGCGCACTTGTTGCGCAAAATGTCGCGACCGCCGAAGTTGAAGAGTTAATGGCCACGTTTGATCAATTGACCGGCAAGGTCAATTCGACGGACCTGGCATTGAACCTATTGGATCAAAACTTATTGTCGCTTGCGGTAGAAACCCTCGAAAAGGATTTCGCGAATCAACCGGCCGTCGAAGCTGCACTGCGTCAGACGATTGGCGACACCTACCGGGCGCTCGGTTTGTACGACTCTGCCAATGAGCAGTTTACGCGGGCGCTGGAGGTGCGACGCGACACGTTTGGCGACGAACACCCCGATACGTTTGAAACCCTCGCGTCCATGGGGGCGCTTCTTAAAGACAAGGGCGACTATTCTGAGGCTGAGATTGTCGAGCGAAAGGCGCTCAAGGGCCGGCGGGCGGTGTTGGGAAACGATCATCCGGACACGCTCAGTTCGATCGATGATCTCGGCTTGTTGATGCACTATGCGGGGCGGTTCGAGGAAGCAGAAACCTACTACCGCGAAGCACTCGAGGGACGTCGAAAGGCATTGGGCGATCAGCATGCCGACACCGTGATGTCGTTGGCCAATCTTGCCAACTTGCTCGTCACGTTGGAAAAACTGGACGAGGCGCTTCCGATGGCCTTGGAAGCACAGGAGGGTTTTCACCGGGTTCATGGTGACGATCACGAACGAACACTTATTGGATTGCACAACCTAAGTCATCTGCGAATGTTGATGGGAGACGCCGAAGAAGCAGAGGCGTATGGACGCAGAGCGCTGGAGGGTTTTCGCCGCGTCTTGGGTGAAGACCATCCATATACGTTATCAACAATGAGCCAGTTCGGTTTGCAGATGCGCGAAACCAACAGGTATGAAGAGGCACGGGAGTACCTTGCTGAAGTGTTGGAACGCAGGCGGCGCATCTTGGGAAACGATCATCCCCACACGCAGGATTCAATCAGCAACATGGGGTTGATTCTCGAACTCATGGGAAATCTGGAAGAAGCCGAGGCGTACTATCGCGAGTCGCTGGAAGGTACGCGCCGGAGTTTGGGAAACGACCACTACAACACGTTGAGAAGCGTAAGCAGTTTGGCTTATCTGCTGCAAACGTTGGAGCGGCTTGACGAATCAGAGGCCCTATACCGTGAAGCCCTGGACGGCTGTCGCCGCGTGCTCGGAGATGAACACCCGCAGACCTTGCAGGCGATCTTTGATATGTCGGTGATCTTGCGCCAAACCGGCCGACTGGAGCAAGCGGCTGCACTTGGCGCCGAAGCGGTAGCCGGAGCACGAGCAAATTTTGCCCGAGGCATTCCACATTTCTTAGCTGGCCATGGAAAAACTTTGCTTGAAGCCGGTGACTACGCTGCAGCGCAAACCGCATTGCTTGAAGCGCACAGTGTATTTGAATCAACTTTTAGCGCCACCCATCATCGAACGGTTGACGTACGACAATCGCTGGTTCAACTGTACACAGAATGGAATGCAAAGGAACCGAATCAGGGACATGATGTCGAGTTGGCGAAGTGGCAAGAAGCGTTATCAAAGCGAGAACGAAATTGAATGCGCCAAATGTTCCGCGTTCGGGGCGCGAGAGGAACTCGGGGCCACAGCGAAACATAAAGGTGGTCAGGATGGCATCGGTCGAATCCTAGGGCTGCAATAATTCCACGATGCCGCTTCCTATTCTAACTCGAATTGCGCAAGCTGCTTCTCTGCATTGCGTTTGTCCCTGCATCTCGGCGACTTTCGACTTCTCAAGCACTTTCGGCAGCTTGCTGAATTCCG
>JAUIEW010000182.1 GCA_030429365.1 Phycisphaerae bacterium
CGGCTGCGATGCGGATGGCAAACTCATCGCCGTCCACGCCCGGCTCATCGGCGACAAAGGCGCGTATGCCTCGGTCGGTGCAAAAGTTCTCGAGCGGGCAGCCGGTCATGCTTGCGGACCCTACAACGTCGCCAACGTCGACGTCGAAGCGCTCGCGGTCTACACCAACAACCCACCATGCGGCGCGATGCGCGGATTCGGCGCAAACCAATCATCCTTCGCCATCGAAACCTGCTTGGACATGCTCGCGGAAAAAGTAGGCATTGACGGGTGGGAGATGCGCTGGCGAAACATCCTGCGACTCGGCGACACCTTCTCGACGGGCCAGAAGCTCGACAAACCCTTCGGCCTCGAAGAATCGCTGCTGGCCGTCAAGGATCAGTATCGCGCCGCGAAGTATGCCGGCATCGCCTGCGGGATTAAAAACGTCGGCATCGGTAACGGCATGCCCGACCTCGGCAAGTGCTGCCTGACCGTCGAAGATGACGAAACCATCACCATCCGCACCGGCTTCACCGAGATGGGCCAAGGTTTGTTCACCGTGTGCGTGCAGTTCGCCGTCGAAGTCACCGGTCTGCCGCCGAAAACGTTCAACGTCATCACCGACACCCGCCGCGAACTCGACTGCGGTCAGACAACTGCAAGCCGCGGAACCGTCCTCGCCGGCAACGCCATCATCGATGCCGGCAAAAAGCTCAAATCCGAACTCGATGGCGGCAAAACGCTCGCCGACCTGAAGGGTCAGGACTTCTTTGGCCACTACGCCTGCGAGTACACCACCAAGCTCGGCGCCGACGTCGAAAACCCGCGCACGCATTTGACCTACGGCTTCGCGACGCAAGTCGCGATCCTCAACGACGACGGCACGTTAAAGAAATTCATCGCCGCCCACGACGTCGGCAAAGCCATCAACCCGACGCTTCTCGAAGGGCAACTCGAAGGCTCGGTCCACATGGGCCTGGGTTATGCGCTGACGGAAGATTTCATCTGCGAAAACAGTGAAATCATGATGGAGGACATCAATTCGTGCGGCGTCCTGCGAGCCCACCACATGCCCGAAGTCGAAGTGATCCTGATCGAAGTCCCCGACCCCGAATGCCCCTTCGGCGCAAAGGGCGTGGGAGAAATCGGCTTGGTCCCAACTGCCGGCGCAGTCGCAGGCGCACTATACGCCTTCGACAAAACCCGCCGCTTCAAACTACCAATGAAAGAAGCACCAGCCGCCAGAGCCATCTGGGACAAAAAGTTTAAACCAACGCCAAAGTAGGGCCCAGCGCAGTCCCCGCCGTCATTCCCGAGAAAGTACGTCATTCCCGCGAAAGCGGGAATCCAGAAGCAAACGTCACCCACCAAAAGCGCAAGATCAACGCGCTCAATTCCGGCTTCCCACGTGCGCAAGAATGAAGGTAAACTAAAGGTAGCCCGGGTCATCGACTCGACAAAACCAACCGCGCACAACCGACGATGGAAGACACACGACTCAAGTACATCATCAAATCGGCGATAGGAATCATGCTTTTCGCCGGGCTTCCGTGGATACTGATGACCACAAGATTCACGGTGGGCCGCGCCACCTATTGGCAAGCGTTCGCCGCAAACCTTTTGTATCTCCCGATCTTGGGCATCGCGGGCGCGATCTGGGGCGCACTCACGTGGAAAGAAAACATCATCAACATCGCCCAGCGCCGACAAGAACAAGGACTCTGCAAACAGTGCGGTTACGACATCAGAAACTCGGGCGTAGACACCTGCCCCGAATGCGGGACGCCTGATGTCTCATCATGAACCGGAGAAGCCGCACGAAGACTGATCCAATCGCATTCAGTCTTTGATCTGCTTCAACACAATCTTGACTTCAACAATCCCCTCTTCTGGCACTTCAAAGCCGGAAGGACAACTTCGCGCAATCCCATCGAACGTGATCGGAACCACCGAGCGATAAGCGGGAAACTCATACTCCTTGATCGTGTACTTGCCCGGAGGCAATAACAGCTTCTTTTCCTCAGTCTCGCCATAGACCAGAGCCTGAAACGAGTCGTTTTCTCGCTGCACTTCAAGAAGGCTGTGAGTTGTCGAGTAATGCTTTGTCATGACGATCCAATCCGCATCCCCATCAAAATTGAATCGCACCACGACATTTCGCGGCCTGGGGCTGGGCATGATGATGTCCGCGAGCCGGACTTCCTGGCCCGCCTGCATTTGTTCGCGCTTTAGTTCAACCATCCGGAAGTACCCGTAGTCCTTAAAGCTCATCAGCGATAAAAACCGCCCCTTTCCCGGTTCAACGCCAGAAATCTCGAATTCGCCACCCTCGCCACTCATTGCGCTGCCGCATACACCTGAATCGACAGTGATACCCAACTTGAGTGGGGCGCCGGCTGAATCAATAATCCGCCCACTGATTGTTACGGCCGGCTCAAGCTCTATCTGGCAATGACATGATTGCCCTTCGGCTAATATCATTGGCTCCAAGAAGGCGGGAAACGCTAGCCCAGCTAGATCGCCTTCGGGTAAAAACCGTTTTTGAGAGCCCCGACCAAGCGACACCGTGTATGTTGAAGCTTCAAGATCTGAAACCTCAAATTTGCCACTCGAGTCTGAGTAGATTTCGCGACGATTGTCCGCCGAACCACCTTGCCGAGTGATGTTCAAACATACATTTGATATGCCCATGTTGCTTGCTTTGTTCACGACCCGGCCTGTGATCTTCCCTTTGCCAATTGTTGCAGAGGGAGACTGTTGCCCCGCCGACTCGGGAGCTATGGCAGCGCAGATGATTGCTAAGGCAAATTGGCACGTGACCATCATTAATCGCTTTGCAATTGCGGACATGGCGGGCAGCCCTCTTCGGTAAACTTTTCGAACCACAACTTGCAACCTGGTAGTAACGAATCAAGAATCGCAAGAATAAATCAAAACGCATCACTCAAGATTATTCTGCGTTCACAAAATGGTTAGTATGACAGGAAATCCAATTGACTGATAGACAAAAGCGCTGTTGTAACATTCGCTGGCGAACCGGGCGGGGGCAATTACTCAAACTTGAATGACACTGAGTCGCGGCAAACCGCTCCCAAGCCTAAGTTATCTCGTCATGTAGATCACCGCCGCCACAGTCCACGGCAACATGAATCGCCCCACAGAATGAATAACCATCATTCCCGCTTGCGGACCGCGAATATTGAGCATCGCGTCGCCTGTATAGTAATCTTTTTCGAACGTATCAAACTTCTTGTCACTCTCCCCCTCCTCCACCTCCATCCCCAACCGGATCAGCACCTTCGCCACCAACTCCCAAACGCGCGCAAGCACCAGCCACGCAATGAGGAACCGCACCACAAAGTACCAATCAAAGTATGCAACGAGCGCAACCGTCATCACCGGACCAACAATCCAGTTGACATGCGTCGCCGCTCGCAGGTTTTGCAGATACCCAAGCTTCAATTGAATGTAATTTCAGTCAAGAGTAGGGTCCGCTGTGCGGACCAGCCGTTGAATTGCCTGCTATCAAATCGGTCCGCGCAGCCGACTCTACCTGAGGCTCACCTTGCCGCGGCCTTTGGTTATCTTGCCGATGATCGTTGGCGATTCGCCCGCCCGTTTCAACCGCCGCATCACGCCTTCGGCGAACGCCTTGCGGACGATCAGCACGTACCCGATGCCCATGTTGAACACCTTGTACATCTCCTTCTTACTGACCCCGTGCTTCTGCAGGAACGCGAAAATCGGCGGGGGCGTCCACGTCTTGGTTTGAATGGTCGCGCTGCAGTTTTTCGGCAGCACGCGTTCGATGTTCTCTTCCAATCCGCCGCCGGTGATGTGGGCCATCGCACTGACGACGCGCTTTCGCTTGTAACCACGCAGAACCGACTGCACTGCGTTGACGTAAATCCGCGTCGGGCGCAGGACTGCCGCCCCCAACGTCTCGCCAAGCCCGTCATACTCGCGCTCAAGCTTCAACCGCTTCGACTCAATCACCTTCCGCACCAGCGAATACCCGTTGGAATGAATCCCCGAAGACGAAAGCCCAATGATCACATCGCCAACTTCCACCCGATCCGGCTCCACCGCGCGCGGCAACTCCACCACGCCCACCGAAAAACCAGCCAGCTCGATCATCCCCGGCTCATAGACCGCCGGCAGCTCTGCCGTCTCGCCACCCAACAGCGAACAACTCGCCTGACGACACCCTTCGGCGATCCCCTCCATGATCGAAACCATCTCGTCCGGTTTGATCGCATGGACAGCCAGGTAATCCAAAAAGAACAGCGGTTCGGCTCCGCAGGTGATCAGATCGTTGACGTTCATCGCCACCAGATCGATCCCCACCGTCGAAAAGTCGCCCATCTCAGCCGCCAACAGCACTTTGCTCCCAACCCCATCGGCACAACCGACCAGCACCGGCTGACGGTAGTTGCGGCGAAACAACTGCTCATCAAAATCGAGACGAAACATCCCCGCAAAGGCGTTGTCGCGCGAGATCACCCGCGGCCCGAAGGTCGACTTCATCATTGAACCGATGCGCCGCACCCACTGCGCGTTGGCCTCGATGTCCACCCCCGAGTCTTTGTAAGTCAGTTGTGATGTTTTGGTTTTCCTGGCCAAGATTTGCCCGCCCACAAGATTTTGATTGGCCAATCGGCTGATCAGCCTGTCGGAAGTCTGTCAGACACGCCCGATTCGCTTCTTCTCACAAGTCCGACAGTGACTGTCACCGGATAGTCGCCCGAGAAACACGCCGTGCAGTAGCCCTTCGGATCACCCTTCACGGACCTGAGAAGCGCATCTAACGACAGGTAATGTAGCGAATCGACGCCGAGAAAGTCAGCAATCTGTCGGACATCGCGATTGGTCGCGACCAGCTTCGATGGATCGGGAAAGTCGATCCCATGAAAGCACGCGTACCGAAGTGGCGGACTCGCCACCCGCAGATGTATCTCGGTAGCGCCGGCTTTTCGCAGGGCATCGAGCTTGCCGCGCGTCGTCGTTCCCCGCACCACCGAGTCTTCAACCACCACCAACCGCTTACCGCGCACCGCATCCTTGATGACATTCAGTTTCAATTTAACGGCCAGGTCGCGTTGAAGCTGATCGGGCATGATGAAGGACCTGCCCGCATAGTGACTCGTTGTAAACCCGCGACCCAATGGCAAACCCGACTCTGCCGCATACCCAATCGCGGCGCATCGGGCACAGTTCGGAATCGGAATCACCAGGTCGGCATCGACCGGCGCCTCCCGAGCCAGCACCCGCCCGGTCTCTTCGCGAACACGATGCACATTCTCGCCAAAAATGTTGCTCGCGGGGTCCGCAAAGTACACATGCTCAAAGATGCACGCCCCACCGCGATCCGGTGACTCGGGCCCGAAACGCTGGCTATGCATCCCCGCCCCGTCGATCGTCACGATCTCTCCGGGTTCAACGTCGCGAATATACTCGGCATCAAGAATATCGAGCGCACACGTTTCAGACGCCGCCACAATCGCACCCGATGGCGTGCGTCCAAGGCAAAGCGGCCGAAACCCCATCGGATCGCGAACGGCCACCATCCGATCAAGAAACAGAAACAAGAGGCTATACGCCCCCTCCAAACGCCCCAGAACCTTCGCCAACCCGCCCGGATCTTCGCGGCAGGCCTTCTCCGCAAGCAAATGCACGATGACTTCGGTGTCGCTGGTCGATTGAAATATCTGCCCGCGCTGTTCGCATTCGTGACGCAGATCACCCGCGTTCGTCAGCGTGCCATTGTGTGCGAGCGCCACCTGCCCACCGGCGAATTGAAACATCAGCGGCTGAGCGTTCGTCTCACAACTCGACCCACTGGTCGAATAGCGCACGTGTCCGATGGCGTGTGGAAGATTGATTCGTTCGAGGGTGGCTTGATTGAAGACCTCGTTGACGAGGCCCATTCCGACGTGGCGGCGCATCTCCTTGCCATCGGTCGTGCAGATGCCAGCCGACTCCTGCCCGCGATGCTGCTGCGCATATAGCCCCAGGTGCGTCACCAGCGATGCCTGCTCGTGCCCCCAGACACCGAACAGCCCGCAGTGATGTCTGACTTCGCGATTCGACACGAACAAAACCCCTGCTGGCACATCACCAACTGGCTTGACGCCGCCGCCAGTCGCAAACTTCGCGTCCGGCCCGAAGAGGCACCGCAGTTCATTCTTTAGTCGTTACCGCCGAATCAATCAAGGGATGCGATCAGTCGCGCATGAGACGTGTCGCTGGAATCGCCAAACGCGAGGTATTCACCGCAACCGAATCAACCATCGGTGCGGCATGGACGTCATCGACGAAGAACCGCGTCAGGCAAAGTGTACCGTACGACGCGATAAACGCCCCGAGCACCTGCGTCGAAAAACCGATCGCCAGATGACCCGACCCACTCGCCCCCGCCACCGTCGCCACCACCACCGCGAATCCAACCGAGACCGCCCCAGCCCATCGCGGCATCAACCGCGCCAGCCAAACGTACATCGGCACGATCATCAACGCATACACGCACCATGCATCAAGCAGTTCAGAGACCGCCAACCCAAACGGCAGCGCCAGCAAATCCGCGAACGGAACCCAGTCAGCCGACACCAATCCACCGTCGGCTTCCATCACGCCAAGGTATCCGGGAAGCAGAATCACCATCACCTGACCGAGCGTCACACACGCCAGAAACTCATTGCCAAACGCCCACTTGCGCGCCCCGTCAGCCGAAGGATGCGCTCGCCATTCTCCAAGAGCCGCCAGCGTCACACCGACCAACACCCCAGCCCCATGCACCGCAATATCGGGCAGCGAAAACACATGCCCGCTGGCAAACAACTGCAAAACCTCCAACACGATCGCCAGCAAAACACCCGCCCCCAGCGACCTGAAAACCGCATCACACAAGCCAATACCATCGCGGCGATTGCGGATAACAAACAAATACCCAAGCACCGCAAACGCCACCGACCAACCAAGATCACCAGCGGCTAAGTCCGCCCAGGCTTGACCGGCATCACTCGCGGTCAACGCCGGCCGACCAGCTACTACTGCCGCCGCCATCGGGATCTGCGCTCCGCGCATCGACGCCTGCAAACCCTTCGCCGTCGTCACAAAGTCAAACGGCGCCATCGACATCACCAGCAGCGCAAACACCACTACGCCTTCGGTCGCCGAAAAGGGCGCATTCAAAAACGATCGCCGCAGCGCCAACAGCCGTCGAACCACCGTCCGCGCAAACCGCGACACCACAAGCACTCCAACAATCGTCCCGCACGTATTAAACAACACGTCCCACCAAGACGAATACCGCCCCTTCAAAACCAACTGCCCCAACTCAAGCCCAAGACTCAACCCCGCGCCACACAACAACGTCAGCACGCCAGCCGCGTTGCGTTCAAACCGCCCGCGCAACAATGCAAAGAGGCTGGCCCCCAGCGGCACGTAGATCAACAAATTCACGCACGCATCACCGACGTTGCACTTCGGCCAAAACGTAACCGACCCGCCGGCCAGGATCGCGCGCAACGCCTCGACATCAACGCGAAACGGCGTCAACGAACCCAACACAAGAAACAACACGGTGATCACCAGACAGGGAAACTCCAGCCCGCTCCGCGGAAACCCCGTCCGTGTCGAAATGAAACTGCGATGCAACAACGCTGACGCTCCTTGGCAATCAGACGAATTCGGATGGCTCAGAATCGGTGGCTCGCCGAGCCGGCGGAATACACAGACGGACCGTGCGCGCCATCCGCCACCCATCCCGCTGCAATAAGCGGGCCCCATACCGGACGT
The DNA here is from genome assembly GCA_030429365.1 of Phycisphaerae bacterium. Lineage (GTDB taxonomy): Bacteria > Planctomycetota > Phycisphaerae > UBA1845 > UBA1845 > UBA1845. The sequence continues at coordinate 7,780 of JAUIEW010000182.1, forward strand.
GTCCTCCTAAACTCTCGCCAATGCCGCCCGGTCTGATAATATGAGGCCAGTTGCGTGACAAACTTGGAATTCGCGAATACTCGATGCCCCAAGGACATAGCCGCCCGCGATTCAGGTCGTAACGCCCGCGTTGATTTCACGCATCATCTGAAGCCGCAAACCAACACGAAAGCGTCCCCATGAAAGCCGCCATCATCCACGAGTTCGGACCGCCCGAAGTCCTCAAGCATGAAGACGTCGCCGACCCAACCCCCAAGCCCAACCATGCCGTCATCAAAGTGCTCGCGTGCGGCATCAATCGCTACGACCTGTTCCTGCGCATGGGCGGCGTGAAAGCGCAGACATCGCTCCCGCATGTTATGGGCGCGGATGTCGTCGGCGAAATAATTCAGATCGATGGCGATGGTTCGGGCCATAAAGTCGGCGACCGCGTGATCGTTGCGCCCGGGTTTCCCATTGACCCTGCCGACTGGAATCACAAACCCGAGAACTTCGCCCCAAGCTACACCGTCACCGGCACCACACTCTGGGGCGGCTACGCGCAATGCATGAGCGTGCCCACGCGTTTCCTGCTCGCCGACAAAACCAACCTGCCAGCCGACGAGTGCGCCACGCTTCCGCTCGTGCTCGTGACGGCGATGCACTCGGTCAAAACGCTCGGTGAAGTGAAGCCCGGCCAACACGTCCTCATCCAAGCCGGCGCGTCCGGCAGCGGCAGCATGTGCATTCAAGTCGCCAAGACGCTCGGCGCAAAAGTGGCGACCACCGTCGGTGACGATTCTAAAATTGAAGTAGCCGCCCAATGCGGCGCCGACCTCGTCATCAACCGTCACAAGGAAAACTTTCGCGAGAAAGTGTTGGAATGGACCGATGGCAAAGGCGTCGACATGGTGATCGATAACGTGGGCGGGGGAATCTTGAAAGACAACCTCACATCCATGCGCCGCGGCGGCATCCTCGTGAACTTCGGACTCGTCGGCGGCGTCAAAGACGAAATCAACTTCGCGCTGATGATCTTCAACCAGTACCAGTTTCGCGGCTCAATGATGGGCAGCATGGACGAATTGCGCGAAGGTCTCGAACTGGTCCGAGCCGGCAAAATCAAACCCGTCCTCGACCGAACCTTCCCATTAAGCGAAGCCGCCCAAGCCCACCAATACATCGAAGAAAGAAAGGTCAAAGGAAACGTAGTCCTTCAACCATGGCCATAAAAACACGTAGGGTGCGTCCCGGACGCACCTGTTAATCCGTGTAAAGCGCCAACCAACCCAACACCCACCAAACCCAAACTGTGCTACAATCCAACCGGCAACGAGGCGGGCGGTGGCAGTCGCCGGCGATTTCAATCGTCGGAGGAAAGTCCGAACTGGGCAGGGCACGGTGGTTGGTAACGCCAACCCGACGCAAGTCGAGGGAAAGTGCCACAGAAAATACACCGCCTACGTCATCACATCAGTGGTGGCCGGTAAGGTTGAAATGGTGCGGTAAGAGCGCACCGCACGGTTGGCGACAACCGTGGCAGGGTAAACCCCACCGCCAGCAAACCCAAGCAGCGGAAACCAGGCGGCCCGTCTGTTAATGCCGCGGGTAGGGTGCTCGAGCAGGCAGGCAACTGTCGGCCTAGATGAATGACCGCCCGCGAGAAATCGCGAACAAAATTCGGCTTATAAGCCCGCCTCGTCGCCACTACTTTAACAGCACAACCGCATCACAGCCGCCAGCTCCCCAGAAACGCGCCACACACATTTCAATTTGTGAGCAGCAAGGCATAGTCTGCGAGATCCACATCCTTGTCGCCGTCGATGTCGAAGGCGTTTTGGCAGGCTGCGATCGAAAACTGCGGCGCTGGGTTGGGCAGTTTGTTGGGGCCGTTCTGGCAATCGGCGAACCCCGCGATGTCGCCCATGTTGAAAACGCCATCCAAGGTGTAGTCGCCCAAAGGACATCCGACGTCGTTGACCGCCTTGCCAGTCGGCGTGCCCGGACAGTCGTCATCACCGTTCGGAATGCCGTCCGCATCAAAGTCATTATCGCATTCGGCGAATGCAGTGGGACTTCCGCCGGCGCTCCACTCATCGAGAAGTTTCTGGTGGTCCTTGCAATCAATGTCCCCGTCGCCGTCAAAGTCGAAAGCAGCAAGTCTGTCAAAACTCATCACGAAGTAATTGCTGCTACCGATCGGCCGCGAATAGCTTGCGATCAACGAGGACTGGTCCGCGATACCGATGACGCCATCGAGATTGATATCACCCTTGTTGACTGCAACGATAACATCATTGGGACCGTCAGATGAATTCATGGAAAGCGAGTAGCCCTGCGGGACATAGAGTTTGATTTGATTTCCGCTCGGCATGAGTGGAAGGAGAATTTGCGCGCTAACGCCGGCATAGTCACCCGGAACCGTGTTGGGATCGACATCGGTGTTGCGAATTATACGAACGGAGTAACCCAAACCCCGTTCGATCGATGTGTCCAGGAGAACCGGGAGGTGCGCAACGAGTTTCATCTCAAGGGTTGTTGCGCCGGCGACGTATCGTGGATCGCCAGGTTCAACCAGATGACGATCAATGATCGACAGCTTGCTTTCGGTCCCGAATCCCGAATACGGATTACCCGTCAGGTGTCGGTCGGCGCACGTGTCGAACCCCGCGGAACACTCCGACGAACTCAGCTTTGCTCTGATTGTTAAATTCGAATCGTCGGACCTGGCCGGGATACTGAGCAGTGCATCTATCATCATGTATGCAGAAACTTCCAAGTTTGAGGATGGTGCGCCAATAATGGACAAATCGTATTGGGCCATCGCGCCAACAGCCGTCATCTGAACCAGATTTCTGTCGCTGAACCCTTCATCTTCAAAAATGTCGAGAACGTCCTGCGTGACCGTTCCATTCGCATTCAGATCAA
>JAUIEW010000183.1 GCA_030429365.1 Phycisphaerae bacterium
TCGCCATTTACGATGGGCAAACAACGCGTCAGAGAGGATCTCTTCACCCGCCAAGTGGCAGAGCACGGCATTCCTCTGGCCATGGTCAATCAGGTCGGCGGTAATGATGAATTGATCTTTGACGGCGCCAGCGCTTACTTCGATGCGACGGGAAAGTGCCTGGTGCGTGCGGAATCGTTCGCCGAAGACTTCAAGCTTGTTGATACCGAGCAAGCGCCGGCTGAACCGCCCCTCGCGATTCCCGATGACATCGATGCGGTCCATCGCGCCCTGGTCCTCGGAACGCGCGACTACGTTGGCAAGTGTGGATTCTCTGACGTGGTGATTGGACTGAGTGGCGGGATCGACTCAGCGGTGACAGCCGCCATCGCCGTTGAAGCGCTGGGTGCGGAGCATGTTCATGGCGTGGCCATGCCATCGCGCATCAGCAGCGGCCACAGCGTTGACGACGCGAAACAGTTGTCGATCAACTTGGGCATCGACCACCGTGTGATCCCGATCAACGAAATCCACGCAAGCGCCGAGATGACATTGGCCAATGACTTCGAAGGGACGTCACCCGGAATCGCCGAAGAAAACATCCAGGCGCGGGCACGCGGCGGCGTCTTGATGGCACTTTCCAATAAATTCGGGTGGCTTCTTCTGACAACCGGCAACAAGAGCGAATTGGCGGTTGGGTACTGCACGCTCTACGGCGACATGTGCGGCGGGCTCGCAGTCATCAGTGACGTCCCCAAGATGATGGTCTACGCATTGGCGAATTTCATCAACGAGTCGGCGGGCAAGCCGTGCATCCCACAAAACACGATCGACAAAGTCCCGTCGGCCGAACTTCGCGAAAGCCAGACCGACCAAGACAGCCTCCCGCCCTACGACGTGCTCGACGCGATTCTCCAGAAATACGTCGAGCAGGACATGGCCATCGCCGAGATTGTGTCAGCCGGGTTCGATCGAGACCTTGTCGTGGACATCGCCCGCAAGGTGGATCGCAACGAATACAAGCGAAAACAAGCCGCAACCGGTTTGAAAGTCACATCCCGGGCGTTTGGCACGGGCCGCCGCATGCCCATCGCGGCCCGATACGCCTATTAATCCAACTATCCACGAGATCCATACAAACCCACAGGTCCGATCAAGGGAACTACGCGAGTCGTCGCCCCAAGATTCGATCGAGAAGTGTTGGGGAGTGAACCAGAAGGGAACGCGGTAAAAATAGAAAAGGGAAGGTGCCGCCGTGGCGAGTAGCACCTTCCCAATTGGATTTACTGCAAAGCTGCGTTTCAGCGATTTCTTGGTTGCTTGGTTTTTTTCGGCATCCCAAGTTGGAAACACCGAAACAAACAAAGCTCCGAATCATCGCCGAGTCGTAACCAGCAGGTCATCGACGCCTTTCGGCTCGACTACCTTTTGGCTTTACGCTTCTTACGGCGCTTCGGAGCAGCTTTCTTCTTTGCAGTTTTCTTCTTTGCAGCCTTCTTCTTGGTTGTTTTCCGCTTTTTAGTGGTTTTCTTCTTAGCGGTTTTTTTCTTTGCGGCTTTCTTCTTCGTGGTTTTGCGCTTGGCGGTTTTTTTCTTAGCGGTTTTCTTCTTCGCTGTTTTCCGCTTGGCGGTTTTCTTTGCCGCTTTCTTCTTGGTTGCTTTTTTGCGCTTAGGCGCTTTCTTCCTTGTGGCTGCTTTTTTCTTTGTAGCTTTCTTGCGTTTTGCGACTTTACGTTTCTTGGCCATTGCTATGACCTCCTTTCTTGTCCGAAATGGTAACTGTGCGAAAACCCGTGTCAAAATTTTTTTGTAAAAAAATGAAAAAAGTTCTTGCACGAATTTCGGCAAAACAGCGCGCATCTCTCCAGTCTGCGCGCCGACTTGTTGACGTTTTTTGGTTGCGCGAATTGAATTCACTCGACGAGAAACGACGGTGTGGTCGCGCGCAATCGAAACTTACCCATTTACCGAAAGGTCAGCGCAAAATCAGATGGCGCGGCAACTGGACACATCTTTTTTTGCTTGGAAGTCAAAGTCAGGATGCATCCATTAACGGCGATCACTACACTAGAAACGAAGTTTTTGGCATCGAAAACGAATCTTCGAGCCTTCATCTTGGTTGCGACACCTAATTGTGAGACGAGTCATGAAGAATGTTGATCTGGACCGAATTGAAAACGCCGTTCGCGAAATACTTTCCGCTGTTGGGGAAAATCCTGATCGTGAAGGCCTCAAGAAAACGCCACGCCGTGTCGCCAAGATGTATGCCGAATTGTTCAGCGGTTTGCACCTCGACCCCTGCCGACATCTCGAAACTTTTTTTACCGAAACCTATGACGAATTGGTCGTTCTGAGAGATATCCCCTTCAACTCCATGTGTGAACACCACCTCATGCCCTTCGAAGGAAAGGCCCACGTCGCCTATCTGCCAGACGGAAAAGTCGTCGGATTGTCCAAGATGGCCCGCGTTGTCGACGAGTACGCCCACCGTCCGCAAGTACAGGAACGCCTGAGCACCCAGATTGCCGACAGCATGATCAAGTGCACCGCGGCCAAAGGGGTCGCCGTCGTCCTCGAAGCCACCCACACCTGCATGACATGCCGTGGCATCAAGAAATCCGGCAGTGTCATGGTCACGTCAGCCGTTCGCGGACTATGCCGGAGCGATGCGCGAACCCGATCGGAAGTGATGACCCTGCTCCACCGCTAAGAACTCATGGCAGGCCAAAAAACGCGCGGGTGTTGGCCGACGTTAGTGCGGCCAATTCCTCTATGGACACACCGCGGAGCTTGGCGAGAAATTGAGCGGTGTGAGCCACGTGTGCCGGCTCATTGGGGCGGACATGGCGAACTGGTGTGGGCGAGAGATACGGTGAGTCGGTTTCCAACATCAGATGTTCATCTGGATACGCGCGGGCGATGGCCTGTAACTCGGTCGAGTTCTTAAACGTCACGATCCCGGTGAATGAAATTCGCCAGCCGTTGGACGCGATTCTGCGGGCTTCGTCTTCGGTCCCAGTAAAGCAATGAAACACCACAGGACGATCCTCGAAACCGTGCTCGACCAGCGCGGCTTCGGTGTCGTCATACGCTTCGCGGCAATGCACGACCAGCGGATAGTCCAACTTCGCCGCCCATGAGAGTTGCAAGTCCAGAACCTTCATTTGCGACGCGCGGTCGCTGAAGTCGTAGTGATAATCCAAACCGAGTTCGCCGATCGCCACGACAGACGCATCGTCGGTCAAGCGAGCCAACCGATCCATGTCTCCGTCGGCGACTTTGCCGGCTTCGTGCGGGTGAACACCGATCGAGCAGTACACGTCCGATCTCGAATTGGCCAAACGCACGCATGCCTCGGCGTCGGATGCGTCGCAACCAATCGTGATCACGTGCGACACGCCGGCATCGTGCGCCCGCCGCATCACGCCATCGACCTGCGCGGAAAGCGCCTTACTTGTCAGGTGGGCATGTGAATCAATCAGTTGCATCGAACGAACATCCTCTCAAACAGCAGCAATCAATCCGGATCGGCCAATCAGCGGATCAGGACGTCAGTGTAATGCATCAGCTTCATCTCATCGCGGCGTTGGTGCAAATGCGTCGACGAAGTGGGTGATGTCCGGCTGACCTGCTTCCGGGATCAAAACAGCGACCACGTCAAAACGCGCGGACATGTTGTGCGCGTTCTTTTGGGAGATGAAGTGACGGGCCACCTTGGTGACCTGGCGTCGCTTGTGCCAGTTGACCGCCTCTTCCGGGTCGCTCTCGTCGTCACTGCGGCGGGTCTTCACCTCGACAAAAACAAGAACATCCTCGTCAGCCGCGACGATGTCGATTTCGCCAAGTGGGCAGGTGTAGTTGGCCTGGATGATACGAAAGCCTGCCCGTTTGAGAAATCGGCGGGCGATCTTCTCGCCGCGGATCCCCAATGGCTCAGCGCGCTGGGATAGAAATGGCAATCGTCTAGGAAACCATCGCATCGATCTTGGCGACTGGTAAGAACTGGGTGCCTGGCAATAGACGCGGCCCCCCATCCAAGTGTGGGAAAATCAAAATCCGCATGTTGTCAGAAATCGAGATCGCTTAGACGCCGACAGGTTCGGCATCTTTGGTCTGGACATCGGGAGCCGAGCTGGGTGCGGCTTTGGTCTTGCTCGACTTGGTCGTGGCCTTTCCGCTACGGAGTTCACGCAGCTTGCGGGCTTTTCCGACGCGATCGCGCAAGAAGTAGAGCTTGGCGCGACGGACCTTGCCGCGACGCTTCACTTCGATCTTTCCGATCAGCCGCGAATGGCACGGGAACACACGCTCGACGCCTTCGTTGTTGACGATGCGACGAACGGTAAACGAAGAATTGATCCCGCGACCTTTGCGGGCGATCACGACGCCGTTGAAGACCTGGGTGCGGGTCTTGTTGCCTTCGACGATCTTCTGGTGCACATCGACCGTATCACCAACTCGAAATTCGGGGATGCTGTCCTTCTGATAACGACTTTCCACCATTTCCATAAGTTGCTGACTCATCGCGGCACTCCAAACCCAAACTCAATCAAACGCGTGATTGACAATCTCTAGAACTATCGACGCCCCTAAAAAGAAGCATCAACCAAACCCAATCCGATAAACGCCCCACCTGCCAGCGATGCCTTCCGGCTAATCTTTCAGCAGGTCCGGGCGTCGTTTTTCCGTACGCTCCAACGATTTTGCCCGACGCCACTCAAGAATCTTCGCGTGGTCGCCCGACAGCAAAACCTCAGGCACGTTGAGCCCGCGAAACTCGCGGGGACGCGTGTACTGAGGGTATTCAAGCAAACCGCTCGAAAACGACTCATCGTCAGCCGACATTTCATTGCCCAATACCCCGGGCAACATGCGGATGACCGCGTCCATCAACACCATCGCAGCCAACTCGCCGCCGGTCAGGACATAGTCGCCAATTGAGATTTCTCTCGGCGAAAGTCCATCTCGAATTCTTTCGTCGAACCCCTCATAGTGTCCGCACAAAAGAATCAATCGCTGACGCTGGGCCAATTCCTTGGCCAGCGGTTGATCAAACGTCTCCCCCTGGGGGGTCAGCATGATCAATTCAGATCCGGCATCGAGTTTGCGTTCGGTTGCGTCATCGGTGGAATCATCCGGATTCCTCCCAACGACATGCTCAAACGCCTCAAACACCGGACCACACGACATGACCATTCCAGGTCCGCCACCGAACGGTTTGTCATCCACCGACCGATGATTGTCGTATGTGAAATCCCGAATATCCGTCGGGACTATGCTCACCAGATTTGCCGCACAAGCGCGTCCAACGATGCTTGTCTCGGCAAAAGCGTCTATCAGTGCGGGAAACAGCGTCAGAACATCAATTCGCATAACTGATAAACGCAAAAAGCAACGCCTCGTGTGCGTTGCCTGTTAGCTTACTTCTTTTCGCTTGAACCAATGCGGCGCGGCTTTACCGTCACGCCACTCTTGCGCAGCAATGTGCGGCAGGTGTCTGACGGCTGCGCACCGACGCTGAGCCAATACTCGGCGCGTTCGGTGTTGACCTTAAGACCCGCTTCCTCGTCTTTCGCGAGGGGATCGTAGAATCCAAGCTCTTCGATCACGCGGCCATTACGCTGCGAGCGCGAATCGATAGCGGCCATTCGATAAAATGGTCGATGACGGCGACCCAACCTCGACAAACGAATCTTGACAGCCAAGACATAAACTCCTGCAATTACACGCCTTCCAACCCATCAAACGCCCAATAGCGTCGAACCGTCCAGTATACCAACATCAAAACCGACTACAAGACGTCAGTCGCCCCCGATCAATCAACGGACGCGGCCAAGCCAAACCCCTTTGGCCCAAAGGGCAGAAACTGGCATAAACCCATAAGCAAAAAGAGCTTAAGGAATATTCCGACACCCTAAAGCCGGCTGCCCCACCTCCTGCCGGGGCGGAATGGTTCTGCTCCCGTGGTCTGGAAGGCGTCGCTCACAATCCGGCGATTCGAATAGGGGTCTTGAATCCGTCCAAACCGGTTACAGTCCGACGACGTTGTAACCGGCATCAACGTAGATATTTTCGCCCGACACACCGCTCGAAAGATCGCTCGTCAGGTAGACGGCGGTCTTGCCCACCTCGTCGGCTTCGATGTTGCGACGCAGCGGGGCTTTCTTTTCGACGTGGTCGAACATGTCTTCGATGCCGCCGACGGCCATTGCAGATAGCGTGCGAATCGGACCGGCGCTGATGGTGTTGACGCGGATGCCTTTTTCGCCGAGTTCAAACGCAAGGTAGCGAGCATTGGCTTCGAGGGCGGCTTTTGCGACGCCCATGACATTGTAACCGGGCACGACCTTTTCGCTGCCGTAGTACGACATAGCGATGATCGATCCGCCGTTGGTCATGAGCGGAGCGGCACGCTTGGCCATCGCCACGAGGGTGTAGGCGCTGATGTCGAGGGCTTTGCAGAACGCCTCGCGCGTCGTCTCGGCGAAGTTGCCGATCTGCAGGTATTCGCGATCGGCGAAGGCGATGGAATGGACCACGAAGTCGATTGTGTCGAAGTCCTCACGCACCTTCGCGAAGACTTTGTCGAGGTCTTCGTCGCTCGACGCATCGCAGGACATCAGCCATGGATCGGTGCATCCGCCCGATTCGATCGCCTTGCGGGCACGACGTTCCATCTTCTCTCCGGGCAGATGGGTAAACGCACAAGTCGCACCCTGCGCCATCAACTGTTCTGCGATATGCCAAGCAATGCTGCGATCGTTGGCCACCCCAAACACCAATCCGCGTTTTCCATCGAGCAATCCCATTTCAATCATCCTTCTGTTGTGCGCTTGTTGTATCTTCCTCAGTTGGCAAATGCTTCGTCCGGTCGCCGGGGCGAAACCGCGATTCAAAACACCGCCAAGAAATTCAAACCTTATCGAGCGCATGTAGGGTGGGCCATGCCCACCGCAGTTTGAACAATGACGACTTGGTGGGCACGGCCCACCCTACATAGCGGCTCACGCATTGCGGCTCACGCATTTCGCGTCGAGCCATCATTGTAAGTGGTTTCTGAGATTTGGCGAATCTGCCCGGCAAGCCTTCCAATCGCCCTGATGGGCTTGATTTGACCGAGCACTCCCCTTGATTATCTCGATCGCCAGCCGCGTCATCGTCAGGCCAAAAAAAGATCCCAAGCGAATCGATGATTCGCCTGGGCCCCACGCTTTCCAGTCATTCGTGATATCGCCAGATGGCAAGACTAGGAGACCCGACGACGTCCAAGCAGCAACAAGCCTGCCGCCAGCAATAATCCAGATGCCGGTTCCGGAACAAATGACAGCCCGCGAACACCATCCACCCCGGCGATGATCCCAATCGTTGCGATCTGATCACCGGTCGCCGCATTTCGCGTGTGAAGGATTGTTGTATCCGGGTTGGAGACTTCGTAGATCACGCCGTCAAGCGGGTTGATGCTCGCCCTGAAGTTCTCGCCCATCGTGACGCTGATCGAACCTGTCAACAAACCATTCACTTCGTCGATTTCATAGATTGCCGACGACTGTACGTCTGAAGCAAATAACTTCATCTGAACGGGGTCCCAAAACATATCGTCAATATCCGGGACGCTTGCGGACAAGCTGAAGAGCGGTGTGATCGATCCATCTGAATTAAGCCGTCCGATTTGCTGCTCAGGACCGGGCGGACTGGTGTCAATCGCAACAAGCATTTGGTTGAGCGACGTAACGAACGCCATCCCCTGAATGTCAAAGGTCGTTGACGATGAGAACGGAGTCGCGGCGCCCGTCGTTCGATCGATGTGATAGATTTGACTGCCAGCCTTTGAAATGAGCCAATCATCCCTTGGGTCATATTCAAGAAAATGAGGTCATCGACTCCGGTTGCTCCAAGAGTAACCGCACCGGACGGTACGCTGGCATCCAGGTTGACAAGGTGGACCGCACCACTGGAATCCTCGCCCAACGCATAAAGATCAGGCGACGCATGGAGCTGCGCTGAAGAACTGAGCAAGCCCACCCCGAAAACAACTGTCAGAATACGTTTCTGAAAAGACATGGACTACCTCCTTGAGAGAGTGAGGAGATTCTGAGAGGGCGCCTTCGACCCGATGGGCGATCGTTGAAAATTGCGATTACACACCAAGTGACTTTGGTCAGTTGCAGATGACTCAAAGCTCAACCGTCGCATATCGCAAGATCATCGAGCCCGGCGCACTCGGCTGCCGCCGAGCCGGGTATCCCTGTTCCCATGTTAAAGTAACGTCGTGTTGAGTTGCAATGGGCTCACTAGGGATTAATCAATGCTCTTGGTTATTTCTTGATCTTGTGTGCAGCCTGGTTTGGAGGTATTCCAGAACAGAGGTGCGTTGGCCGAAATTCACACTACCAAACATGAATGAAACGGCGGATCGCTTCGCGCCACATTGGTTATGATAGTACGACCGCTATCGGATCAAATCCAATTTGGGAAATGAACTTCCAACGATCCGCGCAGGATCAACTTTCAGCCAATCCTCAAGTACGGTCGAATACACGCTACGAAAGTCAGTGGTAAACCGTAGGTCGCCTTTGTCGAGTTTGGTCATGTCGGGCATGGCCCCGTGAATGCCTCCTTTGACCTTGCCGCCAAGAACGAACATCGGAGCCGCTGCTCCGTGATCGGTTCCCCCGGATGCATTTTCCGCGACACGCCGACCAAACTCCGAGAAGACCATGACCGTCACGCGATCGAGATCACCGCGTGCCTTGAGCGCCTGAACGAACCCGTGCAAACCTTCGCCGAGGTCGCGCATCAGATTGGCATGTTTGTTTTCCTGACGGGCGTGCGTGTCGTAGCCGCCATGCGACAGGTAGTACACCCGCGTGCTGAGCCCTGCGCCGATCAATCGATACACGGTTTGCAACGATCGACCGATGTCGGAGTTTGGAAACCGGGTGTTGTCCTTGCGGCCACGCGTCGCCGCCTGAATCTGTTCGGCACTGAGGCGAGCTTCCAATGCAACACGACGCAGGAACTCATGCGACGTTTCGGCTTTGGCGGAGTCGCCACGCTTCGGTTTGTTCAACGCGGTGACGACCTTTCCCGTCGAACCGGCGCGGACAGCTGCCGTCCAGTTGAGCGACTCCGGCTTTTCAAACGCGAGTGGCATGAACCGCTCGCCCTGCATCGCCAACGGCGACTCTTTCATCAAGGCGATGCCGGTTGTCGAGTCCGGCGGATCTTCACCCCGACAGGTGTTGTCAAAATACCGCCCCAACCAACCCTCGTGTTGCTTGCCAGCTGGCGACGCCGTGCTCCATATATCCGTGCTCTTAAAATGCGATCGATTCGGATTGGGATATCCCACACCGTGGATCACGCCAAGATACCCGTCGTCATACAGCCGCTTGAGCCCAACGGCATTGCCGTTCACCGCGAAATCCGGATTCAGCGCGAGCGTGTCTGCCGGCTTGATCGCCAGCTTCGGACGGGCTGCATAGTACGCATCGTTGGTCACGGGCACGATCGTATTCAGCCCGTCATTTCCACCGGCCAGTTGCAACACGACCAGAATGCGATCGCTGTCTTTGATCCGTCTACCGCGACGACTTTTGTTGGCCGCGAGCACTGTATTCTGCAAGAACATCGGCACTGTCGCACCGAGGGCAACGAACGATGCACCTTTGATGAGGAAATCACGTCGCGAAGAATTTCGATGAGTCGTCATGGCCAATGCCCTTCACTCTTGCTGCCGGTCGCAATCAACCGGAATGTGCCACTGCTCTGTGAGCAGTGGATCGGAGTTTCGTTCAACTAACAACGGCACTGCTCACAGAGCAGTGGCACCGTTTTTCTTAGAGGTCTTCTGCTAGAACGCCTGGTACTCTGGCATCGCCAAAATCGCATTGACCAAGGTCAACGTGCGAATGACGCCCTCTTCTGTCCTGGCATCGAAGCGTTTCTTGCCTCTAACCAGCAGTTGCCTTAGTTGCCGCCGCTGCAGGTGGTCGACCTGCATACCGAGGAGTCGATTGACAAAATGGTTGAGCACTTGGTCAGCCGATCGCAACCCTTCTTGCTGGATGATGCCATACGGACTAAAGGGCGGTTGATTGTCCTGCTCGACCTGAACGCCATGCGAATCGATACCCAAGTCCGCATCAAGCATGCGTTCCAAACTGTAGCGTTTTGCGACCATCCGCTGATGACGCCTCGGGCCGCCCTGACCGCCCATCATCCGGTTGGCTTCCTTCGATTCCGTACCGGCAAGCAGCGCCGACGCGAAGTTGTAGCGCGCATAAATGGTCGCCGTCGTGATCCACTTGCGATCGCCATCCCAACCTTTGACGTTGGGCGGCTGAAAAAGTTGTTGGCCCATCCCTCGGGTGGCCGCGACAAACGCGCTGAGGTCATTCGGTTCGATTTCGAGCGACCGAATGGTCCCGACCACGAGTTGCACGGGGCTCTTGATGAGACTGTGTCGCGCTTCCGGCGCATAAAATGTCTGACTGGAAAGCAATCGGCGCATCACTTCGCGCATGTCGTAGCCGCTCAGGCGAATCTCTGAGGCGAGGGCGTCAATCATTTCCGGGGTGGGTTCGGGCGTCACGAAAAACAGGAGCAGTTTGTGGGCAAGGTGCCGCGCCGTCGCCGGCTGACTCAGGATAATGTCGATGACATCTTTGCCGTCAAAATTTCCCGTCTTCCCGAAAAAAGT
>JAUIEW010000184.1 GCA_030429365.1 Phycisphaerae bacterium
TCGACTGCGCTTTCGGCGAGAACGAACGCAAGATGATGCAACGCGCTTCGCGCGATGCGAAAGCGATGCTGGAAGCTGCCGGCATTTATGTTGTGATGTCGAGCGAGAGCATGCCCATCGAGATGGTGATGTCGAAGCCCGGCAATAAGATTCATGAAGCGGGCACGGCGCGCATGGGCGCGGACCCGATGCAGTCCGTGCTCGGACGGGAACTGCTCCCTGGCGCCGAAGTCGCCGACGATGACTCAATCGAGGAGGACATCCGCGCACGGGTCGAGCTGCTTTACCACCCGGTCGGGACCTGCCGGATGGGGTCCGGCGATGACGCGGTGGTTGATCCCGATCTGAGGGTCAGGGGCGTCGAGGGCCTTCGCGTGGTCGACGCATCGGTCATGCCGACCATCCCCGGAGGCAACACCAACGCCCCGACGATCATGATCGCCGAGCGCGGGGCCGACCTGATCCGCGGCCGCGTGGCCACACCGGCCTGATATCGCCTCTGCCGGACCGTCGAAATATGCTGGAGTTCAGGCGCGTGCGGAGCTAGGATCCGCTCAGGGAAGTACGACGAGAGTCAGGAGCAAACATGTATGCACGTGCAGTCCGGTTCACCGGGGTAGGGCCGGAGACGATTGCGAATGTTCGGGCCGAGGTCGAGTCGAGCGATGGTCCGCCGCCCGGCGTTACCGCGACGTCGATGAAGATGCTCTACGACGCCGATCAGGGCACCTCGCTTTTCATCGCCTTCTTTGAAACCGAAGAGGACATGGCCACAGCCGATGAGATTTTCGAGGCGATGCGCGACCTGCCAAAGGTGTGCGAATATTTGCACCTGCCAGCGCAGAGCGGATCGAACTCGGTGTTGAAGCGGATGAAGCGGCAGTACTCGGTGGAGGTGTATGAAGAGTTGCTCGCCCGCGGACGCGAGTTTGTCCCGAACATGACGATCGCGAGCGATTTCATCGTCGGGTTCTGCGGCGAAACGGAAGCGGAGTTCGAGGAAAGCTTGGCGCTGATGGAGCGCATCCGATTTAAGAACATCTTCTGCTTCAAGTATTCACCGCGACCCAATACCGTCGCGGACAAAGGCATGACCGACGATGTTCCCGATGCGGTCAAACGCGATCGCAACCGCCGCATGCTCGAAACGCAGGAGCGAATTTCACTCGCGCAAACGCAGGCCATGATCGGGGAAACGGTCGAAATTCTGGTCGAGGGATACAGCAAAGCCGCGATCAAAGCCCAGGAAGCAGAGCAAACCAGGGGCGAAGAGGTCAGTTGGCGGCGGTCGGACCAATTGGTCGGCAGAACGTCGTCGGATCGAATCGTGGTGTTTTGTGGCGATGAATCGTACATTGGATCGTTGGCCAAAATCAAAATCAACGGCGCAACGTCACTCACGCTTTTTGGCGACCCGGTCGATAAACCAAACAAGCAAGCCCATCGGATTGCGGAAGCGACGGAATTAGCGGTTCAATCGTCCCAAATGAGTCCGGTGAGGCGTGGGGAGAATGGCGGTATTTCGATTTCAATATCGGGCTAAATATCTCCAAAAAGAATAAATCATCACACGTTTGAGTTTTTTATGCCAGAACAATCATCGACCACAATCGACACGCCGGTCACGTCGAGAGCCAAACCCAAGAACGACAGCAAACCGCGTCGCCAACCGCCGTACAATGTGATCCTGCTCGACGACGATGACCATTCTTACGAATACGTCATCTTGATGCTCAATCGGCTTTTTGGTCACACGTTGGAAGATGCGTTTCGGATGGCCCGCGAGGTTGATCAAACGGGTCGGGTCATCGTGGATACCACCACGCTGGAGCGCGCGGAACTCAAACGAGATCAGATTCACGCCTTTGGACGTGACAAACGTATTGAGCGTTGCAAGGGGTGCATGTCGGCGGTCATCGAACCATGCCCGTCGTAGACGCCTCGGTTTTTAGTGCTCGATCCCGATGCAACCACTGACAGCACGGCGTGTAACATGATTGATGTCGCAATGGGCGAACCCAGCCCCCCTTGGTCAACCAGTCCCTCTTGGTCAGCCAGACCCTCTCGGTCAGAAGGTGCGGTCTTGTCATTTGCCATTCGAATCCTGTTGATCGGTGTCGGCGTTTGCGTCGCTGGCGGTTGTACGCCAACACAGAATCCTGGTGGGGGCGGCGGAGACACCTCCGTATTTTTGGATCTGGGCTCGAACGGCATCTTCGACGTTGACGCGGAGGGCATCCTTTCCCGCCAGTTCCGTATCGATATTTCCGATGACATCCCGTCGGATACGCCCGACAGGGCGACCCTCTCGCTGGCAACAGCCGACATCAACGTTGCGAATGGTTCGTCGGAAGCGGACGTTGGGACATCCGGCGTCATCGTTGTCGCCCTTCGCCTTGTCTCGGACCTTGGCACCAACGCATGCGATGCCGGATCGGCGGAAACCCCAATCGTCGCCGATTACATCGACAACGTCATCACCGAAATCCTACCGGCAACCGCCGATGTCAGCACCACCGGTTTGCAGGCGTTGCTCGGTGGCGAATTCAATCTTTGCGTTTCCGTGTCAACCACAGAGCCTCGACTCGTCACGATTGATCGGATCGGCGTCGAGTTTCCGCAGCCCCAACCGATTGTTGCCAACAGTTGCGCCGAGATCTTGGCGCTTGCCCAAATTCAAAATGCCATCACCCAACTCAACGCATCATCGCTGAGTTTTGCGCTGCCCCAGGGCGGACAACCTGCCAACATCGAAGGATCGTATTTATTCGAAGAGGAAACAACCTTCGATCCAGACGGCAGCAATACAGGACAGATGCAGAATGGAACGATCGATTTTTCAAATCAACAGTCCCAGACGATCGACCGCGCGGGATTCGATTCAACGGTGAATGAGTTCATCGTCGGCGACGCCACGAGCATCGGGCTTTGCACGATCAGCCGCACCAACGAATCGCTTTGCGACCAGACGATCGCCCGGTTGGAATCGCTCACGATCGATCCAGATACCGGCGACATCGATGGACAGTTCCTCTCGGTGGCGGTTCGAAGACACGGTGGTCTCTCTCCGTCGTGTGGGGCGACGGGCGATTTTGTATTCGGCAACGTCAGCTTCACGTCGCAATCTGGGATGTTGGCGCGGCGGCGTGCCCGGATCAGCCTGCCCGACACGATCACCCCGGATCTGCTGCAGTTGGCTCCGAGCGGAACGGTTGGCGTTTTCAGCGACGTAGGAAGCGGCGTGGTGACGCAGTTTGAAACCAATGATCCATTTGATCTGACCATCGTCCCAACGCCCGAATCGCTGTCTCCGTTGGGCACGAGCGCCCTGGGTTATTCCCCAACCGGTTCGGTCCTGTCGGTCATCACGGATCGACCAGACGCGGGTGTTTCGTTCAATGCGGTCACGCTCGAGGTCATTCGCGAGACCGAAACGACGTCGGCTGACTACATCGGCGAGGTGGTCGATTTCGACCCGGAAGAGACGCGCGTCTATGTCCCGGCAACGTCCTTGGATTTCGCAGACCGGGTCACGATTCTCCGGACCGACGACAGCGTTTTCGCCGACGAAGTGCGCCGAATGCAAACACCGGAAGGCGATGTGCCCGTTTACGCGCGGCTCAGTCCGAATGGTTCAATGATGGCGACGCTGCTTGAAGACGAAGCCCCCATCGGACAAGCCGGAAAGTTGATATTCGCCAACGTCGATCGCGACATTCCGAATTTCATTCTTCCGACCATCAATTTGGTTACCGATGCCGGGGGAACGGTTCTCGCGCAGCAATTGGTGTTTTCGCAGGATGGAAGCCGCGTTTTTCTTGCCGGCCTCGGCGCAGTTGTTTCGGTCCAAACCACAGATCCGTTCACGATTTCGCGAATCGATGTCAGCGACGGCGCTGCCGACAATCCGGTGGCGCTGGCCATCAGCGGTGATGGAGAAGCGTTGGCCGTCGCCGTGGACGACGAGTTGGGAGACGTCAATCTGGCGATCGTTGATGTCGCGACCGAACAGGTCATTCATACGACAAAGCTAAACGGCATCGACAAGCGAGGCGCGGTTGACATCACACACTTTGAAATTGGAAGGGTGGCTATCGTCGCCAATGCAGTGAGTCAGGTCGTCGCAATCCAGACGGAGTCGCCGTTTGCAACCTCGCAACCCCTTTCCGTCGCCGATGTTGCCGATCGGATCACGGTGGGGCGGATGGCTGCATCCGGCGAGATCATCGCCGTATCAAATGTTGACGAACCCGCGATATACCTCTTTGAATTTCCCCAAGCCCCTTAGCGAAAACTCTTCGCCACCGTTTCGATGTTGTCGAACGCCCGATTGAGCGTTTCTTCCGGCGCGAGGAAGACGACACGGAAATGCTGCGTGCCAGGACGCTGACCAAAGCCGCTCCCGTGAACGCAAACGGTACCGGTTTCCCGCACCAGTTTCTGGACGAACGTTTCGTCATCGACTCCCAACTCAATTCGCGGAAAGGCGTAAAACGCGGCCTGCGGTTTAACGCAACTGATCCCGTCGATCGCGTTCAGGCGACTGACGGTCAGATCGCGGCGACTCCGCAAGCGGGCGAGAACCGAGTCGAGATACGCATGGTCGCCGTCAAGGGCGGCAGGGATCGCGTACTGCTCGGGATGGTTGGCGCTGAGCCTGGCGCGTTCCAATTTCTGGATTGCTTCGCTGTATTCGGCGACGATCTCACTCGGCCCACTGACGATGCCCCAGCCGATGCGGAACCCGGGCGCGAGATAGGCTTTGCTCATTCCATTGAATGTGACGATTGGGAGTTGGTCGGTCATGGATGCGATTGACATGTACGGCTTGTCGTCAAGCAGCAACTTGTCGTAGATCTCATCGCTGAAGATGACCAGGTTGTGCTTGATCGCAAGATCGATCGCGGCTTGCAGCGTTTCCTTCGAGTAGACAGTTCCCGTGGGATTGTTGGGGTTGAGGAGGATCAGCGCCCGCGTCTTGTCGTTGATCTTCGACTCGATGTCTGCGATGTCGGGCTCCCAGTTGTTGCCTTCGTCGAGATAGTATGGATTGTTGACGGCATCGAGTTTTGAAAGGATCGCGGTGTACAGCGGATAAACCGGAGAGGGGGTCAAAACGTTCTCGCCGGGGTTCACCAGTGCCGTCAACGCAAGGTCGATCGCCTCACTCGCACCGGTCGTCACGAACACATGCTGAACCGATTTGATTCCCTGGCGGGCGGCTTGATCCGTGATCGACTTGACCGCACCCTTGGTGCCTGATGACGGTGCATAGCCGTTGCGGTTGGCTTTCATCGCCTCATACACGGCCTCGACGATATGCGGGGGCGTCTCGAAGTCGAAAAGGTTCGGATCGCCAATGTTGAGATAGCACATCTTCATGCCTGCCGCAGCAACTTCCTGGGCCAACACGACGACGTCGCGCACCGCGTACTTGATATCTTCAGTTCGATGGGCTGGTTTGATTTGGGGGAAACTCATGGGAATTTGTTCCGATTTCTGAGGGGTCGAGTCAATTGTTTGCCAAACCATCAGAAAGCTTACAACGGCGCTACGCCCGGTCAACTGGCCCGAGGATCGATCACCACCCGGGACTGTCCGGTAACACCGGTTTTTGTAGAATGCTCGCGTGACGGAAATCAGGCCCACATCTCAATCGGACGGCGGCACGACGCGGTGGCTCCTGCGCCTGTTCATTTTTGCGCTCACTTTTGCGGCGTTTGCCAGCGGATTGTCGGGCGAATTCGTCAATTGGGATGACGACGCGAATATCGTCTATAACGAGGGCATTCGCGAGTTCGATGCTGAGCACGTTGGCTGGATGTTTACGACGTTTCACGGGGGGCACTATCAACCGCTCTCCTGGTTCAGTCTGGCACTCGATCACGCCGTCTGGGGACTGAAACCGTTTGGATTTCACCTCACCAATTTGCTGCTGCACTGTCTGGCGTCGGTGTTGTTCTTTGACGTTGCGCTGATCCTTCTGGCCCATGGTTTCAAAAAGAAGGACCCCGCCGATTGTATTCCGCTGCATCGCGCCGCGTTGATTGCGGCGCTGTTGTTTTCGATCCATCCGCTGCGGGTCGAATCCGTGTCGTGGGTGACTGAAAGACGCGACGTGCTTTCGGGTGTGTTCGTCATGCTGACGGTGCTCGGGTACCTGCGACACCAATCATGGACGGGCGTGGGTTGGCTCTTCTTTTCCTGGTTGATGTTTGCATTGACATTGATGACCAAGGCGTCTGCTGTCCCATTACCACTCGTGCTTCTGATCATTGACGCGTTTCCGCTCCGGCGGCTTCAGATGTCCAAACATTCGGTGACCATCCGCGTCATCGAAAAAATCCCGTACATCGTCTGTTCGATCACAGCTTCTGTGCTGGCCATTAAGGCGCAGGCAGCCGCACAAGCATGGCAGTCGATCCGGCAGTTCGATTTGGCCTCACGTTTCGCCGCGTTGTTGTACAGCCTCTGCTGGTATCCAATGAAGTTTCTGGTGCCGACGAAGCTTTGTGCGTTCTACCCGATTCCAGAACGTGCGCAGTTGCTGGGCACGAGCCTTGCAATCTCCGCAATCATTGTGATCGTTGCGGCGATCGTGTTGCTTTTGTTGCGTCGCAAGTGGCCGGCTGTCCTTGGCGCCGCGGTCGCGTATGCACTGTTGTTGGGGCCCGTTTCGGGTATTGCGCAAAGTGGCGAACAATTGGTCGCAGATCGATACGGTTATCTGTCACTTCTGCCATTTGCAATTCTTGTCGCTGCCGCTTTGCATAAGATCAAACTGAACTCGAAAGACAATCCGTCGCGCAAATCGTTCGCCACATTGCTTAGGACTTCGATGGTCGTGTATCTGGCCGGACTGTTTGGCCTGACCGTTTTTCAGGCAACCACATGGGCAGACTCGCTAACGTTATGGAATCACGCCCTTCGCGTCGGTGTCGAGAGCAACATTGCGCACGTCAACTTCGCAGAGAAACTGCGCGAATTGGGGGAGCACCGCCTTGCGAATCAACACTACGAGCGAGCGGCCCAACTCGATCCGTCTGACGCAAAAGCCTTGAACGGTATGGGGATCACCGCGCTACGTGTCGGCCGCCCCGATGAGGCGCTGCGACACCTTGAGCGTGCCATCGAAATCAATCCGACGCACGCCAAGTACCAATTCAACATCGCGGAATTGTATGCCGGCTACGGGCGACTTAAGGATGCGGCAGATCATTACCGCGCTGCGATCGATTCTGCGCCGTGCTTTGTTCAAGCGATTGGACGATTGGCTGCTGTCGAGGAAGCTGCCGGGCAATTCGCAGCCGCCAAGGCGACACTCGAACAAGGGGTGGCATGCCCCAATGGCAACGCAGGACTTGAGGCCGATTTGGCATGGCTGCTTGCGACTTGTCCTGAAGTGGTGATCCGTGATGGGCAGCGGGCAGTTGCATTGGCGACAGAACTCTGTGAGCGAACGGCGTACCGCGACCCGATGGCACTCAGCACACTCGCGGTCGCATACGCCGAGTCGCAGATGTATGACCGCGCAATCGCCACCCAATTGGAAGCGATTCGGCTGGCATCCGAACATGACGATGCGGGCATGCTTGTCGAATTACGGCGTCGCCACGCATTGTTTAAGGGTCATCAAAAGTATGCTCCCCCGCTTGCCAACCCCGCCAATCAGCCCTAGACCATTCTCGCGGGGCAAATCCGATCCGAACCAACGCCACGCCCGATCGTCTTATGGATTCGCCGGCGAATGGTCGATGGCATAACAGCGAATCAACCTTCCTGCAGGGGACGGCTGGAATTCAATTTCGGTAGAAAGTGACGGCAAACATATGTCTTGGGAAGCAATCTTGACCCTCAGCGTTTTGGCGCTGATGCTCCTTGCCCTGGTGAAAAGTTGGCTTCCGCCAGACGCCGCATTCACCGGTGGATTGGTGACAGTGGTGGCGGCAGGCGTGATCACTCCGGAGCAAGCGTTTCATGGAATGAGCAACCATGGCCTCGTCACGGTAGGGGCGATGTTTGTGGTCGCGGCTGGTCTGCGCGAGACGGGTGCGTTGCATGTGTTGGTCACGCGACTGCTGGGGGTGGGGACGGGCGTCCGCGCGGCGCTGGGTCGCATGATGGTGTCGTCGGCTGGCGTCTCTGCATTTCTAAACAACACGCCCATCGTCGCGATGCTGTTGCCCGAGGTCTTGAGTTGGTGTCGCAAGCGGCAGATTCCAGCGTCAAAATTTCTGATCCCGCTTTCATATGCGACGATTCTCGGTGGGATGTGCACACTCATCGGGACGAGCACAAACCTCGTCATCGACGGCATGGTGCGCGAGACAGGATACCTTCAACCGCTCACGCTTTTCGAATTGAGTTGGGTGGGTGTACCGGCTGCGATCGCAGGCGTCGTCTTCATGTTGACTATCGGTGTTCGATTGCTTCCGCAGCGCACCGAATTGCTCGATCAATTCGGCGCCGCCCAGCGCGAGTACATCGTTGAAATGCTCGTCGAACCAAGTTGCCCACTGATTGGAAAGAGCGTACAGGACGCGGGGCTCCGTCACTTGCCGGGACTCTTTCTCATCGAAATCGATCGCAAGGGCGACGTTATCACACCCGTGGCGCCCACCAACACGCTTCAGGAAGGCGACCGCCTCGTCTTCACAGGGCTGGTCAGTACCATCGTTGACCTGCAGCGCATCCCGGGACTCGTACCCGGTGTGGAATCGCACTATGAAGTCTCCGGCTCCGGTAGAGGTTCACGCCGCCTGTGCGAAGCTGTCGTTAGCACGTCCTTTCCCGAGTTGGGCCGAACCGTTCGGCACTCAAACTTTCGAACACGCTACGACGCTGTGGTCGTCGCGGTCCACCGTCACGGAGAGCGTATCGAGCAGAAAATCGGTGACGTCATCCTGCACCCTGGCGACACGTTGCTTCTGCAAGCTGGTGGCAACTTTGAAAGGACGTTTCGAGGTAGCAGCGACTTCTATCTTGTGTCGGAGGTACGAGACAGTGGCCTGGTTCGCCACGAACGCGCCTGGTTGGCGATGGGCATCCTCGCGCTTTTAATCGTTTTGCTGGCATGGAATACGCTGTCAACGGCTGTGTCTGCACTTATCGCCGCTGGTTTGATGGTTCTGTCCCGCTGCGTCTCAGTGGGCGTGGCGCGGCGGGCGGTGGATTGGCAGGTACTCGTCGTGATTGCCATGGCCCTGGGATTTGGAGAGGCGATCCACGAGTCCGGATTGGACGTCGCCCTCGCGGGCAACATCGAACGGTTTGGCGGTGGATTTGCCGGGCCGATCGGAATACTCGTTGGCATCTATCTGATCACCAACGTCCTTACCGAATTGATCTCTCACATTGGAGCCGCGGCATTGATGTTTCCCATTGCCATGGAAACCGCGCAGGAAATGGGCGTTGGGGCGGCCCCATTCGTGATCGTGATCGCCATCGCCGCGTCAGCCAGCTTTGCGACACCGGTGGGTTATCAAACGAATCTGATGGTGTACGGACCGGGTGGTTACCGCTTTTCGGACTTCCTCAAAGTCGGCATTCCGATGAACATCCTCATCATGATCGTGGCAATGCTCATCATTCCGTGGGTTTGGCCGCTAACACCTATCGCGCCGTAATCGAACCCGTTCTTACGGAATGAATTTGTAACCGACGCTGTGCACCGTGATGATGTGCTGCGGATGTTTCGGGTCTTTTTCGATCTTGCGACGCAGGCTGACGATGTGGTTGTCCACCGTGCGGTTCGCGGGAAACGCCGAAAGGCCCCAGATCACGTCAAGCAGGTTGTTGCGTTCGACCGGCTGCTCTGCGTGCTCGATGAGCATCTTGAGGATTTCAATCTCAAAATGACCGAGGTTGAAAGTCTCCTCACCTTTGACCACCTTGCCCTTAACCAAATCGACTTCGGCGATACCGATGTGAACCACCTTGGCCACCGAAGGCGACGACCCGCTGCGGCGTAGGGCGGCTTTGATACGGGCGAGCACTTCGCGAACGCTGAACGGTTTGGTGATGTAATCATCCGCACCGACCTCCAAACCGCGGACGACGTCTATTTCCTGGCTCTTGGCGGTCAGCATGAGAATCGGAACGGTGAACCCGGCATCGCGGACCATTTTGCAGACTTCCAGTCCATCGCGCTTGGGCATCATGACATCGAGAAGGATCAGATCGGGGCGTTCGGAGTTGGCTTTCTCCAGCGCTTCCTCTCCATCGGCGGCGACGATGACTTCGTAGCCCTCGATGATCCGGCCCCGCGATGGGTTCACGGTGCTTCCTCCGGCGCCTCGACCTGCAATTCGACATCGCCGAAGCGCAGGTGATCGCCGGCAGCGCGTTCATCAGCAACAGCTTCGAGTACCGCTTCCCGATCTCCGAGGAGATCGGCCTCCTGGGCATCGGCTTCATCGACGGCGGCAACGCGTTCCGGGAGGGCGAGATCCTGTTCGACGCGACGCAGTGGCGCTACGGTTACGGCGGTGGAGTGTTGTGGTTCTCCCCCTTCGGCCCGCTTCAGCTCGTGCTCGGCTTCCCGATCAATCCGCGCTCCGACGAGTCGAGCCCGATCTACGAATTCTCGGTCGGAGGCCTGGGGATCTGACCGGCTGAGGATCCGGTCGCGA
>JAUIEW010000185.1 GCA_030429365.1 Phycisphaerae bacterium
AAACAAAACGGCACAGCTTTATCGCGTCGCTACTGGGCATTAAACACATTCTCGTCGCCGTCAATAAGATGGATCTGGTGGATTATCGCGAAGACGTGTTCGACGCGATCAAGAACGACTACCGCAGCTTCTCGGCAAACCTGAGCATCAAAGACGTTCAGTACCTGCCCATTTCAGCGCTTCGCGGCGACAACGTCGTCGACGCCAGTGTGAACATGCCCTGGTTTCGCGGCAGTACGTTGATGCACTACCTTGAGAACGTCCACATTGCAGCCGACCGCAACCTGACCGAGTTGCGATTCCCCGTGCAATACGTCAACCGCCCCACCCACGAATTTCGCGGGTATTGCGGGACCATCGCGTCGGGTGTCATTCGCCCCGGCGACGAGATCACCGTCCTGCCTTCACGGACACCGAGCAAAGTGAAGCGCATTGTCACGAGCGACGGCGATCTCGAAGAAGCTTTCGCACCGATGGCCGTCACGCTAACCCTGACCGACGAAGTCGACGCCAGTCGCGGTGACATGATCGTTGGCACCGACAATCTGCCCAAAACCAACCAGAAGTTCGAAGCCATGCTCGTATGGATGGCCGAAGAACCGATGGTTCCCGGAAAGCAATACGTCGTCAAACACACCAGCAAAAAGACGTTCGGAACGGTATCCACCTTGCTCCATCGCATCGACGTCAACACGCTCGAACGCCAAGCCGCTCCGACGCTCTCTTTGAACGAGATCGGCCGCTGCAAGCTCACGCTGACCCAACCGATCATGCACGACGACTATCAGCGCAACCGCGCGACTGGCGCGTTCATCCTGATCGATCGCGTCACCAACGGTACCGTCGGTGCAGGCATGATCGTCGAACAGCGCGCCGGCGACTCACGGGCTGACCACTGGGATACCGAGCCGGCCAGCGACAAACTCGCCACCTCCGCCAGCTTCGTCACCCCGGACGAACGCGCCGCGCGTTATGGCCAACAAGCCGTCACCGTCCTGCTCACCGGACTCACCGGCGCGGGCAAAACCACCACCGCTTATGCACTCGAAAGACGCCTTTTCGAACTGGGCCGGGCATGTACGGTCCTTGACGGCCAGAACATGCGCAAAGGCATCAGCAAGGACCTCGGGTTCTCTGCCGACGAGCGTTCTGAAAACCTTCGCCGCAGCGCCGAAGTCGCCAAGCTGATCAACGATGCCGGACTGATCGCGATCTGCGCATTCGTCGCCCCCAACAAACTCGCCCGCCGCCGCGCCCGCGATGTCATCGGCAACGAACGCTTCGTCGTCGTTCACCTGTCAGCGCCCATCGAAGTCTGCCGCGAACGCGACCAGGAAGGCCTCTACGCCCTAGCCGACTCGGGCCAAGTCGCCAACTTCCCCGGTGTAAGCTACGCCTACGAAGCGCCGGAAAAAGCCGACCTGGTGCTGCCAACGCACGAAATCTCTGTGCAAGAAGCAGTAGACCGCATCGTCGCCCTGCTCGACAAGCGCGATATCATCACCTGATTCTGACCCGAAAAACTTCGCGCGATTCACGTCATCCACACTGCTTTGCGTTCCGTCATTATTGGTGAAGTGGGGTTGGACCAGCGTCCTGTCGATTGGGTTGATCGCTTGCCGATACGCGGACTTCTCTGGAGATGCGGGGAATGATCAGGAGACTATATGGCAGCCGACGCCTGGCGTTTACCCTGGTCGAGCTGCTCGTCGTGATCTCAATCATTGGGATCCTGATCGCGGTCCTGGTACCCTCGCTTTCCAAGGCTCGAAAGCAAGCGGCGGGGGTGGTTTGTCAGTCCAATGTTCGGTCGCTGATGACCGGGATGAACGTCTATGTGGCCGATCAGGGGGCGTTTCCGGGCACGCATAGTCTGTTTTACTTTCAACTGCTGTTCGGTGAGTCCTGGCCACGGGTCAGCGGCGTGACTTGGGACGGCGCCCGCGACAAGCTCAACGACGATCTCAGCTTCACCGTTCCTTACAGCAAACCGTTTCACACCGATCCGGAATTCGCCGAAGACGTGCCAAAACGTGGCACGCTCTTCCCATATGTCAAGGACGAACGCGTGTACGTCTGTCCGACCGATCGCCCCGGCGTTTCGACAGATACCGTCGATGGCGGCGGCGGTAATGGACGCTTGAGCTACGGGTTCAACGCGTACATCGGGTATCGCTCACCCGACAGCCTTGGAAGTTTTCGATATATCGCCGATTCGCTCAACAACAAACTTCCAGGCACAAACGCGACCCGCTCATTCCATGCCGGCCAAGTCGTTCGCTTCACGCCCGCATCGTTCGTGACGTTCGTCGAAGAGCACCCCAAGACCAACATCAACGGCGATTGGCCCGACGGGAACTTCAACGGCTTGGATCGAATCGCCACACGTCACCTGCTTCAACCCGGTTCGAGTGAAGACGGTCCCAAAGGGCGTGTCAGCATCGCGTATCTGGACGGACACGCCGACGCTCCGACCTATCCATCAAGAACGTTGGGGCGGGAGTTGTTCGCCGAGTTTGGCCAGCCGTACATCTGGCGCGATGGCGGTGGGCCGGATCAAGCGAACATGGCCGCCTTCTTGAAGGAAATCCCGGGGACATGCCCTTGGTGATGGATTAAGGCTTGGTGGTTGGAGGCGACTTGGATTCGCGCTACAGGTCTTCGTCGTCCAACGAAGGCGACATCGCCGCGCCGTAAATCTCGGCCATCTCGTTCATGCAGCATTGATTAGACACGATGAAGTAACCCACCGGCCGATTGAACATGGACGCGAACGCACACATGATGGTCATGATCGCATGAACCGCCCAGGCAACCACAATGGGCCCCTTCATGTTGACGACCAAACTGAGCACAAGCAGAATCGCCACTGGAACAAACAGCGCCAGCGACCAGATGGTGTTGCCCTTGATCCAGAAACGAACGTAAGGCGAAAACCACAACTTCGTCCGGCGGGCGATCAGGCCCGGTATGAAATAGAGAAACAGCGACGCCAATTGGATGATCGTCGTCTGGATGCGTTCTGATTCGGAGGGTGTGTAGGTCATGTTGGCCGCCCTGCTTGTCTGGTATACCACGGCAGAACCCGCGAGCTGCGCCGATGGCCTTGCCTCTTTGGACCTTTGCGCCCCCGACCGAGACGCCCGTGACAGGCTGCTCTACGCTCTCTTACCGCCTGGCGGAGAACAAGTTTCAAACAATACGCAGCCGACTGTGATGAAACAACGGCTGACGCCAATTCTTAGCGCGAACTTCGCACTTGATTTGATGGACCTACAATGTATTGAGCCCAACTGCTGGCAAGGGCGGCTGACAAGTTGCTCAATCAACCACCCGGTCCTGACATGATCTGACTGCACTGAGCGAGATCCTCAACCTGTACTGATTCGTCACCCACAACATTGCATGGGCTACAGGCCTGACTCACTGTTCCGATACAGGATAGACAATCCATGTAGTCGGTTAGATCGACGTCTCCATCAAGATCAACGTCGCCATCTCCAAATGGTAAACACTGGCCCTGCCCACTGCAATATTCTTCCACATTACAGTCGGAATTAAACTCGCAGCCCCCCATTGCCGCGACCATGACGTCATCCACGGCAGCTTCAACAATGTTGCCCAACAGCACTCCTGTACCGTCACTCGCGCCAAACCTTATCTGGACGGTAGACGTCAATTCAATGTATGACTCCAGGAATACGCCGTGCGCGGTCCAGGAATTTGCCCGCGACGAATCGTCAAGCCGCTCCAGATCCACCCAAGGCGCGCTTTCCGACTCACGGGCTTGCACCACAAAATAGTCTCCCGGATCTTCGTCAAGTCGAAGTAAGAAATACCACCGGAAGTAGGTTAGTTGAACACTTGAATGACCCGACAGGTCCAAGACAGGCGAAACGAGAAACACCACACCTTTGTCCACGTCGTGGAAGCCTATTGTCTCTGCCGTGTTCTGCGCCGTAAAAGCACACCCCACGCTCTCATACCCGTTCTCAGGCTGCGCGGGTTCAACGCCGTCGAAAGTACCGACCGGATCGCCAATTTCCCATGTGCCATTGTCTGCGGTGTCATCCATCCCGCCCAGTGTCCAGCCATTTGTATTCCCATCCTCAAAATTGTCTTCAAACACGACAATCTGACCGTGGGCGCAAGCAGCTAGAACGGACGCACAAACGAGCACCAATGTCGTCGCGCAACGGTTCCGTGGAATAACTTGTCTTGAAAGTAGTTGCCCTCCCCGACCGAGGCGATTAATCGAATGATCGATCGCTAGGAACATGGCAGCCATATATTGAGATGTTGTATTCGCAATCAGCCGAACCAGCCGCAGCCCACCACGAGGCTGAGGTTTCGGCTCGATACATCAAGCATACCGAACGACGTCGCGAGATTCAAATGGCTTGATCCATATGTGTCTGCAAGTACCTACTTTGTTGGCTGCTGCAGGCGCAAGCCCAGCTGACGGAATTCGGCACTTTTTTGCTCCATTCCCTTCTTCAGGGCTTCTTCTTCGCTCAGGCCCTGCTGCGCGGCGAAATCCCGAACATCCTGAGATATCTTCATCGAACAGAAATTTGGCCCGCACATGCTGCAGAAATGGGCGGTCTTCGCACCCTCTTGCGGTAGGGTCTCGTCATGATCGGTCCGGGCTTTCTCCGGATCAAGTCCCAGGTTGAACTGATCCTCCCAACGAAACTCGAAGCGGGCCTTGCTGAGTTGGTCATCGCGGTACTGCGCTCCGGGATGCCCCTTCGCAAGATCGGCAGCGTGCGCCGCGATCTTGTAGGTAATGACGCCTTCACGCACGTCTTCCCGATCCGGCAATCCCAGGTGCTCTTTGGGAGTAACATAGCAAAGCATCGCACAGCCGTACCACCCGATCATCGCCGCACCGATGGCGCTGGTGATGTGATCGTAGCCCGGTGCAATGTCAGTGGTCAGTGGTCCAAGCGTGTAGAACGGCGCTTCGTCACACCATTCGAGTTGCTTGGTCATGTTTTCATGGATCATGTGCATGGGGACGTGACCCGGTCCTTCGTTCATCACCTGCACATCTTTCGCCCACGCGCGTTTGGTCAACTCGCCCTGCGTCTTTAGTTCCGCGAACTGCGCTTCGTCGTTGGCGTCGGCGATGCTTCCGGGCCGCAACCCGTCGCCGATCGAAAACGAAATGTCATAGGCGGCCATGATGTCGCAAATTTCGTCCCAATGGGTGTAGGCGAAATTCTCCTGATGGTGGGCGAGACACCACTTGGCATGAATCGAACCGCCGCGCGACACGATCCCGGTCACCCGCCGGGCTGTCATCGGCACGTACCGCAGCAGCACGCCCGCATGAATCGTGAAGTAATCGACGCCCTGCTCGGCTTGCTCGATGAGCGTGTCGCGGAAGATTTCCCAGGTCAGCTCTTCGGCTTTACCGTCGACCTTTTCGAGCGCCTGGTAGATCGGCACGGTTCCGACCGGTACGGGCGAGTTGCGAATAATCCACTCGCGCGTTTCGTGGATGTTCGCGCCGGTGGAAAGGTCCATAATCGTGTCAGCCCCCCACCGCGTCGCCCACACCATCTTTTCGACTTCTTCTTCCAGCGACGACGTCACGGCTGAGTTGCCGATGTTGGCGTTGATCTTCACCAGGAAGTTGCGGCCGATGATCATCGGTTCCAACTCGGGGTGATTGATGTTCGACGGAATGATCGCACGCCCACGGGCAACCTCATCGCGCACGAATTCCGGCGTGATGATTTTCGGAATCGCCGCACCCCACGACTGCCCAGGATGCTGGACCGGTGCATCGGACATTTCGGCGATGCGCTGATTCTCACGAATGGCGATGTATTCCATCTCGGGTGTGATGATGCCTTGCTTGGCGTAATGCATCTGCGTCACGCAGCGCCCTTCTTTCGCACGACGCGACTTTCTCAACCCGGTGTAACGCAGGTGCGCGGTTTTCGGGTCGCTCTGCCGTGCTCGACCGAACTGCGAAGTGGGTCCATCAAGTTCCACGGTGTCGCCACGTTTCTCGATCCATGGCATGCGCAACGGCGTCAAGCCTTTCTGTACATCGATGACGACATCGGGATCGGTATAAGGACCTGACGTATCGTAAACAACCACATCGGGATTGACCGTGTCCTGTCCGCCGGGCACACGCGAAACCGTCGGCGACTGTTTGATTGCCCGCATCGGCACGCGAACACCGTCGTGAAGCGATCCGTCGACGTAGATTTTGTTGGATCCGGAGATCGGTCCGGTTGTGATTGCCTTGTTTTGAACCGGAACGTTTTCGATTGAATCTTTGGTGTGTTGGATCATCTCTTCGTCATCCTCTGCGCGTATCGGCGTTAAACCCAGTCCAATTGGACCGGGTACGAATCAGACGTTCGACAACATGGCACCATTGGGAATTCGAAGGCGGGGTCCGTGTTCGCATTCCCTACGCAGTGCCGCCAATGACTCGACGCCTGATCAGGTTCGAAGGGTGAGAGACTGCGTCCGCCAATCTCATTCTCAGGTCAGCCGCGTACCGACCACCCCCAGCGATGCAACCACTGTAAGACCGCCCCGCCATTTAGGCAAGAACCGGCACCTGTGCCTTCGATGCACCGTCATCAATACCGGTCCGAATGCGTCCCATGAACAGGATTGACCGAGCCGAGGTCCGCTGTCATACTACACTAAATCTGCACGTTCGCAGCGTGATCGGTCTTGCCACCCATAGGATCGCCCACAATACGATTGAGCGAAAGTTTAAGTAACATGCCATTGGCATGATCGACCCCTCAGGCCGCTGGAGCCCACCATGAGTTTTGAAGACAAGACCATCACCTGTGCCGATTGTGGAACCGATTTTATTCACTCCGCCTCAGATCAGGAGCGCTATGCCGAACGCGGATTCACCAACGAACCCAAGCGTTGTCGCGATTGTCGTGAAAAACGAAAGGCACAAGGCGGTGGAGGCGGTGGTGGTCGAGGCGGACATGGCGGTGGTGGTTATGGCGGAGGACGTCCAGAACGCGAAATGCACGAGGCCACATGCTCAACATGCGGCGCTCAAACAACCGTGCCCTTCAAACCAACCGCAGGCCGACCCGTGCTCTGCCGCGATTGCTTTCGGGCAAGCCGAAACTAAACCCCTGATTTTCAGCCCCAGGCGGTTGGGCAAGCTGCTCATCACAAGAAATCCTCACAACTCAAAGGGTTGCAAGAATCATGCGGCCCGCCGGGTGATGTTCGCCCCCGTGGCGAGCCCGTTGCTGCGGGTTTGGCTGACCTCTATGGCAATTGCCGGGCTGTTCTTGGCCGCCGATACGGCCAAAGCCATCTCGCCCGAACTGTTGCAGGTCATCCCAGACGATCACTTGGCTTACATTGCGTCCGACCGTATCGATGATTCAGCCAACAGTTCGCCGCCGCTCGTCGCAATCGGTGCAGACATGCTGCATCGCTTCGGTGGTCGAAACGCCAACCAAAGCGCCGTCGGCGCAACGCTCGATGTCCTGGCGTCACTGGGCAAACTTGCACCCTACCCGTTCGCCGTCGTCGTCACCGATGCGTCGGCCAAACGCCTGGGACCCGATAGTTTTCGGCTGAACGAATTGCAGGCAGCCGCCATCATCGAAACCGGGGGTGACAACGCGCGCATTACGCAGGATATCCAAGACCTGCTCACGCGCTGGACATCGCGCGACTCAGCCCGCATCACCAGCAAGGACGAGTTTGAATCGAAAGTCTATACGCTGATCGACGACCGTCTGCCCGAATGGTGCGTGATCAAATGGGGTGCAATCAAGAACTTCTACGTCGTCGCCATCGGACATCGCGGGTTCAACGATGCGGCTCAGTCCATCCTGAGGGCGGGCGAACACACAACCGAAGAAACCAAGCAGCAGCATTGGCGCAAGTTACTGGGCAGCCACTCCGCTCACTTTGAACTTCAAATCAACTTCGAAGCGATCAAGAGCGCCCTCGCGACGATCGTTCGGGGTCGCACGCAAAACGTCCTCGACGAACTCGGGTTCGCCAACTGCTCACGATCGATGTGGACCGTCGCCAGCAAGAATCGCGCCGTCATCTCCACCTGCCTAAAGATCGTCAACGGTGAAGAAGTCCTCATCCCCATCAGTACCGAAGCCAAAGGCATTCAAACGCGCCTTATCCCCGATGCCGCTACCGAATACACCCTGTTTCGATGCAGCCTTGGCGACGTCATCACACGGTCGGTCAACGCGTACCTCGCGTCGCGCAGGCAGGAGTTTCGCGAAAGTCTCCAATCGCACTGGGTGACTTTCGAAGCCAACGCAAGCATCTCGATCAAGCGGGACCTTTTCGACCACCTGGACGACATTATCCTCGTCCACAACGATCCCCCGCACCCGCTCAACCTCCCGTTGCTTGCAACCGTCGTGATTCCCATCAAAGGTGATCCCGCGACTGTCAGTCGATCACTGACAGCCCTGCTCAATCAGTCCAACCGATGGTTTCACAACGCCAACGCCAACCGGGGCGAGCACGCCCCAACGTTTGCCCCGCAATTCACCGAAGCCGACGACCACGTGTGGTATCTCTCATTCGGTTTCGCTGGACCGGCAATCACCGTCGCCGACCGATTTATCATCATCAGCCATTTACCGTTGGCATGTCGCCATGCACGCGACAACCTCATCGCCAGCGCCTCAACAGATTCAAAGACGAACGGAAAATGAGCATCACCGATTCCGATACGCAGCCACCCCAGCGGCTTTACGATTGGCCATTCTTAATCATTTTCATGTCGCTACTCTGCTACATGGGCGGATCGAGCATGCTGGTCCATCTGCGCAAATACGTCGCGACCGCTGGCGGCGGCATCACCACGATCAGTTGGGTCTTTGGCATCGGCATGGTCGGCAGCATCGTCACCCGCCCATTCGTCGGTACGTCGATCGATCGCTTCGGGTGTGGTCGCATCCTTCGGCTGGCGACGATTCTGGGAACGCTTTCGATCCTTGGTTTCCTGCTGTCCGCAAACCTCTGGCTGATCTGTTCTCTTCGCGTCGTGTTTCAGTTGGGCCAAGCGACGTTCCTGGCTACCGCAGCTGTGGCAGCCGCCCGCATTGCCCCCGCATCCAGGTCGGCTGAGAGTCTCGCGATGATCGGGATGGGCGGACTGCTCGGATTGATGGCCGGTCCGATGATTGGCGACTGGATATTCTCGTCGTATTCCGAAGCGGACGGACGTTTCAAAATCTTCTTTCTGACCGCCGCCGCCTTGATGCTCGTCAGTCTGGCGTTTGCCTCATGTCTTAAAGTGCCCGAAGTCAAGCAGGTCCATTCAGATCGAGAGAACTTCTTTCACGTCGTCTGGCAACACAAGCCTGGTCCGATCGTGATCATGGCCTTCTGCCTTGCCTTGGTTCAGACAATTCCGGTGATGTTCATCGAAGGCTTCGCCAACGCCCGCAAACTCGACGGGGTGACCATGTTCTTTCTGGCGTATTCACCGACCGCGATTCTGCTTCGCATCGTGCTGCGACGTCTGCCTGCACATATTGGCCGGCGACGCACGCTGATCATGGGCATGACCGCGTACCCCATCGGCCTGTTCCTGCTCACGCGCGTTCACGATACGACGGGATTGATTCTGCCCGCGATCGTGATGGGGTTTGGCCACTGCTTCACGTATCCATTTCTCGTGGACCTCGCGGCAGAGTCGATGCCCCCGCAACACCGCGGCGTGGCAACGGCATTGATCCTCGGCATGTTGGACCTGGGATTTTTGTCCGGGTTCATCGCGATCGGAAAGCTCACCCATCGATACGGTTTTGATGTATCGCTGAGGGCCGTCGCCGTGTTTGCGCTGGCCGGGACAGCCGCCTACGCGTGGACGCAGCGCGGGCTCTTCCAACCGCTCCACCCCCTCAAAGACCACAAATAGCGTGCTCACAAGCCTGCGAGCCGATCATTCGCGGCTATAGATTCCGTTGAATCGCGACGGCCGCTCGCGGTAAAATGGACGCAATCGTCGGGCTTTCGGTTGGAGCGCTGTACCCACCATGCGACTTGCGCGCAGAAACACAATTCCGGTGCGCCTGGTCCATTGCGTCATCGTGTTCGCATTGGCCATTGCCTGCCCAACCTTCGCGCAGGAAGCGTTTGACGCCAAGAATGCGATCCTGCAATCGGGCCAAGTTGAATTCGATGCGCGCCTGTTCGATCGAACCGCAACCGCTCGCTCGGGACAATTCGAAATGATCCCGTTCGGCGGCACGCAAATCACCTGCGAACTTGACCGACGCGAAGTCAATCAAGACACCGTCACGCTTCTTGGTCATGTGACCGGTGAACCGCATAGCGTCGTTTCGATCAGTCAGTCAACCGACGGAATCATCGGATACATCCGCTCCACGAATTTCGGCACGCTCGACATTCGCCCGGGCGCAAGTGGAACAACGATCGTAAGACAACTCGACGTCGCGCATCTCGCCACATGCCCGATGAAAGAAAACGCG
>JAUIEW010000186.1 GCA_030429365.1 Phycisphaerae bacterium
GATTTTGAGTCGTTTATCGCTGCGACAGTGTGGCCGACATAGATTCCAGCACCGCGCTTCTAATCACGAGGATACTTAGCGCCGTACAACTCGTGGGACCTAAAGCAATAGATCGCAGAGAGTTAAGTGAGTCAGAGCATGTCAGTGCGCTGTCGGTCATGCAAGAACCAAAGAACGAATCAGCCCGTAGTCCACCCAAAGCGCCCAGACCCCCCTTTTTTTTCTTCTTCCTTTGCATGCACGACGGCAAAGTCCCCTGCATGCTGCTCAATGCGCATCGGTGTCTTTGTACCCCAGCAGTGCAGCAATCCGATCGAAGTCGTCCAATGAGTAATAGTCAATGATGATCTTTCCGCGGTGCGTTCCCCTTCCGGGCTTGATGGTTACCTTGGTCTTGGCGGCTTGCTGTAGCTTCTCTTCCATGTCCGCCAGGTGGCCAGCTCTTGGGGCGGGCTTGACGGGTTGGCTGGTCGCAATCGGCTTCTGGTCTTTCCGAGATTTGACGAGCGCTTCGATGGCTCGAACAGATAAGCCTTGGTTTGCGGCTTGCTTGGCCAAGTCAATCTGGGCGTGGGCATCCGTCGCGCCGAGCAGTGCCCTCGCATGCCCCATGCTGAGTTGACCAGCTTCGACCATCTTGGAGACAGGTTCGGCCAATTCGAGCAACCGGAGATAGTTGGCAACCGTGCTTCGGTCCTCTCCCAGCCGGCGGCTTGCATCCTCGGCAGAGTAACCAGTTCTGTCGCA
Source organism: Phycisphaerae bacterium (assembly GCA_030429365.1). Classification (GTDB taxonomy): domain Bacteria; phylum Planctomycetota; class Phycisphaerae; order UBA1845; family UBA1845; genus UBA1845. The sequence goes on from JAUIEW010000186.1 coordinate 748, forward strand.
GTAGGCGCGGTAAGCTCGGGCGCGATCGATGGCGTTGAGATCCTCACGCTGGATGTTCTCTACCAAGGCGATTTCCATGGACGTCTTGGTGTCGATTTCTTTCAGTATGGCTGGGACCGTCTCAATACCGGCAGCTTTCGCGGCTCGAAGACGCCGTTCGCCTGCGATAAGCTCATATTGGGCGCTCGGCCCGGCTGGTTCGGTCCCAGGACGGGCTTTGACGAGGAGAGGTTGAAGTATGCCGGACTCGGTGACCGATTGGGCCAGCCGGCTGATCGATACCGGATCGAAAGTTCGGCGAGGTTGATCCGTATTGGGAGTGATCGACTCGACAGGTATTTGGAGGATCACCGTTCCGCCAAGAAGTTTCGGGTCGGCCGCTTCAGCCTGGTGCTTGGCGTCCAGCGCGGCGAGGCGGCCGACAATGCTCGTGGCATTCGGTGGCGGCGAATCCTCGTCGATATTGATTTTACGCGGTGTTTGGGCCGCACCCTCACCGGAGGTTGCTGACGGTTCATCGGTGTCGGTGAGAAGGCTTGAACTGATCAGGGAGTTTAGTCCCCGGCCCAGCCGGTTCGGTTTCTTTGCCATCGTATTGGCTCCATCCAATCGGCAGTGTACTGATGAGTGGATGTTCCACGTGGAACACGCGATTAAGATATCCCGGATACCAAATGATGTAAAGGAGAAAGAGGGGCACCCAGCAAGACGCGAAATGCGAACGGGAGGCCAAGCGGGGCGTCAGGCGAAGGTGGCTCAGCCCAATGGCGACGTTACGCTTCAGCCCCAGGGGTTTGGCGGTTGCGAGTACCGGCGAAGATGTCCATCGAGCCCGGTCGTTCAAAAAGAATCAGGCACTTGGGGTGTTTCACGTGAAACGGTTTGTGCAGCGGCTATACCTGAGCGTGCTTAGGTTGCTGTTTCACGTGGAGCAAACCCCGGAGTCGACGGTCTTCGCTGGTATGTTGCACTGGGCCAGTTCGAACGCGATTGGCCACGCCATCGCTTCCGAAGCCAGATGCTTCGGAGGAGCTGTGTTCGATGACCGCCCTAACGTCCGATAATAGAATGCTTCGTGGTGCTGACCGGCGGGGTCGCTGCAACTGCCGGTGGCGTGATCGCGAGGGTAGTTTGGTGGGACGGATTTGGAGTTGAGGGGCAGTCTTGCACTTCCTGGGCTGGGTTCAGAGTTGCAGGCGAGGAGAATATTGAGACAATGCCCCGATCCAATAAACGAGGAATTTAGACGCGATGAAGCTATCAGACATACTCTCGCCGGAATGCATTCGCGTTCCACTCGCATCACACGAAAAAATAGAAGCGATCACGGAGCTGGTTGACGTACTCGGAGGGTGCGGAAAGCTGACCGACCGCGATGCGGTGCTTCAAGCCGTTTTGGATCGCGAGGAAACCAGATCGACGGGTATCGGGTTTGGGTTGGCTGTCCCGCACGGCAAGTCGATTGCGTGCCCCAGTTTGGCGATGGCCCTCGGGTTGCCAGAATCCCCGATTGATTTTGGGAGCAGCGACGGCGAGCCGGTTGAGATGATCGCCCTGCTCGCAAGTCCACCAGACAAGACTGGGCCACACATTCAAGCCCTGGCCCGAATCTCGCGGCTTATGCTCTTGGGCAAGTTTCGAAAAGAAGTTCTCGCCGCAAAATCGGCCCAGGATGTTTACGCCATCCTCGTCAAACACGAAGAATAACCTATAGAGTCTCCGTTGATGCGGTTATTATCGGACTCTTCTGGTTGGGGTGCTCGTCTGCGCGAACGCTGAGCTTGCGATTCATCCGCAAGAAAGAACGGTCAGGGTTTGCGATGGGGATTGGCTAGGGGCCAGTTGATGGTCAGGCTTCGATTTTGTCGACGCGGACGCGGAGATAGCCTTGGCGATGACCTTGCTTGCGGCGATAGTTCTTGCGTCGGCGAAACTTGACGATTGTGATCTTGTCGCCCTTGAGCTCCGTATCGATCGACGCGGTGACTTTGGCGCCTTCGACATAAGGGGCGCCGACTTTCACGTCTCCGCCATCGCTGACCATCAGAACCTTGTCGAGGGTCAGGGTCTTGGCGTCTTCGGCGACGTCCTGGAGTTGAAGATCAAGGCGGGTGCCGGGTTCAACTCGGTACTGATGCGCACCGTTTTCAATGATCGCGTACAAGGTAAGTCCTCCAAGATGCCGAAGCGCGAAATCGATTGGCCATCGGCGAATTCCAGCAAAATTCGTAAGCCACGCATATTCGCCAAAAGTTGTGGATTCGTCAAGACGCCCTGTGAGTCGTTTGGGGCGGCCGTAAACTACTGACAAATCGAGAGTTATGTGCGTCCCCGCGGCGCCTTGTATTGAATATTCGAGTTCCCTCCATCTTTCAGCTAATCGTCGTCGCGTTCGTTCGCGTCGCCAAGTGCGAGCGCTGCGTTGGCCGGCCCGATGTGATGCTGCGCGATGATGAATACGACCAGGACCGGTAACAGGGCGATCAAACTGGCCGCGATGACCAGGTTGATCCAGCTCCCGCTGGTGGCTTGGTACATCCGCAATCCCAAAGCGACGGGATAAGTTCGAAAATCAGACAGGTAGATCAACGGCTTTTGAAAGTCCTGCCAGTGGTACACAAAGCTCAGCAGGGCGACGGTTGCGGTCACGGGCATGGCCATCGGGATCATGACGCGTGTCAGGATGATCCAGTGGGAGGCTCCGTCGAGCTTGGCTGCGTCATCAAAGTCGCGCGGAATGGTCCTGAAGAATTGCCAGAATAAGAACACATTGAACGCGCCGCCACCCAGCCATGCCGGCACGATGAGCGGCTTGTAGGTGTTGATCCAGCCGAGCGAAGAGAACAGCAGAAACTGCGGTATCAGAAGGATCTGTGCCGGAATCACCAGCGACGCGATCAGCACTGCGACATATGCGTGTTTGCCTTTCCAATGCAGGCGGGCGAAGGCATAGCCAGCCATCGCGCTGGTCAGCACCGCGCCAATCACCGCGCTTACAGACACCACGAACGAATTGGCTATGAATCGCAGAAAAGGAAGTCGTGTCGCAGCGTCCGTAAAGTTTCTCCAGTCCACACGCTCTGGAACCAGGTTGGCTGGCAAGGCATAGACTTGCTCGATGGGCATGACCGCCACCAGCAAAGCGGCCAACAACGGTGCAGCTAACATCGAGGTCGCCAGCACAAGTAGCCCATAGCGTAGGATGGTACGCTTGCTTTCAGCTTGCATAGTGCACCCACCTCTTGCTTGAGGCAAACGTCAGCGCCGTGAATGCGAGCAGGATGACGAAGAGGAGGCACGCCATCGCGGATGCGTATCCCAAGCGGTACGGCGGTTCAAACGCACTGCGATAAATGTGGAGGACCACAAAGAGCAGCCCATCATTCTGGGCGCGGTTGTAGAGCAGGTACGAGTAGTTGAATGACTGCATTGATGCGACAAGGCCGGTCACAAGGTTGAAGAGGATTGCTGGCGTCAACTGTGGCAACGTGATCAGCCAAAAGCGACGCCACCGACTTGCACCGTCGATCAAGGCGGCACCGTGCGCATCCGGGTCGGTTCCTTGGAGTGCGGCTAGAAAGACGAACACCGAAGCGCCAGCCGTCCACGCATGCATGCAAACCACCGCGGGCATGCACCATGTCTCTGAAGTCAGCCAGCCCGGAAGCAACCAATCAACTGTTCCGCGGTCATTGAAAATTCGCACAATTGGATCAATAAGATCGTAAGCGAACCGAATCGTGACGTTGACGGGTCCAAAGGTCGGATTGAACACCCAACTCCAAATCAAAATGGTCGCAACGCCCCCAAGAACATGGGGAAGGTAGGCCAATGAGCGGAAGGCGGTCATCCCCGCCAGGCGTGCGTTGAGCAGGATCGCAAGGAAAAGTGCGACGGTCAGACTCAGGGGGGTGGCGAGGCACGCGAAGTTAAGCGAGTTGGTCATCGAGCGTACGAAGAGGGCGTCGCGCGGCTTGCCTCCGAGAAGTGCCCAGGACCACGGTTGATTCTGTGCCGGATCACTTGTGGCTTCCACGGTAGTAAGCTCTTGATAGTGACGGACCCCGACCCATGTCGCGCTGCTGAAGTCAACGCCATCCCATTGCGCACACGATAAGAGAATGGTAGCGGTGAGAGGTAAGCCAGCCAACATGAACACGCCGACGAGCCATGGTAGCAAAAACGCAGGAGGACTAATCGGAAAGCGATGTCGTGGGTTGCGCATGGTCTATAGGTATCGAACCAGGACCCAAGATACAATGACTTCGAGATAAGATAATATCTGTTGTGTGTGAGTAAGACTCTACCGGTAGGACGAACTTCAATATGAACATATCAATTACCGGGTTTGCTCTTATCTGTCGATCGATTCAGTGGTGCGATGGCGGGGTCGGCTGCGAGTTGTGATAGTAGCTCAGCGGCGGCCATCGTGTTGGTTGGGGTGACAAACTCGGAAAGGTGTTGGTTTAGTATCCGGTCGATGACCCGGAATTGGTCGGACTGTGGTTCCGGTCGGCTATAGCTCAGCGCGTCGATAAAATGTGCGGCGGGTTTGTTGCGATGCTCATCTGCAAACCACTTCTGTTCGGAAATACGGGCAGGGATTGCCCGTGCCGATCGTGTGAGGACGCGCTGTCCTTCGGGTGATCCAACGAATGCGATGAACTTCATCGCGTTGGCAAGTTCGGAAGGAGACAAGCGTCGGCTCGCGGCGATGCCATCCCATGTTACACGGGTCTGTCGCTGTCCTTTCCATGATGGAATGTCAGCAACTCCATATTCGTCTTGATCAATCGTCGCGTTAAGAGTTGGCATAAACCATGGACCATTCACGCACATTGCAGTGCGGCCGGTGATGAACCCGACATCCTGAATGATCTGCGATACCTCGGTTGGGTCCGGCGAATACCGATTGGGTTGAACGCGCATGCGGCGGTAGAAATCGATCGCCGTCGAGGCGGCTTCGCCGCAAAAGAGCCATTGTTCGCCCGATTCGTCGAGGACATCGGCGCCAAAGGACCAGACGAAGGGCAGATAGTACACCCATCGCGGTTGCCAGAAGGCGAACTGGTCGAGCTTGCCATCGTTGTCGAAGTCGCAAGTCAGCGCGCGGGCGGTTGATTCAAATTCGTCCATGGTCCAATTGTCAGATGGAAGGGCCAGAGGGGCGCCGCGAAGAGCCGATGCACGTGCAAAACATTTCTTGTTGTAGTAGATCAGCAGATTGCCCCCGGTTACGGGCATGGCCAACTGGGCGTTGTCCTTTCGGTAGAGTTGCATTGCGACGTTGTCCATCGCGTATGGTTCAAGGGGTGAAAGTTCAGTGTCCGTTGGCACGGGTAATGGCGCGAACTGGTTGGCCAGTGCATGAAATGAGATGGCCTGAACAAGTGCGAGGTGTGGTTCGGAGTTTGCAAGGTACTGCTGGCGTAGCTTTCGGTCGTATAGGCCATACCATCCGACGACATACTCCTGGCTGATGGTGACACCTGGATACTCTCGTTCGAAAGCAGAGATCAACTGCGCCCAGGTTTCGTAGTCCTGGTATGTTCCGAAGTGGCTGAACCGTAACTCGTTGGGATTTCGTTGGTGTGGTGAGTAATGTTTGACTGTGTCTGCAAACAGCCAGAAGCAAATCAGCGTACCGACTGTTGCCCAAGCAAGATAGCGCAAGACCGATCTCCTTCATGCAGATTAGGAGTATCGATTTATGCTAGTGAGTTGAATGGGGCAATGCTAGACCGGGGCGGACGCGCTTGTGGATTCCTGGGCTTCACTGTCGAGGATGAAGAGTTCGCTGTCCGGGCTCAGCGACAAGAGTGTGATCTCTCCGCACGGCTTGCGAACGCGCAATCGCAGTAGCCAGTAGCGGTCTTGCGAGCCGTGCGCGAACCAGCTTCCTGTGGGGGCGGTTAGAATCTCGACGAGTTCGCCGGTTGTGGATTTTTTCCATGCGCCTTCGCGGCGATTGATGGTTTGCTCGACGCGAATGTGTTGGCCGGGGCGCAACTGCGACAGTGTGCTGATCATGGACGTCGGTCTCCTGGGAGTCCGGTCAATTGGACGCGGATTACTGTGGACATTTCAGCATATCGGCCAAGGTATTCAAGTCGGGGAACTCGCCGATCATGGGTATATCGTCAGGCTTGGATTGGCCATAGCGATTGATCCAGGCGAAATTGAAGCCCAAGGCGGCTGCCGGAGTTGCATCATGGAAGAGGCTCTGCGCAACATGCAGAATTTGACCCTTTTCAAGCCGGGATTGTTCGATGGCTCGAAGAAAATGGGCATGTGACGGCTTATACGATCGCACATCTTCGGCGGTGACGATCAGATCAAACGCGATGCCGAGTTGCTTGTTCGTTTTCGCAAACAGATTGACGTCGATGTTCGAGAGTATACCGAGCATAAACTGCGATTTCAGCCGCGTGAGGGCCTGTTTTGTGTCCACGAAGGGGGGCCAACTGCCGATGTCCCGTGAGAGCATGTCCGCGCTTTCGGGTGAAAGTTCGAGCCTGAAATGCTCGGCGAGGGACCGGACTGTCTCGCGCTGGATCGTGGCATAAGGCTGATATGCTTGTTGCTCGAGGGCGGCTTCTGTTTGCACGTACTCCTGGACGAGCTCGGGCAGCTGTTCTTTGGTGATGCCGGGCAGTGCACTCAGCGAATTCTGGAGCCCCATCTCCCAATCGACTAACGTACCGTAGCAATCGAAGGTGATGAGCCTGATCATGGATGGGTCGAATGCGGCCATCGTGGTTTTGACTCCTGTACTTGGCGTGGGGCGCTACGCTCGTCAGCGTGAATATCTGTCATATCGTGAGCAAAAGCAACGGTATCAGGCGGATGAGGGCGGATTTCGATACCGCGATGGGAACTGAGGCTGTCGGAGATTGACGCTGAATGACGTTGCAAACTGGTCTTGTCATTGATGAGGTCTTCCTTAAGCACCGGACTGGGCCCGGTCATCCCGAGAGGCCGGAACGCCTGGTCGCGATCAACCGGGCACTGGGCGAATCCGGGCTGGGGGAAAAGTGCAAGCGCTTACCGATACGAAAGGCCTCTCAAGAGCAAATCCTTAGGGTTCACACGACCAAATATCTGGATCGGTTGCGTGACGCCTGTGTGCGCGGAGATCAGCACATCGACTCGCATGACAGCGCCATCTGTCAGGACAGCTACGACTCCGCGCTGTGGGCGGCTGGGTCCGTGCTGGAAGCGGTTGATCAGGTGATCGCAGGTAGCATTCGCAATGCGTTTTGCGCTGTCAGGCCGCCAGGGCACCATTGTGAGCGGACAGAATCGATGGGTTTTTGCCTGCTAGCCAATGTGGCGATTGCGGCGCGATACCTGCTCGATCATCACGCGCTTAGTCGGGTAGCGATTGTTGATTGGGACGTGCACCACGGTAATGGCACCCAGCATATCTTCGAGGATTCAGCGGAGGTTCTGGTCTGCAACCTCCATGGGCATCCCGATCATGTCTATCCGGGGACGGGTTACGAGAGTGAACGTGGTAAAGGTGATGGCAAAGGAGCCACGCTGAATGTTCCGCTAATGCCCGGCAGTGGTGACGACGAGTATCTGCGGGCATTTGAAACACAGATCCTGCCGCGCCTCGACGACTTCAAGCCGGAGTTTCTGATCGTCTCCGCCGGATTTGATGCGCACGCCCGCGATCCGCTGGCCCCCCTGGAACTCCAAAGCGAGTCATATTCGTGGATGACTCAACGGTTGTTGGAAGCCGCGTCGCGCGACGCAGGCGGCCGGCTCATCAGCGTTCTGGAGGGCGGATATGACCTTCAGGCGTTGTCCGAAAGCGTCTGTCATCATGTTCGACGGCTTCAAGACCACGAGTAACGTGACTGACAGATGCTCGTTCAAGATAGCGTCAGCGGCTATTCGTGTCTGACACGCACTGTCTGACGCGATATCTGCGGGTGCAACAGTCACTTCGAGGGGTGAAGACGCCGCTGCGGCGTTGGATTCACGCCCCAAAACTCTTGGATCCACATCCTTGGTCGCAGTTTGGACCGTAACGCGTTTATCAAAAAGAAGTTAGTAGTGCTCATGGCTTCCAGGGTGTGATTTGAGGGCGTTTGGCCGAATATTGGGCAGGGAAAGGCGAACATCCTGTTGTACGGTGGCCCGGGCAATGGGCGACTGGATGCGATCGTGATAGGGAGTTTGTGAAAATGGGACGCGGTGAACATGTGACGGTATATCGGGGAGGTTTTCTTAGCGCGTTGGTTTACGGCATCTGTGGGGTGGTCGGGGTCGGTATCATCGGCGCGGTGGGTGTTGGAATGTATGGCTTGAATATGGTCGATCGGAAGTTCGATCATGTCTTGTCGGCTGGCACCGGGATCATTACATCGCTTCCGGAGGTCAAGGAGTCACTGCCGGCCGTCTTTGCGGATGCGCTGAATGACCGTCGGGCGCCTGGCTATCGCGACCAATTGGAAGTTGCTGCGAATGTCGTTGGCTTCGTGGATGCGGGGCGGGCTTCGATGGTTGTCGTGGAAGCCACCAACAACGGGCCGGACATTGTGACCCTGCTGGCCGTTCGAGTGACACTTGAGGATGGCGAAGGACGACTTCTCAAGACGGACAGCGCTTATATCGCGACTCCGCTCGCGGTCGAGGATGATTGGGCGGGCCCGATCATGTCTGGATCGACGCGGCGGCACGCAATTCGCTTGTGGTCGACAACGCCCGGCGCGGTTGCAAAGGTCGAAGTCTGTGATATCCGAGTCTGGCAAGAAGATGACGCGGAAGCAGTTGCGTCAGCTGCCCAGTGAGTTTCAGCAAATCACATGGTGTTGAGGCCGGGTTTCAAGTCCGAAATGCGGCAGACAGTCAATGGATCTGAAGTTGCCCTTGTCTGACGACTTGGGCTTGCCAGATTCACCGGTTGAGCATGGATGTCGGACGTCTGACACGGAGAGAATTGATGGGATTCCGCAATGCCGTATGACTGACAGAGGTGCATTCTGGGTCTGGCGGGCTTGGTTTCTGTCAGACATGGGGGAGTTGTTACAAATTTACTGACAGGCTTGGTCGATCATTATTCGAGTCTCGCGAGAAACGAGTCGGGAGGGCGGCGACAGAGGCATTCGATAGTGTGTCGGTCGTGATTTCCGTGTCAGTTGCATTCCGTTGCGTGTCAGTCTTGGGCAGGGGCGCTTGGTTTGAAGATCGCCAGGTATTCGATGTTGCCTTTGCGGCCGACGATGGGGCTTGGGATTGTATCGTGAGGTGCGAAGCCAGCTTGAATGAGGTTGGTTAGGGTGCTTTCAAGCACCTTGGGGGCGCTCTCGGGCGGTAGCACCCCTTTTTTCAGGAGTTGCTTGTCGGCTTCGTAATGGGGCTTGATGAGGCTGATAATGCAGCCGCCGGGTTTCAGGAGCTGTTGGGCGGCCGGTAGAATTCGATGCTGCCTTGTCCAGGCGACGTCGACGACAACCAGATTGACCCGCTCGGGTAGTTGGACGTGCAGGGCGTTGGTGCGCTCCAACACGACAACGCGCTCGTCCTTACGCAGCTTCCATTCCAAGACGCCGTATCCGGTGTCCACTGCATAGACCTTTGTTGCGCCAGATTGAAGCAGGCAATCGGTGAAGCCGCCGGTGTTGCAGCCAAGGTCGGCGCATATCCACCCAGTCGGATTTACCGAGAATGCTTCCAAGGCGGCTTGAAGCTTGGCGCCAGCTCGCGATACGAATCGGTTTGGATC
>JAUIEW010000447.1 GCA_030429365.1 Phycisphaerae bacterium
TCCGAGCAACGTGAGTGTCCGCTACGGTTATGGAAGGCTGTTGGACAAGGTGGGCCGACGCCCTGAAGCGATCGAGCAACTTGCTGCAACTGTGCGCCTGGATCCGGACCACGCCGAAGCCTGTCGGGATCTGGCCTTGGCCCTGCGCGAAGAAGGACGTATCGACGAAGCCATTCGATATCTGCGACACGCCACTCGCTCGCGTCCCTCATACGTTCAAGCACACGTCGACTTGGCCATGCTGTGTCTTGACCAAGAGCAGTTCGACAGCGCGATTGCATCGTTTCGCAAGGCGGCAGACATCTCTCCCGAAAACCCGCGACTCCAGTCGTACATGGCATTCGCACTACTCAAAGCCGGCCGATACGACGACGCCACATCGGCGGCTCGCGCTGCGCTGTCGCTCGACGCGAATTACAAACCTGCCCAACGGATTTTGGCCGACATCAAACGAATCAAGGCGATCCTCTCAAAGACCAAACAAGGCAACACCGAAGAGCAGCACGGCACCTAGACGAAGTCCAATCAACCGGTGCCCTCAGACCGCTGGTAAGTCACGTCGTCTCCCCGAATACAATTCACTCGGATTCCGTTTGCGTGTTGCGTGCGCTAACGTGTACATTTCTTGGCAGCGAGGAGGATGCTAAGACCAAACGCGTTTTACCGCGGGGCACGGACCGATGAACCACGAGAGAGTTGTCGCTTTTGCGGCGGCATTGGATAAGGATGATTTCGAGACAGCGATTCGCTTCGTGGCAAATGACTGCGTTTACGAATCCCCTTCCGGGCAGATCGTTGGTGCGGCGAAGATCATGGACTCGTACGCCAAGAATGCGGCGTGGGCGCGCGACGCGTTTGACAATCTTGAGTTCAGAAGCCATGTGGACATGCGTTCGCCAACCGAGGCCCTGATCGAATACACAGATATCACGAAACACAAAGGCGTGGGGCACACGTACCGATGCCAACAAATCGTCACGATCGACGAGGACGGGCTCATTTGCGCAATCAAACATCGCGAGATCCCGGGGCAGGCGGAAGCGCTCAACGCATTCTTTGAGAAAGTCGGGGTTCAGCGCCCGCAGTGAGACGCGGAATTGACCGATGGATAGGCAAATGCAATGATGTTGGTGAAAGGTCGCGCCATGGGCAACACTTGGGATCCAACCTCAGTGCAGCCGTTGACGCCGAAACGTGCGTTCTGAAAAACGCAAGGGACTTCATCTGTGAACCAAATCGCGTGTCCACATTGCACCCGTCAGATTCCTTTGCGCGAGCAATACTTGGGTCGAATGATTTATTGCCCCAAGTGTGGACGACAAATCGCCATCGCAAATCCGACAGGGCGCACAACGACGTGGAGTGCGGCCTCCGCCGTGGTCGATCCAAACGTCCGTTACGCGGGATTCTGGATTCGGGCCGTCGCTTTGATCGTCGATATGTTTGTCTTGGTCATTCCCTTCACGTTTGCGTTTGCAGTGGTCCCCGGACTCGGAGGATGGATCGCTTACATTACCTACAAAGGCCTCTGCATCTCGGGGTGGAATGGACAAACCGTCGGAAAGAAAGTCTGCGGCATACGCGTCGTGGACAGAAACTTCAACGATTGTTCCATCGGTCGGGCTTTCGGGCGCACTGCGGCCGAATTCGTCAGTTCCGTCATCATCGGAATCGGATACCTGATGGCCGGTTTCGATGGGCGCAAGCAATCGCTTCATGACAAGGTGGCTGAGACCCTGCACATCTACGCCAAATAGAACTAAGCTACCATTTTGTGAGCCTGCGCCAGCCTCGAGCGACGTGCGACACCCTCTTACATTGTTACACAGATTCGAGAGTTGACCGTGGGCATGCAACCGAGTTAGGTTCCGCGTGTATGACACGCTGGGCAGAACATCATCA
>JAUIEW010000187.1 GCA_030429365.1 Phycisphaerae bacterium
CTGTGCACCGCCTATCGCTTGGTGAATGAATTTGTCAATGACCACCCATGGGTTAGGTATTGGGAATGCACTTGCAACTCGAATCGATCGGCGCATCGGCGAACTTCCAGATTTCGTTGAAGCGCTTTTCGACCGCTGCGGCTTCTTGGGTCTTGCCCTGTGCGTTCAGTGCCTGCATCAAACCGTAGAGCGACCAACCGTTTTCGCGCCACTTGGCAAGGTCCTCTCGGTAGACGCGCTCGGCTTCTGCGAACTTGCCGCTCTTCATATACACCGCACCGATCGTGTGGCGAATGGGTTGGAGCCACTGCGGTGGTTCGCCGTATGAAAGTGTGTCTTCGACGTCGGCGCCTTTCTCAAGCAGTTCTGCCGCCTTGTCCCATTCACCTTGTTGCAGCGCGATCTCACCGGCGATGAAGTAGTCAGCCACTTCGAGCACTCGATCGGCCAGGTCCGGACCTCCCCAATGCGCATCTGCGGGAACCTGACTTCTGCATTTCTTGAATTTCTTGTATTCGCGCTCGGCGTTCTTGAAATCCTTCTTCGCCGCATAGGCCACCGCGCGGGCCGCTCGCCAGGTTGCGTGCGTAATCGGCAGGTACGTCGGCGGCGCGGGTTCCGCGATGATCGCATCCCAACGACCAAAGCGCTTCTGCACATCGAATACCGAGCACATCCAGAAATCGAAGATGGGCCCGACGCGTTTGAGGTCGTCTTCGGATATATCGTTCCACATGTCGCGGGCGGCCGCCATCGCTTCCTTCTCGCGCCCAGTCATCATCGCGGCGAATGCAAGCATGTGGGAGTTGTGAACCATGTAAAGCCATTGAATCGTTTGCTTGGGCGAAAGCTTCTGATACGCATCGTCGGCGGCCATCGCTTTGACGCTTTGCTCAACCGCACGATGCCACAATCCGGTCTTGACATAAATGTGCGCGGGCATGTGCCGCAGGTGACCGCTGGCTGGAACGAGATCGCCCAACGCGTTGGCGGCTGGTATCCCGCGATCCGGATTGCCGCTGGGTTCAACCGCGTGAATGTACAAATGCTTCGCACCCGGATTGCCGGGGTCCATGGCCATCACGCGTTCCAAGACGCTTTCGATTTTGGGCGTATCTTCCGCCGGCGTGAAGTCCAGTTCGTACAGCATCCACGGTCGCTGCACCATGAGCGAATCGGCGTAGAGCGTTCCAACATCGGAGTCGCTCGGATGCTTTTCCCAGACTTGTGCCATCGCATCGCCGAACGCCTTGTTCAAGTCGCTGCGATCTTCGGGCCAGGGGTTGGCGTAGCGTGCTTCGAGCGCTTGGATTAAATCTCGCTCGACTGGTGTGACATGATCGATGTTGGCCAGAGCCTCTTGCAGCGCATCCCATGCCGCCTGCGAGCGGTCTTCCGTCATGACGGGATCGTTGTAGTTCGGACCTTCGCAATAGGACACACCCCACCACGCCATGGCGCAGGTTGGATCAAGCTCCGCCGCCTTCTTAAACGAGCGAATCGCCTCGTCATGATTAAATGAGTACAACCAGTTGAAGCCTTGATTAAAATAGTCCTGCGCTTCGGCGGACGATGTGGTCACCGCGCGTTGGTGCGGCCCCATGTCGGTGAAGATTTGCGCCGGCGTGTCGACGACAAAGGGCTGCGGCTTGCTGGAAGCGCAACCGACAACTGAAATGGCCAACAACAATACGAAAGTACTTTGAATTCGCGCCAACACGGACGGCCTCCTGACTGTGAATCGATCATTGAACATCCCGGCCCATCGACCCGAAGGGCCGTTGCAATCTTTGATATTGCAGGAGGGGATTCTCTATAATTCGGGCTGATTCACAACTCACCCCGCCGAGGGCGCCGAAAAGCGGGTTTCAACACAACGTCACCGACCAAACCGCCGATTCGGCACATGCAATGTCTTGCGTATAATATGTTTTCAAAGGTGAATACGGAGACTCACATGGCCGTTAAGCTCAAGCGCATTTACGAAGAAGTGTCCAAAGATGACGGCGTGCGTATTCTCGTCGATCGACTATGGCCCCGGGGCATCTCGAAAGAGCGGGCGCAGGTTGATGAATGGATGCGCGACATCTCCCCGTCGAACGAACTGCGCAAATGGGTCCACGAAGATCCGAGTCGCTGGGCGGAATTCAAGCGGCGCTACTTCAAAGATCTGCGCGAGCACGAAGAAGCCCTCGACACCATCCGCAAGACGGCCAAACGCAAAACAGTGACACTGCTGTTTGCCGCGAAGAACGAGACGCAAAACAACGCTGTCGCCCTCCTCGAATACCTCAAGAAGTCCAAATAATTGGATGCTCCGTCGGCCTTGAGCGAATTCATCTTTTGGGCATGATCCCTGCGATTTCGACCCACTGACGGAAAATTTCTGCGCGATCCTCCACCATTTCTTGCATTCCTTCCCCGTGAGCCTCCCGTGCTTTGCATCGGGCTGGCGCCACCGTGTTCGAAACGACCACCGCGAACCCAACAGAGGAGGAATCGCATGCTCACCCAAAGAAGCACACCAGTCGCTTGCGCCGCCGCGCTGACCATCATCGTTTGCACAAGATCTGCGGCGAAGGCTCAGTTTCTGGAAGGAGACGTCACCGTGATCAAGGCGCTGCAAGGTGAAAACAGCGGGGACAGTTTCGGCTTGGAAGTGATGGGAATCGGCGACCTTAATTCGGATGGCGCGATGGAGTTCCTCGTCTCCGCCCCAGGTAACGACGAAGGGGCGCTCAATGCGGGCAAGGTTTACCTTTACGACGGAGCCACGCAAAACCTGATCCGTTCGCACGTTGGAACGCGAGCCAACGAGGCACTGCGAAACGTCATGCCAGCCGGCGATGTGAACAGCGATGGATTCAAGGACTACATCATCGGCTCGGGCGATGAATCGGTCTACGTCTACTCGGGTTTGGACGGTTCTGAGATTCACGAATTGACGGCATTTCAAAACGGCGAAGCCTTCGGGTTTCGATCGTCGGGCCTCGATGACATCGACGGCGACGGGCACGGCGACATCATCGTAGGAGCGTGGAACAACGACGAAGTGGGCGGCAATGCCGGAAAAGCTTACGTCTTCTCCGGCGCAGACGGTTCGATCATTCGGACACACACCGGCCAATTCGCCAACTCCTGGTTTGGCCACACGGTCAACGAACTCGGCGACATCGATGGCGATGGCGTTTCCGACTATTGCGTTGGCGCCCCAGGGGTCACGAGCGTGAGCTTTCGCGGGCAGGCATTCATTTACTCGGGCGCGACGGGCGCGGAAATCTACGCACACCTGACGCCAGTTGGTACCGGATTGAACTTCGCATCGTGGGAACCAGTCGGGGGGCAATATGATTTCAACGGCGATGGCAAGTATGACTTTGCGATTGGCGACATCGGAGACCTTGCGTTCGGCGCGGAGACTGGCCGCCTCTATATCTATGACGGACCGACGGGCACGCTTCTCTACACACTATTGCCACCAACCGGATTCTCGGGGCTCGGCGGGATCACGCCAAACGCCGACACGCACATTGGCGATGTCGATGGCGACGGTATCTCCGACCTGCTTGTCGGATCGTGGCGTAGCCCCATCGGAGCGGCCAATGGCGGCCGTGCGGAAATCATCAGCGGTTGTTCCGGCGCGCTACTCCGCAGCGTCACATCAACCCAAGCGAATGTATTTCTCGCGGGCAGCCGGTCGGGCGTGGGCGATGCCAATGGTGACGGATTCACGGACTTCATCCTCGGCGCGAACGGAACCAATGGCACAACCGGAACGGTCTATCTGATCGCCGGTCAAGACCACAGCGTGTCACCGGGCGATCTGAATCGAGATGGCAGCGTGGGCATCTTTGACTACTGGATGTTGTTCTCGCCCGAGCTGAACGGTCCGGACGTCAACTTCTTTCCACAGTGCAAAGACGCCGACTTGAATCACGATGGGAGTGTCGATTTGCAGGATTTTGGCGTCATGCAACAGCACTTCACCGGGCTGTGATGCGGAGCTTTCGCTGTGACACGACAAAGTCATACACACCTGTGCGTTGATGCAGCGTCGAACGAACGACTACGATGGGGATTGGTTTGAAAGCAAACGGATTGATTTGAGTGGTACACATGCGCAACACACAAGCTGGCGTGACCGAGCTGTTAACGCGTTGGCGCGATGGCGACAACGAAGCACAGCAACTGATCGTCGCGCTGGTTTACGACGAATTGCGTGGACTGGCCCAAGGCTACCTGAACCAGGAGCGTCGCGGGCACACGTTGCAGCCGACCGCGCTGGTTCACGAGGCCTACATGCGCCTTGTTGGCGAAAAGACGCCAGGCATCAGCAATCGTGCACACCTGCTCGGCGTCGCGGCTCGACTGATGCGGCAGATTTTGGTGAATCACGCGGTCGCGCGCAAAGCGAATCGACGCGGCAAGGGTTGGAAACGAATCCCCATCGGAGCGGCTGTCGATCTGTTGGAAGAAAGGGCAATAGATCTCGTTGTGTTTGACGACGCCCTGACACGGTTGGCCCAACTGGACGCGCGACAGGCGCAGGTTGTTGAGCTGCGGTTCTTTGGAGGCATGACCATCGACGAGACAGCTGAAAAACTCGGCGTTTCACCGCGCACCGTCGTCGCCGAATGGACGATGGCCAAAGCCTGGCTGCGAAAGGAGATGGCCGTCGCATGAATGCTCAACAGTGGGGCCAACTCAAAGAGTTGTTCGCCGAGGCGCGCGATATGCAGCCACTGCAGCGCAGGCAATTCATTCGCACACGGTGCGCAAGCGATCCGGAGATTCGCAGTGAACTGGAGGCAATGCTCGACGCCCACGACTGCGACGATGGGTTTCTCGCGCCGCTTGGCGCAGACGAACTGCAAGCCGCCAGCGGGATCACCCGCTCGACGCTCGATGCCGGGACCCAAATCGGTCCTTACGAAATCAGTCATCTCATCGCGACCGGCGGCATGGGAGAGGTCTATCTGGCCCGCCGGGCGGACGAATCTTTTGAGAAACACGTGGCGATCAAAATCATTCGCCAGAGCATCGCCACCGTCGGCATGATGCAGCGTTTTCATCGCGAACGACAGGTGCTGGCCAATCTCGAGCACCCCAACATCTCACGTCTGTTGGACGGGGGGACAACAGACGACGGGCTGCCATACCTCGTGATGGAGTTTATCAACGGCCAACCGATCACAAAGTACTGCGGCCATCGGCACCTGACGATTCGAGCGCGATTGGCCCTTTTCCTCCGGACATGCCAAGCCGTCCAATACGCCCATCAACGTCTCGTCGTCCATCGCGACATCAAACCCAACAACATCCTCGTGGATGATTCCGGCGAAGTGAAGTTGTTGGACTTCGGCATCTCGCGGCTGTTGCACGATGGTGATGAACGCCATTCGCCGCTGACCACGATCACACGGTCGTCAGCACTCACGCCTGAGTATTCCAGCCCCGAACAGGTTCGCGGGGAGGCGGTGACCACATCGACCGATGTGTACTCGTTGGGTGTGGTGCTTTATGAAATGCTTTGCGGCCAGCGTCCGTTTCAATTGACGGACATACCGAGATACGAAGCGGAACGATTAATCTGCGAGGCCGATCCGTCGCTTCCAAGTACGGTGTTCGGTCGAAATGGACGGGCAAACGACAAGCGCATGCGCAATCAACTGCGAGGCGACCTCGACAAGATTGCCGTCACCGCGCTGCGCAAAGATCCCGATCGACGTTATGGCTCGGTCGAACAGTTCGCCGACGACATCAGGCGATACTTGGATGGTCAACCGATCACCGCCCGCAAAGATACGCTCGGGTACCGCGTCGGAAAGTTCATTCGACGCAACAAACCCCAAGTGGCGGCTGCCACCATCACCGGACTGGCGACCATTCTTGCCTTGGTCAGCACCACACAGAGTCTGTCGCGAGCCAACGAATCCGAGCAAATCGCGAAACGCCAGAGCGAAATCGCCCAAGCTGCGCACGGCGAAGCTCAAGGCGTCGTGGACTTCCTCGAAACGCTGCTCGCGTCGGCTAGCCCTTTTAAGCGGGGAAGCGGCGTCACCGTCGCCGATTTGTTGAGCGACGCGGAGAACCTGATCGAGTCGCAGCTTTCGGGCCGTCCAGGTGTGGAAGCCAACGTACGCATGGCACTGGCCCGCACGCTGCGCAGCCTGATGATGTATGCCGAAACCATACCGCATCTGCAAAAATCGCTGGCGTACTTTCGAGCGAACCGCGATCCGGATGATCCCATTATCGCCGAGTGTCTCAGCGCGCTGGCTCAGTCGCTTGCCGAGCAATCGTTTTCAGGCAAACAAAGCAGTGACGGCGTCGTCCAAATGCAGCAAGAGGCGCTGGCGATTCGGCGCAAACATTTTGGCGAGTGTCATGCACTTGTAGCCGACAACACCCGAATGCTGGCGATTGCCATGTGGGCCCAGTTGCACCCACATCCACCGGGCGAGCGGATTGTGCGGTTGTTTCAAGACGCCCTTGCAATGTACGAATCGCTGGGGTTATCCGAGTCAGCCGGCGCCGCCCGATGCCGGGTGGATCTGGCCAATGCTTACGCTGCTCGCAATGAATTCAAGTTGGCGGAGTCGGCATACGTGGAAGCCCTACGCGTGTACGATGCGCTGCCGGAGGGAAACAATCAGTTCGCGCTCGATGCGTTGGATAAGTACGCCGCATTCCTACTGCGGACCGATCAACCGAATTTGGCCGCGACGGTTCTGGAAACATATCGCGCCAAAACGCCAGCCGGCGTAAACCTGGATTCGACCAAGAACGTGGTGTGGAGGCTGGCATCTGTACATTTTCATTTGGGTCACACCAAGCGAGGGATGAAGATGCTGCGCGACGCGATGGTGCTGGAATGCAAACGGCTTCGCGCTACCCACAGTGAGCATGCAGAAGAGTTGAACGTTTTGATGACTCGTTTGCAATCGCCGCACGATGCTGATGGGCGGATTGAACTGTTCAGCGACGTCCTTGCGGCGTCTGCAAGAATGAATGCTCACGATCCGCGGCTCGTGGTCGATCAGACGCAGATCGCCATGGTGGGGCTGCTGCAAGACGACGGTGTAGCGTCGGCTGGCCGGATGCTGACACGAACGGCCGGCGCACTCGCCGATGTCCCTGCGCACGCACATCTGTCTGCGGCGATCAACCAGTTCAAAGCCTCATTGGGGAAGCACGTTCGGACGGTGGACGCTGAGTCATGGCGCAGCGAGCGACTTGATCGGTCACAACCCACGGATTAGATCTTCGACCAGCGTGCGATCTACCTGCGCATCGGGCGTGTTGATGTAGCAATCGGGCACGTCGAACACAATCGTTGCGCCGGTTTTCTGATCGTATGCCGCTTCGACTTCGTCGATGAACGTGTCGAGATTGGCGGCGGTGAAGGCATTGACGTGAAGCAAGATATCGATCACCTCGCAGTCCCAATGGCGATAGATCCCGCTACGAATTCTGCGCCGCACGAACTCAATGCGCTCTGCTTCGGTTTCAAACGGCAGCCCATCGGTGAGCGCTGGATCGGATTCGAGGTTATCCGTCCAGTCCACACTGTCGATGACAAAACCACGATAGACCCACCCTAGATCCTGGGCCACCGCCTGCGCCTCCGACCGACTCACACCACTGCCGCCGAACGGTTGTCGGTACAAGTCGGCAAACCAGTCCTGTCGATCCGCATCGATCATCGCCAACGCTGCGTCAATGTATGCGATCAGTTGATCCAAGTCCGACTGCATGGCGATGCGTCCAAAAAATGGCGGACCGAGCGTTTGCGACCAGATGGCCGGATCGTGATTGAACGCGTGATATCCGAGCACGTGGCCACGATCGTGAATTGCTTCCAGCCCGTTTGCAAAAAGGCCTTGGAGCGCTTCGCCGGTGTCCTCGTCGCCGGGACCTTCGATGAAGAAGACGGCCCGCACCGAGCGGCGATCCAACGTCTCCAGTATCGAATTCAGCGGTTGAAGCAGTTCGACGGAATCGTTCGTGGCGTTCGCCAAGGTCTGATCCGCCGCCAGCGGTCCGTCGTCGAACGTGAAAACGACGGTCACCTGGTCGGCTGACCCGCTCGGGCACGCTGCACCGACGCCACAACCGCCAACAAGGACGGGCGCCACGCCGCAAAGCAGTATCAATGCCCAGTGCATCGGTGAATCAATGGAATGGTTGGCGGGCAAAGTCATCGACGCTCTACAGAATTCGACAAGATCATAACGCTTCGATACCGATCTGCGTGGTAGACTGAAATAAGGTACGGAGGCAGTTGCCGCTGTGCCGAACCACCCATTTCCACCGAAGGGAACCGACCATGAATCGCTTAAATTATACCTACCTGATTGGTGTACTGACAGTGTTGCTGGCGTTGCCCTCATCTGCTCTGGCCGAAGGGTATATTCAACTGCATGATGTGCCCGACTCGCTATGGTTTCCAAGCCGGCCCGGTTCAAACCTACTGCTCACCGCGACGGTGAATGACGCAGTGGCTGAGTCGGTGTGGCTGGGCATCGACGACCCGAAGTTGGGCCGGGTCCCGCTCACGCGCGTCGGCACAATCGAATACCAGATCAATCTCCACAGCAACGATGTGTTTGATCTCATCAAGCAAGCGCCCGCCCGTGGCGAGTTTCGCATCTTCGCCGAGACACAAAGCGGAAAGCTGCTGACGAGCATTCCCGTCTCGTTTACCGTCAACGTTCCGCCAGCCAGTTTGCTTCTGGACAAGAAGACTTCATTCATTGCATATCAGAAAAGATACACGTACATACCGGGATCTCGGGATCGGCTTCGCGTTTATGCCGGCGACATCACACACGGACAGATCACGTTGTCTGTTTTTGGTCGCGACCGGAACGTACCGCTCGTTCCCACGTCGCAGCTTCATGAGAAGCAACACCTCATCCTGCCGCTTGACGAAGAGGTGTATGTCATCGAAGTCGAAGCACTGCATAACTACTTGATGGGTGACGACTACGCCGACCTGTCGGTCACACCCGAGTCCGTTTGGCACCACGACAAGATCGAGTTCCTGCTGAATGCCATCGCCAAGTCCGAACTGACTTTCGTCCGAAACGGCAAGGGATTTGACGGGCAGGCAGCAGCCGAACACTTTCGCAAGAAGATGGCAAACGCCGAGAAGCCGATCACGAAAGTGGACGTGTTCATCGAAGACATCGCGAGCCAGTCGTCAACGACCAATGAACCGTACAAGGTGCGATCACCAGATGGATCGGAATCTGATTTGAAGTCATGGCTGCGGTCGCGGCTGGACGCCCAGGCTGGATCGGATTCGGAATCTGCCCTGAAACCAGCTGAGGCGGGCCAATCGCCTCATTTATAGCCAGATGGCGAACCGCAACTGTTTGCGTCAAATACAACATGGGCATGGGCGATCTCACCACATCACCGGTCTGGGCACGTTTTTTGACGCGGTCGGCAGGGCTGACGGGGCGGACGTTTTGGCACAGCAGTTGCCCGATGGACAGAGGAGCCGGCATTTACTCATCGTTTCAAAGTCCGGGACTTCGAGCGCCATCGCAGGTCGCTGCATAGCATCACTAAGCGGAGGACACCATGAACCCGAAACAACTGGCCCAATGGATGCACGACGAACACGAGCGAGTCCACGACCTGGCCACCACTCTCAAAGAAACGATCGTGACCGTTCCGCTGAGTCACCGAGGCGAGTGGCTGGAGAAACTGCGCGGGCGCTATGAGCACTTGCGCGCACACTTGCATAAGCACATGGCCCTGGAAGAGCGCGACGGGTATCTCCCGACCGTCGCGGCGCATCGTCCCAGTCTCTCAAAGGAAGTGGATCGGCTGCGCCATGAACACGATGAGTTGATGCGAATCATGGACGGCATTCGGCGCGACCTGGACGACTTGAACGAATCCGACCCGCTGCTCATCGATGACTGCTGTCGTCGAATCGAAAACCTCATCGGTTCCATCGATCGCCATGAACAAGACGAAAACCTGATTATGCTTTCAGTGTTCACCGATGAGATCGGTACAAAGGATTGATTTTCGCCGGTTCAGGGCGCTGGCCTGTAAGGCGTGGCGTGCAAAGGGTCGCTATCGCACGGCAACCGATGTGGCGATCTTCTTCAAGGCCGAGATGACGACGTTGCCGACGTTCTCCGGCGTGGTCACGTGCTGTACCGCTCCCAATTCCGCCGCCACTTTTGGCATGCCATAGACGACGCAGGATTCCTTGCTCTGGCCAACGGTAATCGCCCCGTGCTCTTTCATTTTGAGCAAGCCCTTGGCGCCGTCGGCTCCCATGCCCGTGAGGATGACGCCGACGGCCTTCTTGCCCACGAGTTCCGCGACCGAATCGAACAACACGTC
>JAUIEW010000188.1 GCA_030429365.1 Phycisphaerae bacterium
CCTCGTCTGTGCCTTCGCGTCCGGTTTTGCGCTCTTCCAGCCAGCCACGGGCGAAGTCGATTGGATCTCTCGTCCGACCGAACTGTTAAACGGGCTGCGCCTCAATGATGGGGGTGTTGCGCCAGATGGGACATTCTGGGCGGGCTCCATGGTAGAGACCGAAGCGGGCGATGAGAAGCTCTCGGGATTCTATCGACTGTCCGACGGGGTTGCGAGTTTGATATTCAACGGGCTCAGAATTTCAAACGGCGTTGCGTGGTCGCCGCTTGGTGATGAGGTATACTTCGCGGACTCTGCGAAGCAGGTCATCTATCGCAGCGCTTATCCGCCGTCCTCGTTTGAGCTTTCGGAACAAGAAGTGTTTGCGAAACTGGCGACCGGCGCTCCTGATGGGGCTGCAACTGACCGTGCAGGCCGGTACTGGTCTGCCATCTGGGGCGAGGCAGCGCTGAATTGCTATTTGCCTGATGGGGAACTGTTGCAGACCATAGAGGTGCCCGCAAAACAGCCGACCTGCGTGGCTTTTGGGGGGTCGGATGAGAATCTCATCTTTGTGACTTCGGCTCGGGAGGGTCTCAGTGAGGCTGAGCTCTATGAATTTCCTAAGTCTGGCAGCCTGTTTGTTTACAAATCCAATACTTGCGGTTCCAGGGCATATCGTTACATGCTATAGGATTATTAATCAGACAAAATGAGATTTCATGGTTTCCCGAGTTTCCACTGGCAATGTAACCCGCTCCCTAGTTGAGGACATCGGCGGGGCAATTGTACGTGGTGATTTTACCATAGGAACGAGCTTGCCGACTGAGGCCGAACTCTCAGAACAGTACAATGTAAGTCGCACGGTCACCCGTGAGGCGATCAAGATGCTTACGGCAAAAGGGCTGGTTCTATCCTGGCCGCGCCGCGGAACCATCGTCCAGAAGGAATCGAGCTGGAACCTCCTCGACGCCGATGTTCTCGCATGGTTGCTAGACCGGAATGTGTCTATTCCCTTGGTCAAAGACTTCCTGCGCATGCGGCTCGCCATTGAACCCGCGGCGGCAGAAACGGCGGCTTCGATCAATGCGGACGTCAGCGAAATAGAAGCGGCAGTCGATCAGATGAAACGGGCGGCAGAGCACGGGGGCGATGCCCTAAGCGCCGATAGCCAGTTCCATGCGGCGATCCTGCGCGCGAGCGGGAATCCGTTTTTTGCCCAAATGGCCCCAATGGTTGATACTGCACTGAGGATGACGATCCGGATCACAAACCGGATCAAGGGCGTGAAGTTTGCTAGCATTCAGGAACACGTCGATCTTCTAGATGCAATCCGCTCAGGTGATCCCGAGACATCGCGCGAACTGAGCCATTCGCATGTTGAGCGCGCACTCGATCTTGTCGTTAAGCACGGCGCGAAATTCGCTCAGTAAACAAACATAATTCACAAGCAATCAGCGAACTCTAAAAGGGCTCGCGGCCTGCACCTGTGGTCAAAATGCCACAGACGTTTTTCCTATTTGTTTTTGTCAACACCCGCTCGGAATACGGCTTGACGAAATTCAAATATGCTATTTATCATACAAATAACGACTCCACAGAGGTCGTGCTGTGTTCATATCCGGGAGGAAAGTATGAGAAAATCAATTTTAGCCTCTGCGAGTCTTTTTGCGCTCGCGGGTACCCTTGGTGTCGCGTATGCGCAGGAAGTCGAGCAGGAAGACGAAGAGAGTGTACAGGATACTATCGTCGTCGTTGGTTCGACGCGGTGTCAGCAGAGGATTTGGGCAAACTTCCTGATATTAGTATTGCGGAGTCGATTGCGCGTTTGCCAGGTGTGACTGCAAACAGAGACCGGGGAAACGCGACGGAGTTGTCTATCCGTGGGTTGGGTCCAAATCTCAGCAATACACTCTTGAATGGCCGCGAGCTCGCGACCGGAGAAGCCAGTCGCAATATTCGCTACGAGACTTACCCAGCAGAGCTGCTCAATGGCGCATACGTGTTCAAGTCACCTAAAGCATCATTGGTCGAAGGTGGCGTGGGCGGTACCGTTGATCTGAGGACAATTCGGCCTTTGGATTTTGGTGAACGCCGTGTTGTGGTGAATGCGCGTGCAAGCTATTTCGACATTGCTGATGATATTTCTGATGCTGAAACTGGCGGTTACACCGGCTCAATTTCCTATGTCGACCAGTTTATGAACGATACACTCGGTGTTGTGCTTGCATACACGCGCCGGGAACAGCCGATCGCTAGTGCGCGGACCAACGTATTTAATTCCGTTGCGCGGCAAGAATTTGGAAACTCAAACACAGCGGCGTTTGATGCGGCCGGGGTGGAGCGCATTCCGTTCGGTTACGAGGCTCTCGTGCGAGGCGGAGATGATGATCGGGACGGGGTTGTTGCTGCATTGCAGTGGCAACCTGATGATAGCTTTGAGTTCAATGCCGACTTCTTCTATTCGGGCGTTGAATTTGTTGAGGAGCAACGTGGATTCAGATTCAATTTCGGCAATGATGCAGGCGGCATAGAGTTCGGAAATCAGTTCAGCGATGTAACTGGTGCTGACGGCTTTATCACCGGAGCGACGGTATCTCCGACGGCTGGATTCGGCGGGCGTATTCGCAACGTAAATGAAGAGTTCACGTTGTTTGATGACCTTTATGCGGGAGGCGTAAATTTCGCCTGGTACAAAGGTCCGCTCACGATTGTTGCGGATGTTGGTTATTCAAAGAATGAACGTGAAGCACAATTCGTATCAGTAGAAACTGAGGTGCATGACGTCTCTGGAACACCATTCGAAGTTACCAGTGGGCTGAGCGGAACGTTCGGAACCAGTTCCAATGATCCGGCGGTCTTCGCATTTAACTTCGATCTTTCCGATCCGAGTATTAACCTCCCATCTATCGTGCGGGTCCCAACGTCCGATACTATTGAAGATGAGGTCAACAATTATGCATTGGACCTTGGGTACGATCTTGGTGATGGGTTCTTCACTGGGCTTAATGCGGGGCTCCGGTATACGGATCGCGAGAAATCTCTTTTTGCGCGTTCAGACTTCCCGTTTATAGATCCAGGTAGTCGCACAGCGGTTCCAGCGAGCTTGCTAGGTGTGCCGCTCACGGGTGCAGGTTCGGTATCGTTTCCGGGCACTCTCACTTTCGACAGAAATGGCGTCATTGACCAACTCTTCGGCGGTATTGATCCACAGCAAGCCAATTTTAACACGACGGAAAGTTGGGTTGTGGAGGAGCAGGTGTTGGCTGGGTACGTCAGCGCAGACTTCGAGGGTTCAGCCGGATCGCTGCCATTTTCCGGCAATGTTGGCGTGCGTGTAGTCAGTACAGAAACGACGTCTTCAAGCACGTTCTTGGAAAACGGCGCCGGCACGGGCTTTGTAGAAGTCCTAACGCCATTTAGTGTTGACAATGACTACACACATGTTTTGCCAAGCCTGAACGTTTCGTTTTTTCCGGCGGACGGCCATATTGTTCGTGTTGGTTTGAGCAAAGCCATTGCGCGCGCGCCGCTTGACGACTTGAATGCGGGTGTCGGCGAATTCGATTTTGGTTCTCCAGAAGCATTTGGTGGTAATCCGCTTCTCGATCCGTTTGAAACTAATCAGCTGGATTTGACCTACGAGTGGTATTTCGCAGACGATGCAGCGTTTACCATCAGCGGCTTTTACAAGGACATTGAAACCTTCATTGTCCGCGAGACGCGATCGGGTGTAACGCTGCCTTCTGGTGCCGTTGGAAACTTCACCCAGCCGATCAATGGCGAAGGGGGAAAGATCCAAGGGTTTGAAGTAGCCTATACTCAACCTCTCTCTTTTCTGCCAGGGCTGCTTGATGGTCTCGGGTTGTATGCGAACTACACATATGTAGACAGCAACATCGAGGTGGGGCCGGCTTTTGTGGAAGGAACATTCCCGCTCCCAGGATTGGCGGAAAACACGCTCAACACTCAGATTTGGTACTTCAAAAATGGCTTTGAAGCCCGTCTCGGATACAGATATCGCGATGCGCTTCCTGTCGAGCTAGGAGATGTGCCGGATCAAATCCTTTTCAACGACTCAGAAGGTATTTTGGACTTTCAAACGTCTTACGAGTTTGCGGAGGGGAGCTCGCTTGATGGCCTGAAGCTGCTCTTCCAAGCGAATAACCTGACCGATGAACCGTTCCGTACATTTTATTCTTCTGAGAGTGCTCGAGGGCGATATGAAGAGTTCGGAACCCGCTATTGGCTCGGATTTAGTTACGAGTTCTAATTTCGTCTAACCCTAAAATAGTCCCACCAGAGGCCCTGTACAGGGCCTCTGGTGGGGCGAGTTAATGATGATGAAGCATTTCGTTTTTTTTACTGTACTGTTGGCTTTAACAGCCTGTAGTTCAGTTGAACCTGCCAAGACACAAGATTTAGAGTTCGTGTCGGACTCCCTGTGGCGCGGCGTGGATCTTTCATATGTGAATGAACTCGAGGATTGTGGGGCATCGTTCTCGGACAAATTCGGTCGTTCAGACCCCTTTGAAATCATGGAGGCAGCTGGCGCCAACCTCGTGCGTTTGCGGCTTTGGCATAATCCGCAGTGGACCGAATATAGTACGCTTGAAGATGTTAGGAAAAGCATATCCCGAGCGCGTTCTGCTGGAATGCAAGTTTTGCTCGACTTTCATTATTCTGACGATTGGGTACATCCTGGAAAGCAGATTATTCCTGAGTCATGGCTAGACGCTCAATCCGACGATGAACTTGCTCAGCGTTTGTACGACTATACGCGCGAAACACTCATTTCTCTGGCTGATGATGGATTGCTTCCCGAGTATGTTCAGATCGGGAACGAGACGAACACCGAAATGCTAATTACAGAAGAGGTCGCCGAAGATTCTCCCATAAATTGGGAGCGAAATGTGAAATTTCTGAATGCGGGTATTGAAGCTACGAGAGCGGTGAGCGCCGAATTGGAGACACCTATCGGCATTATGCTACATATAGCACAGCCAGAAAATGTAGAACCTTGGTTCCATGACGCAGCAGCGGCAGGACTGCACGACTTCGATATGATCGGCATAAGTTATTATGCTAAGTGGTCTGCAATGCCATTCTCGTTGATGGAGCAAGCTATCGCCCGAATTCGATCTGAATTCGGAAAAGATGTGGTTATTGTTGAGACAGCATATCCGTGGACGTTGCGAGGAAATGATCCGGCGAACAACTTGTTAGGTGAAGACAGTCTCATCGAGGGATATCCCGCAACAAAAAATGGACAGCGAAAGCAGCTGATTGATCTGATGGATGCTGTGGTATCCAATGGCGGTCTCGGGGTTGTCTATTGGGAGCCGGCTTGGATTTCTTCTGACTGCAGCACCCGGTGGGGCGATGGCTCTCATTGGGAGAACGCAACTCTTTTTGATTTTAACGGCAGGTTGCATCGAGGTGCTGAGTTCTTGTCGCTACCCTATCCAAACCCCACGAAATAGGATCGCTAGCCTTCTGGATATCATTTGAAGGTTCGGGCCCTGTTCATATTTATTGCGAGAAGATCTATGAAGATAATTGGGCTTTTGGGCGTGTTCCTGGTGTCAGCCTGCTCGCTAGTGCCCGAAGAGCCTAATGTTTTGGAACCATGGCAGGACGTGGCGGTAATCCAGCAGGGCATGGAAGCGCCACGTGCCAGCTATCGAGTTCAGGCATTTTCCGCGACAAGTCGAATGCCTCTCGATGGCTCTGAGATGTCATTGAATGGAGACTGGAAATTTCATTGGGCGGAATTGCCGGCCCAGCGTCCTGATGGGTTCCATGAGCAGGACTTTGCGGATGATAAATGGGCCGAAATTCCTGTCCCATCCGTCTGGGAGCGACATGGTTTTGGTTATCCGATTTATGCCAATGTTGAATACCCGTTCCGCGAAACCCCATTTGTCACGCCGACCGATGCGCAGAACCATGTTGGCTCTTACCGTAAGACGATTGAAATACCGGATGAATGGGACGGGCGCAGAGTATTCATCGAGTTCGGTGCGGTCAGTTCAGCTCTGACGCTCTGGGTCAATGGCAATCGCGTGGGTTATGCGCAGGGAAGCCGGACCCCGCTTGAGTTCGATATCACGGAGTATGTCCAACCGGGAGAGAACCTAATCGCCGCGCAGGTGATGCGATGGAATGATGGCAGTTGGCTCGAAAATCAGGACGCCTGGAGCCTGAGCGGCATCTTTCGTGACGTGACACTATCGTCTCGGTCGCAGACCCATATCCGGGATTTTTTCGCAGCAACCTCGCTGACAAACGACTACGAAGATGGGGTGCTCAATCTCTCCGTAGACCTGCGCTCATTTGAGCATGAAAATCTGGCTGGATATTCTGTTGAAGCAACGCTCTCACGGGATAACCAACGCGTTCTTGAAGAGGCAATTCCCGTAGAAGGAGACGGTAGTCGCCCAACGATTTTTGGGCAATATGTTCTCCCGGACGTCGCCGCCTGGTCTGACGAAACGCCCGAGCTTTACGATCTTTCGCTGACATTGATGGGGCCTAATGGGGAGCCCATAGAAACGGTATCTTCCAAAATTGGATTTCGATCCATCGAGCTCGAAAATGGACGTATTCTGATCAATGGTTATCCAGTCAAATTCAAAGGGGTCAATTATCACGAGTTCCACATGGAGCACGGATATGTGCTCGATGAGGCGACGATTATTCGTGATTTTGAACTATTGAAGGCTGGGAACTTAAACGCGATCCGCACTTCGCATTATCCCCAACAGCGGCGCTTTTATGAACTCGCTGATGAGTACGGGTTCTTCGTTGTTGGCGAAGCGAATCTCGAAACGCACCTCTTTCGATTCGAAGAAGATCTTGCACCAGCCCGAAAGCCCGAATGGGCCGCTCAGATGCTGGACCGGACGGTGCGGATGATTGAGCGCGACAAAAACCATCCCTCGATTGTGATCTGGTCGCCGGGCAATGAAACCGGGCCGGGCCCGAATATGGTGGCAATCTACGAATGGGCCAAACAACGCGATCCAACACGCCTATTTCAGTATGCCGATGATGATCGATTTGAGGGCGGCGATTTTTCTGCACTCAAGGTCAGGCCATTTGGTGTCTCATCTGATTTTCAGACGGCGTTCTATGCGTCCCCATGGAGCCTCGAACGCTACGCCCAGGAAGAAAACGATAAATCCTGGGTCATGATGGAGTACTGGCACTCCATGGGAAATAGCCTGGGTAATGGTCAGGCCTATTGGGACACAATCTACCGGCACTCCATTCTGCAAGGCGGTTTCATTTGGGATTGGGTTGACCAGGGACTTCGGGAAACCGATGAGCACGGACGGGTTTGGTACAGTCAAGGCGGTGATTATGGACCGGATGACGCTCCATCATCAGGAAACTTCCTGCACAATGGCGTGATCTTTCCTGATCGGTCCGTCAAACCGGCCTATTGGGAAGTCAAAAAGGCCTACCAACCAGCAAAATTTGTAGGCGTTGATTTGTCTGGCGGGGTGTTGGAAATCGAGAACCGGTTCCACTTCACGGATCTGTCTAATTTTGCCGTGACATGGCGCGTGGAGGAGGACGGGGCGGTCATCCGCTCCGGCACGGTACCAGTCGCACCCACTGCGCCAGGTGACAAGCGACAGCTTGATATCGGGGCGCTAATGCCTGAGCGGCTCGTTCCAGGTGCACATTATTTTCTGACCGTCGAACTCGTCGCCAACAATAATTATCAGCATTCTGAGCTGTTGGACCGCGACCACGTGTTCGCCTCCGAACAATTCAAGCTGCCGTTTTCTCAGGAGCTGCAGGTGACCCCCGCCAGCGGGGTGGTTGGGATTTCAGATTCGGGCAATCGTCTCGATCTAAGTGCGGCGGGTCTGACCATCTCATTCGACAAAGGAACAGGGTTTCTGAGTGAGTTGACCACCGAGGTGGGACCGATCTTGACCGAACCGATCCGGCCCAACCTTTGGCGGGCGATGACGGACAATGACTATGGGTTCCAGCCGCGCACATGGGATTTTCGTTGGCGCGAAGCGCGGGACAATATCGATCTCACGACCTTCGAACACGCCGCACTGCCGGACGGCTCTGCGCGTGTCACCAGCACTTTTGACATCAAGGATGACAATGGCACCGTAATGGCCAACTGGACACAAGAAGCTCTTGTGTCACCAGATGGCTCAGTTTTTCTCAATTCTCGGTTTGATCGAAGCAATGCGATTATGATGCCGCCGAGAGTGGGGCTTCGATTTGCGATTAGCGATCAGTTCAAAGATGCTGAATGGCTGGGACGTGGTCCCCACGAGAATTATATTGATCGAGACTGGTCAGCCTACGTTTCACGATATCGGGCAAACGTGGATGAGCTCTATACGCCATATCTGCGGCCTCAGGAAAATGGAACGCGGACAGATACCAGGTGGCTGAGCCTGTCAGATCCAGAAGGTCGAGGACTAGCGATCGTTCATCTTGACGGACCGTTCGATGGATTTGGCTTTTCGGCGCTGGCGAACCCGATGGAAGATTTCGAAGCATCGGAATCTATTTGGGATCTTGCGACCGACCAGGATCGGTTGAAACCAACAATACACTTAAACGATCTTCCGCAAGATCGTGACGGAACATTCGTCTTGGTTGACGCCATTCAGGCGGGTGTTGGTGGCGACAATTCCTGGTCTAAACGGACGCATAATGAATTTACGCCCCGCGAAGATGAGTACTCGTTCAAAATTGCTTTGGTCACTCGTCAAACCGCAGAAATCGACCCAGCTATATCTGCGAGAAGACTGCAAGCCGCTCGTTTGAAAACACAGGGGGGAGAGCAGTGATGAATAGCGCGAGGCATATCGCAGAGCGCGGCGTCCTTCGGAGTTCGGCGTTTCTTTATAAGCCCGGTCTGGCGCAACGGGTGCCTGGGAATGCTCATGCCTGATCTCAGCTCGTTCACTGTCATCATAACCGGCGCTTCCTCCGGAATAGGCAAAGCGGCTGCTCGATCAATTCATGCTGCCGGCGCTAATGTTCTGCTTCAGGGACGCCGTGAAAGCGCGCTCGATCAACTCGCACAGGAACTCGGGGAGCGTGCCCGCTATGTGGTTGCGTCACTCGAAGATACCGGAGACATTGGGGCTATTCTTCAGAAAGCGCAGCAGGAGTTTGGGGGCGTCAACGGGCTGGTTAACAATGCCGCGATATTTCCAAGAAGCGATATTGATGCGGACATCCTCGGGCAATTCGACGATGTTTTTGATGTGAACGTAAAAGCTCCCTTGCTATTGGCGCAGGGCGTGTATCGAAGCTGTCGAGCGCTCGGTCGGCGCGGATCAATTGTCAATGTGGGCTCGATCAATGCGTATTGTGGAGCGCCGTTTCTATTGATCTACGCAATGTCAAAGGGTGCGTTGATGACCATGACCCGAAATCTCGGAGACACACTGCACGAGCATGGCGTTCGAGTGAATCAACTAAATGTGGGGTGGACGTACACAGAAGGCGAGATCGAAATCCAACGGCAAGCAGGGGCCCCTGACGACTGGCAAGACAAGATTGCGAAAACTGCTGCACCTTCTGGTCAACTGCTGATGCCTGAGGACGTCGCGAGGCAAATCGTTTTCTGGCTCTCCGAAGATTCTGCGCCCGTTTCCGGAACAGTGCTGGAGGTCGAGCAGTTTCCTGTCATCGGTAGAAACCGAGACAGCGGCTGAGCTCGGTAAATTCTCCCGATCAAGCCAGCGACCAGGGTGTTGACTCAATAGGGCGCACGAAATATACGATATATATGATAAATGATCATTTTCATTTGTCTTGTTCCCCGGCGTTTTCCTCCCTGCATGGGGTTCTATTTTGCAGGCACGAAAGTGCCTGCTTTTTAGAATTGCGCCAGGTAAGTCGTGCTGATTTCATTCTTCCTTGATCAATTTCATCTGTGTCGTTCGTGGTTTTGTTCCGCGCTATCGATCGTGTTGGGTGTTGCTCTTCTGACAAGTTGCGGAACCGACAACAGCATCAGCGACATCGCCCAGGATCGGCTCCCCAACATAATCATCATGTATGCTGACGATGTGGGTTATGGAGATATAGGTCCGTATGGGGCGATCGGCATAGACACGCCGAATCTCGATAGAATGGCGCGAGAGGGTATCCTGTTCACTGATGCGCACGCATCATCCGCAACTTGTACACCTTCTAGATATTCGCTTCTGACAGGGCAGTATGGCTTTCGGGCGCGCGCCAAAGTTTTGCCCGGTGACGCTCCTTTGTTGATCAATCCACGGACAACTAACCTGGCCAGTATGCTGTCAGAAGCAGGCTATCGGTCTGCAGTGATTGGAAAATGGCATCTTGGCCTAGGCGGCGGGCAGGTTGATT
>JAUIEW010000189.1 GCA_030429365.1 Phycisphaerae bacterium
ATATCACTGGCCCTCTCTGGGGATTTGGAGGCGTAGCCGCATTTCTCCACGGTTTTGGGATCGCGCCAATCCACGGGGCTTGGATTGCAATCAGCATCGTGAGCGGGACAATCGTCGCCTTTTCTCTTGAGTGGGCGCGGGATAGTAAGTATCTGGCTCGGAACGGCCACGACAAGATGGAGGAGCACAACAACAGTGCGTGCTGCGCGCCGGAAGTTTCGACCAATCCTTCGGAACTGCCTACGACACAGCGTGTGGGGCTTTGGGCCGCAAGCGGCTCTGTGATCTCTGCCGCATTGGCGTCGGCTTGTTGCTGGCTTCCGTTATTGTTGATCACGTTCGGTGTGTCGGCGGCGGGGGTGGCCGGGTTCTTTGAGGCGTACCATCCCTATTTCGTTGCAGGCGCGCTTGTCATGCTCGGCATCGGGTTCTACACCGTCTACTTCCGTCGGGAAACATGCGCCCCGGACTCCGCCTGCGCGGCCCCCAACCGGAGGCTGCGCGCGTTTAGTCGGATCATGCTGTGGATAGCCGCAGGCTTGGTCGGTGCGTTCGTGCTCTTTCCGAACTATGTCGGTTACCTGTTCGCCTCGCCGGCATCGGGAAGCGCCCTCGCGCCGGATATTCGCCTCGCCACGGCCAAGTTCCGCATCGAAGGAGTGACCTGCGAGGGCTGCGCAACGGGGCTGCGTGCCAAACTCGTCAAGCTCCCGGATGTGGCGTCCGTCGAGGTTGACTATCCGACGAAGACGGCAATGGTTCGGTACGATGGGGGCAGCACGCGCGTTGCCGATCAAATAGTTGAGGCAGTGAAGGCGGCTGGCTACGCCGCCAATTTGTCCGAACATCCCTGAATCCAACCGCGGTGACGCAATGGAAAGAGAAGAGGCCCTGTGGTGCGTGCTCTCTTAACCTTGAGAACTACGTGGCCAGCGACTGGAGTGCCGAGGCTTTCTGGTCCATCGCGCTTTGCTCGCCCGCGTTGGCGAGCTTTCCGGAGATGCGTGTGAGTGTTTCCACGACTGCAACGATGGTGAACGCCCGGTGCCTGCGTGCGACCCCTAAGGTTTTTTTCGCGAGGGTCCGCGAGATGCCCTGCTCGGTCAGTACTTTGAGCACTTTGTCGGAGCTCGGCCTGAGCCGCGTCTCAATCGCGTTCTGGACGAACCTGTCGCGACGTTCGTCGCGTGTTTCGATCAGCCGTGAGATGACGCTACGAATCTCGGCTACAAGTAGATGACCACTATGTGGGCGGTAAGGAGAAACCACCTAAGAAGAAAACAAGCGCCATCATCAACGCCATGAGGATTCCAAAGCCATTCATCATCGTGCTCCCAATACGAGTAAAGAAACCTAGCGGATGAGGAAGTCGCCGCCAAAGAAGTGCGGCCCCATCATGCCGGGACTGGAGCCATGCATGTGGCCCTCCACGCCGCCGTTCATCATAAGCCTTTGCATTCCGTCACTGATGATGACCAATTCTTCGGTGTCGCCATCGTCGTCCAGATCATCGACATCAGGTGTGAGCGTACAGCCGTAGATACCGCCGCAGACGAAATCCTGGCCAAGGAAACCAGGGACCATCATCGTATTTGGAATGGCGGTATCGTCGTCGAGATGGCAGCCGGCGGCACCAGGGTCGTCCAGCGATCCCATGCCGACAATCTCAGCGCATGGCATTTCGATAGTGACGAATTCCCCCGCAAGGACAGACACATCCAGCGCGTTCTCGTCCAGACCCATGTGACTCGCAATGTAGGTAGCGTGAAACTCTGCATCTTGACTTGATTCATTCTGGATGTTCAGCATTATGGTTCCACGGGCTCCATCTTGTACTGTCCAACACCAACCTCCCCGGAATTCACGCCGCTTGGGAACGCACAGCAAAGGAACTCTTCAAAGTTATCCACGCAGAGGTAATCGATGGGGCGACAAAAACCTCTGTTGCGTCTACGGCCCGGTGAGGCGGGTTATGAAGATGTCGTAGTCTTCGATGGTGATTCCGCAGATGCCGTCCAACTCCAATGCGGAGCAGGCGATTGACGCGGAACCCATGCACCCTTGCAGCCCGGCATAGTCGTCGAGATCGAAATCGCCGTCACCGTTGAAGTCGCCCCCGCAAGTCGATGGATTCACCATGCCCGGAGTGAACGGGATGCATCCGTCGCTACCGTCGATAGCCTTGCTGAGAATCACCCAGTCGTCGAGGGAGTCCGTATCGAAACCGTTGGGGCACCGGGCGCCACCGGCCGGCACTGCGGTTCCGTCGGGTCCGAGCGGGTTTGCACCGAAGTAGACCGCATCGCTGACCGGGTAGTCGTCGTCGATGATGCCCACTGCGTCCAGCACCATGCCCACGCTGACATCTTCTTCGCCGTCACCACCACCGACCTCCGTATCGATGTCGTCGTTGGCTGAAACGGTTATGTCGCGGACCAGGGCAATCGTTTGAGTCCCGTTTTCGAAACGCCCGATTCCGTTTCCGATCACCAGATCGGCCCCCACGCCCGATCCGCCGGCAACGAAGAATCCCTCAGCGTCGAGGGCGCACGGACTGCCCCCGCAATCGTCCAGCGGAACAATCAGATCGACGTTTCCCTTCGACAGGGTTTCGCCTTCGATGACCACGATCGACAATCCGCAAAGGAGTTCGAACGGGTCGCCGAAGATTTCGACGAACTCCTGGTCCTGCGTGCCGTTGTGCGAGATCGCGACCTCGTTGATGATCAGGTCGTTGGGAAGCGCGTCGCAGGCAGGGATTTCCATACCGCACTCAACGCCGGCTCCGCGGAATTCGCCACCGAGTCCGAGGCACTCGGCTTCGTTAACCGTGTCGTCGCATCCGCAGGCCGTGCAGCATGCCCCGGATTGATCGTCAGGAATGTCGATGTCCGCGAATACGAGCAAGTGATCGCTTGCAGCCGCGCTGGTACCTGCCGGTAGAGGCGCACCGAACTTCGACAGTCCTCCTCCGAGTCCTTCGTCGGCGGAGTCGTAGACTTCAGATCCTACAAACGTGACGGCGTTGCTGCGCCAGATGTAGCTAAGTCGTCGCCCCGAAGCATTGCGCGTCGCGTCGGAACCATCTTTTTGAAAAGCGGGAATGATGTTTAATCTTCGCGCTCCGCTACTGGCCTGCAGTGGGATGAACACGCCGTTGGAAATTGGAAAGGAAATGTCATTGCCCAGGTCGTACCCACCCGGTAGGCCTCCTGGTAAGGAGAAGAACTGCGAGGGTGAATCGGCACTGTCATTGATGTCGTCGTTCATGTCTCCGACCAGCACATATGGAATGGTGGTGGAGTCGAAGGGCACTGTAGTCTGCATCGTGCGGAAGGCTTCGACCGATCGGCGGAATTCGTCCGCGTCTGCAGTGCCCGATTTCCAGTGGTTTCCGATGATGACAAAATTCTCCGCAGCACCCGGGATGTCGAGTTCGGCGCGGACAAAATTGCGCGTGAGGTCTCGGGCGCCTCCGTCACCGGACAGGTCAACTGAATCGAGAGTGACAGGTGATGTCGCAAAGGGGAATTTGCTCATGATGCCAGAATGTTTGGCAGCGTCGAAGCTGTTCGACCCGCTGGCGAGGAACCGAAACGGATAACCTGTCGCCGCGGCCAAATCGATAAAGGCGCTCGAAGGGGTGTCGTTGATCTCCTGAACACAAACCACATCAGCTCCCACGCGCAGTAAAATATCGACGGCCGCCGCCTCCTGTGCGGAGTCCCCATCGAAGTTTTCGATGTTAAAAGTAGCCACGCGGATGCGAACATCCGCGCTTGCGGTGGTGTTAAGGGCAAGAATGCACCCCAAGCCCAGTACCATGCGAAATCGCGACATCTGTCAATCCTCCAAGGTTTCGGCTGCTACCCCTAACCGGCAATGGATTTACCTCGCAACGGGCCGAATCAGCAGGCTTCATTTCCGTCCAGGCAACGCCCGATATTCACAAGATGTGTGGTCCTTTGCGGATCGTAGACACAATTCAAGCGCAGTTAACCGACATTTCCCAATTGGACTTGCCAGGAGAGCCCGCGGGGCGGTGTTCGTTGATTATACGACTTCAGCCTCCGTTGCGCCTACCCATTCTCGAATGCCTTCCGGTCTCATGGGCTGAATCGGTTTCCTCCTTGTGTGCCGAAGAGGCTTATCGGCTCCGTTTTTCGTGATGGGCGCATGGTATCTCCCTGAGGAAACTCGACGGGAGCCTTTTTGTGGGGCTTGTCAGGTCATCATCACGGCACCACATATGGCACGGCATGCAAACGTTGGATACGTTTCAGGATGGTAACGAACAGCCTTCGCGGAACCGCCACCTCTGCTCAATTGAAACGTCACGTACTTCGAGTGACGCACCGCCTTTGCCCCGATCTTGATCAGCCTTTCCCGCAGGGTCGTCAGTCTCCAGTGCCCCACGCGCGACGGCAGCACCAGCCGCCGCAGGAAGTTCCCGATATTGTACGCCAAAGCGGACAACTGTAATCGCACTTAGTTGTCCACGAAGTCGTGGCAAGATAACTTCGTCCACTTGATCGCGTTCTTACCCTCCTTGATCCACTGCCCCACCGCCCATATTGGTGACGATGAAGTCAACGCCGGGGAACAGTTCACCCTGGTGCCACCCGACCTTGGCCACCACGCGACGGGCTTGGTCCCAACTGGCGGCCTGATACATAAAGTCGTGATAGCGCACCGCGGGATTCTTCGGCGGGCGGCCCACCGGACGAGTCAACAGGTTCTCGATCTGCCGCCCCAGCTCCGCATTCAACCTCAACCGAATCGCATACTCACGGTTCCCGCCTTCGAGGAATGAGTACACCCGGGATAGCGAACGCTGCCTCGCCCTGGAAGTACTTGCGGATGTCCTGATCGGCGTATCGGGCCACCACCTGCTCCAGGTTTCAAATTCACTAACGAAGAGAGCCGCCAACGGCGTGTCATGACATGTCCGGAAACCTGACCATCGTCATGTTCACTGAATGCCAAAGCACGGCGCACGGATCGGTTTCAACGCAACTTCGCGACCTGATCGCCGAGGCGAATCGCGATTCTGCGATTGACTTTGATTGCAGCTTCGGAGGTCGTGTTCATTTCTATGTGGATGACGTGGATGAACTTCACCGCGAATTTCGCAACTACCGGGTTTCCTTCAAACAGGCTCCGGCAAACTCGCTCAATCCCGACATCCGTGACATGCTCGTCGTTGACCCCGATGGCAACCGACTTTCATTCCTTAATCGAGCTTTCTGAAGCACTGTCTGATGTGCTTGATGCGGAGGTTCCGCATGAGAAAAGTGAAGCAATGCTACTTGGTTCCGCCGGTGCAATGGCGCCAACCTGAATCGACCGGTCGCCGCTGATTTTCAAGTGAAATCTGTCATTGTACGAGTAGACGTCTGACGACACAAGAACAGGAGTCCAATCACTTCAAACCACAAATCGACGAAGCGGTGGTATCGACGAAGAAAAGAGCGTGGCCGCTGGGACAACAGCCACCGAGGGCAACCGGGTCGAGCCGGCTTGTTTGCTTTTCACCGCGGGGCACAGCATTGACGATCCGTTCTGCGTCGCCCTGGAAATCAAAAGCTGGTCATGCGACGAGTGGGATCTAACCCGCATATTTCAGTGCGCCGTGAGAAGGCGCGGTTTATCACGCTTCGTGGTACCCGACAGCAGGCTGCCCTTATTCACGGTCTGTGATAGCGGAATGCGAAT
Organism: Phycisphaerae bacterium; assembly: GCA_030429365.1. Taxonomy (GTDB): domain Bacteria; phylum Planctomycetota; class Phycisphaerae; order UBA1845; family UBA1845; genus UBA1845. The sequence goes on from JAUIEW010000189.1 coordinate 5,716, forward strand.
TGCTACCATCATTCGCTTGAAGCACGTTGTGCTCGTGTTCACCGTAAGAAGTATGGATCCTCGGCACGTCTGACCCGACGTTCATGCTGCAGAACGACGGAGCAGATCGCTCTGACAGGCCCAGACAGCAGACCCTGGCTTTGCCGTGTCCGTACTGCTGGAGCCCATCCAACCTGGAGCGTAGTCCCGGCAACCGGTCAGGGCTGCCCGCACCCCCGAAACCGCTCGCTCCTCCAATGTTCGCGGCGAAACGTTCCGCTTTGGACCCAACGTCAGCAACATCGGGATCGCTCGATCCAGGTACGGACAGACAGCCACCAATCAGCAACAGTGATTCAACACACCCGGACATTCCGATCGATTCGGCAAACATTGCGAATCTCCACACAACCCAATGTGCCCGAGGCCAGCAGACGCCGACGCGGCATCCACGGCCTAGCCACGCGTTGGTTCCGAATTGGATTCGCGGTGAACACCTTGTTCAAAGCGCGTTCTGATGCACACCATGATTCCTTCGAGACGCGGTTCGGCGATTTCTAACAAAGCGCATCGTCCCTCTACTCTACTTGCTACCGGTCCCCAGTCTTTCATTAAGCACTTGTGTTTGGAAGCCATATGACGGGGAATCTCACACGCTGTAGTGAATTCACCAATCCGTCCAATCCAACCACCTCTGTATCCGATCCGTCTGGCGTTTGAGCTCACTGCCAGAACCAATGCCTCGGAAGGTCAGAATTGGCGCTTATTTGGGGCTCAACGTCGAATCCAAATCAGCCTCAATTGATGAATGCCTCGATGAATACCGCCCTCAGTGATGCTTGTACCAGCCGACGCCTTTAATATCAGGCCACGACGTGGTTTGATGACATCTGTAACATTGCTCTACCCGCGCGTGATCTTGACCGGCAACTCTCTGCGAAATCATACTGAAGTGCATCATGTAATGACTGGGGGGCGCCTGATGGCATTGCGCGCAGTCTCTGGAACGAGACGACGGATGACGGAATGCCGGAATCGTCCATCTGGTGGTCATGTGGCATTGAGCGCAGTCGTCGCCAAATAGCTTGAAGTGGCGATCGTCGTTCGCGTGACATGTGTTGCAATTTAGAATCCCTTCCGTCGGTGAGATCCGTGAATGAGGTGCCTCACGGTGACGGATCCGATCGAGCAGTAAGGCGCGCATTGCCGTGGTCTCACCCCCGAATTCCACATCGTTAGTTTGACGCAGACCGATGTTGGCCAGCGCGGAATGGTCCATGTTTGCAGGCCGGTACGCTCGACCCTGATGTTCGGGATGACATGCTTTACAACTGCCGATATTTGCATGGAAGGATGTCGGCTGTCGCTGCAACAGGGACTCATTGTTAGCGTGACAGACAATACACTTACTCGAATCGAGGCCTGTGACCGCAGTGTGGCACGCGGCGCAGTTGTTCTCCAGCGATGCGTGCGCTTCCGAGAGATCGCCGGGCTGGGTCAACTTTTGCCAGGTTGAAGCCTCCTTGAATCCCGACTCTCCAGGAGTCAGTTGCCATATACCAACTAGGCCCACGGCGACCACAGGCACGATTACCCATTTTGTGGGGGTTTTCTTTTTGCTGGTCACAGTCACGATCGGGTCGCCATCTCAGATTTGTTGTCTGCCGGAGTGAAGCCGCTCGACCGGCGACTTTGGTCGAGATACTCCGCGAATTCGGCAAAGGGATAGCGCCGTTCAGAAGGGACATCAGGCTCGCAGGCCAAGTTCTCTAGTCCTTGGACGGATGCCGAAGACCTGAACGGCTGGGCGGAAGCGGTAACGTGACTCGGTGGGACGATCCGAGCGAAACTCGATGGTTCAAACCATCGCAGTCCGAAGTGAACCGCCCCCCATATGTGCAGTCCCATCAGTGTGTAGAGAATGAAAGAGATCACGATGTGGATTTTGAGCCACTTCCCAAACCACGCCTTGAATGCCTCATGGGTCTTGATGGCAAACTCTAGGTCTGCGATCGATTCGGTTACCCGGAGCAACGTCGCCGGGTTGGTTACCTCGAAGTTCGAGGGGGTTGCTGCCCCTCTGGCCAGATCACGAACGAAAAAGCTAGCCACCGCGCGCCCAAAAAATCCGGAGAAAAGCCGAAGCATACGAACTTGGTCCGGTTTGTCGCCGAGCTGCGCGCTGGCATCCTGATAAACTTCTTGGAGCTGGGTCAGCATTGCCTTCTTCTCGCGGATTTCCGTGGTGAACTGCTTCATCAAGTAGCGGCCGATGAAGCCACTTATCACGACCACAAGGGTCATCGCGGTCAGCGCAATGCCCAGCGGGCTTTCGAACTTGTGCCCCGTGTGCAATAACACGAGGATCGGACCCACGATGCCCGCATAGATGTGCCACGCCAGCAAGGTGCGCACAGAAACGTATTTCGTGATACGTTTGCGGAGTCGATTGTTTCGCTTGACGACCATGTATGCCAGGGGTACGAGCATAAGCATCGCGCCGCTGACGCCCAGGATCCCGCCCCACAGGCTGCCCGCGAATCGAGGTGACCGGTGAACGGCAAAGCCCAGCCAGGTCAGCAGCATCAGCAGAACTAGGCCGCTCACCACTATGCGTTCGCGCTCCTTCATCAGGCGTCCACCTCGACGTTTGCGCTGGCCATAGCCTGGCATGCGAGAATAAGCCCCTGCTGTTTGTCGTCGTCGGACAACGCGTCGTCACATTCCATGGTTACATTGCCAGAGAGTAGCTTGATCTTGCATAGGCCGCACTGGCCCGAACGGCACGAGTTGTCGATCTCAACGCCGACTGCGTCGGCGGCATCGAGCACTGTTTCGTCGGTTGCCAGGGGCGCGAACTTGTCAGAGCGTTTGAATGCGACGGCTGTGGTGCCGACGCTCTTCGCGTCCCCGGACGATGGCACTGTTCCGGGTTGCGCTTCGGTTGCTGCTGACGCGACCGATTTCGCGGAGGGCGGCTTTATTGCCGGACCGAACGCTTCGGTCTCCAGCTGATCATCAGGGACGTTCAGGGTCTTGAGCATCTCCAGCACGGCGCTCATCATTAAAGGTGGACCGCAGACATGTACCCGGCACTTGGAAACGTCCGGGATGAGGTGGCCAATAAGGTCCGACGTGAAGCGGCCCTTCAGCCCCATCCAGACCGTGCCAGCCGCACGCGTCATGGTGGCGAAGACGTGGAGATTCGGGTGACGTTGCTGGAGCTGCTCCAGCTCTTCGCGAAAAATGAAATCTTTCGTCGTACGGCAGCAGTAGAGCAGATAGATATCGTTTCGCCATCCGACGTCCGTGAGGTAGCGCACCACGCTCATGAGCGGTGTGATGCCCACACCACCGCCGATCAGCACGATGGTTTCAGCCTCCGCGCCGGTGAAAGTGAACTTTCCGTTCGGCGCAGCGGCTTCAAGCAGGTTTTCTTCCTCGATCTGGTCGTGGAGAAATCGCGAGACAAGGCCCTGATCCTCGCGTTTGACGGTGATGGCGCAGTAGTGCAACTGTGTGGGAGTTGAGGCGATGGTGTAGCTGCGCTTGACCTTCTTACCGTCGATGTTCAGTGAGAGCGTCAGGAACTGGCCGGGGTAGTAGGTGAAGGGCAAAGCCACGTCGTGCTCGGCTGCCAAGCGAAAGGTCTTTACGCCCGGCGTTTCCTCGAAAATTCGGCAGACGCGCAGGTTGCCGGACCATGTCTGTGCGGGGACCGTTCGCGATTTCATGGCCGGAAATTCGGGCGGCTCGACTGGCTTGGGCACGGCTTGGCGTTCGGCGGATGCAGATTGGGGGGCACGCTGAACCGCTGCACTGGGCGTTGATTCTTGCGGTTCGGCAGGCCTGGTGACGCCGGGAGCCGCTACGATGCCCGGACTTACCAAACTTTGTAGCAGTGCTGAGGCACGGCGCATCTTGAAGTAGTACATCCAGATCATCACCGCGGCGAACACGACAAAGATGACCATCACAAAAGTGTGGAACGTGGACATTCCCCAGAATCGAAAGCTGGGCTCCAGGTGGGTCGCCGGCAGCAGGTTCATCTCTCGCTTGAACCATCGGAGCGCGACATTACGGGGCGCCTTTCCCTCCGCAAGCGCGCGGTGCGCTGCGAGACCGCTTTCGAATTCAGCGAGCCCTTCCCGCAGCTTCGCTGTCGCCACCTGCATGGATTTGAAATCGTCGGAGGGCGCCGCACGCGAAAGTGCTTCGAGCCCCTCCGACATCAGTGCCGCACCCGCCTTCATGCGGTCATGCGCTTGTCGCTGGATCTGTTGACGCATTTCCATCGGCAGGTCGGGAAGTGCCATGAGCGACGGGTAAAGTTCCTTGGGTTTGGGAGCACCCATCTTCTCCATCATTTTTCCCATACCTCCCGCCATGCCACCCATACCACCGGATTTTTTCTGGTCATCATCGCCAGCGGGCTGTGACGCAGAGTTTTCTGGTTGCGACTCCTCGGGATGATGGCTGGCGTGCTCCTCTGGAGATACCTGTGCCGCGACCAAGGCCGGCCTGACTGCGATCAAGGCCAGTACGACCAAGCTCTTAGTAACCAGGGCAGTTGGCCTCGGATAATGGCGATTCCA
>JAUIEW010000001.1 GCA_030429365.1 Phycisphaerae bacterium
ATGCCCGTCCCAATCACGAGGTCGGCGCCAACACCGCTACCGCCGGCAACGAAGTATCCTTCCGAGTCGAGGGCGCACGGACTGCCGCCACAATCGTCGAGCGGGACGAGCAGGTCCACGTTGCCCTTGGAGAGCGTCTCACCTTCGATGACGACAATTGATAAGCCGCAAAGCAATTCGAGTGGATCGCCTTTGATTTCGATGAATTCCTGATCCTGGGTGCCATCGTGTGACACTGCGAATTCGTTGATGATCAGGTTGCTGGGAAGCGCATCGCACGCCGGAATTTCCATGCCGCATTCCACGCCAGCACCACGGAAATCACCGCCCAAGCCCAGGCACTCGGCTTCATTGACCGTGTCGTCGCAGCCGCAGGCCGTGCAGCACGCGCCGGATTGATCGTCGGGAATGTCGATGTCTGCAAAAACGAGGAGGTGATCACTGGCGGCTGCACTCGTGCCCGCTGGCAACGGTGAACCAAACTTCGGCAAGCCACCACCCAGTCCTTCGTCGGCGGAGTCGTAGACTTCAGAGCCAACGTACGTGACGGCATTGCTGCGCCAGATGTAATCGAGGCGGCGACCGGAGGCGTTTCGCGTTGCATCCGAGCCATCCTTCTGAAATGCCGGGACGAGATTCAATCGCTGCGAGCCGCTGCTGGCCTGCATGGGCTTGAACACGCCGTTGGCGATTGGCAATGAAAGGTCGCTGCCCAGCGTCCATCCGATCGGCAGGCCGCCGGGGATCGAGTTGAACTGTGAGGGAGAATCGGGGCTGTCATTGACATCGTCATTCATGTCGCCGACGACGATGTAGGGGATGGTAGAGGAATTGTAGGGGAGGGTTGTCTGCATGGTGCGCAGGCCCTCGACCGAGCGGCGAAATTCATCCACGTCGGCGGTGCCTGATTTCCAGTGATTTCCGACGACGACGAAGTTTTCAGCCGCCCCGGGAATGTCGAATTCGGCGAGAACGAAGTTTCGCGTGAGGTCTTTGGCGCTGCCGTCGCCGGAAAGATCGATCGAGCTAAGAGTGACAGGTGCTGTCGCAAAAGGGAACTTGCTCATGATGCCAGCATGATTGCTGCCGTCGAATGTATTGGTCCCGTCCGCAAGGTAGCGGAATGAGTAACCAGCCGCCGCGGCCAGGTCGACGAAAGCACTGGAGGGCGTGTTATTGATCTCCTGGACACAGACGATGTCGGCGCCGACGCGCAGCAGAATGTCGACGGCGGCAGCCTCCTGGGCGGGATCCCCGTCAAAATTCTCAATATTGAAGGTGGCCACCCGGATGCTGACGTCTGCCCAAGAGGCGTTGGCACAAGAAAACAGGACCAGCAGGCCCGATAACAAGCGAATCTTCGACATCTGTCATTTTCTCCAAATATTCCACCGCAAACCCAAAGACCGACACGAGTTATCGCGCGTGAGGGGGTATGCGGCGGGCTTTCAATCCCACCCGAAAGTCCAAACCGTGTTGGGCCGATATCCACAAAATGTGCTGTATTTTACGGCGAGTTAACACAATTCAAACGCGGTTTAGGTAGACAATTCCTCCGTGCATTCATTATACTCAGTGGCCCAATAGAATTCCCAGTACCCACCAGAATTCTCTTGGCGACCATCGCTCCAAGGAGCGCGGAAGGAAGGAAATCAACGGGAGAAAGAAGCGACTCATCGATTGCGTTTGGACAACCTATCGAAAAGGTCTCCCGATTAGAAGAAGCTTGGTCAGTAAAGAATGTCCGCGCCGCGGCTAGGTGGAGGCGCGCGCCATTGATGGTAGCAGCCTGAACAACGTAGATGTGCGTTCCATTTGAATGTGACACGATGGCTTTGAAGAAAGTCATCCTCTCTTACTCAGCATTTTTTGGAGATGACAGGTAATGAGGAAAACCGGATTAGGAAGATTCAATTGTGTGACAGGGATGGCCCTGGCAGTTGGATTGGCGATTGCCGCACCCTCACGCGGGGCGTTGGTAATCAACGAATTCGATGCCAACCAAACGAGCATTGACACAACCGAATTCGTTGAACTGACCAATGACGGGGTCGCCACGATTGATTTCGCAGCGACCCCTCACTCTTTGGTGCTTTTCAACGGCAACGGTGATGTCTCTTACACCGTGGTTTCGATTAACTCGGGTACGCTCGCTCCGGGCGAATACCTGTTGATTGGAAACAATGATGTGGTTCCGGCACCGGATATTCTTCTCTGCGGAACCGCTGGCTGCAGCAATACACTGCAGAACGGTGAAGATGGAATTGCCGTATACACGGGCATCTTCCCTGGTGGAGCGGCGACGACGACTAATCTGGTTGACGCAGTCGTTTACACCGATGCGGGAAGCGGTGGCGGAGACGGCGCATCGCTGGCGACCGCACTGGGTCTCGATCCCGGCGATCTGGTTGACGGCGGCGAGTTCGGAAATGCTCTGACCACCGGTGTTTCGCGACTCCCGGACGGAACAGGACCGTTCACCCCCGGTTCGGCTTTGACGCCAGGTGCCGCCAACGGCGCTGCACCACCGGCCGCGGTTGGCAAGCTGACGATTACGGAAACGGCGACCCAGTCCGATCCGATCAATCTTTGCGGTCAGTTCGGTGATGGCAATTACGAGTTTACGGTCACCACCCTGCCCACCGACGGAACCCTGACCGATGGCGGCGCTCCGTTTGGCGTGCCGCACGTTGTCACTGGCGTCCTCCGCTACAACCCGGACACCGGCCCCAACTTCAGCGGTGTCGATTCGTTTGAATTCACCGTGACTGACGAATTCGGTGCAGGACTCACCTCGGACCCGGCAACCCACGAAGTGGCCGTTCAGACTGTTGGCAGCGTCTTTATCTCTGAAGTCATGCACTCGCCATCGGGCAACGACAACGCCTTCGAGTGGATTGAGATTTACAACGCTTCAGGCTCGCCTGTTTCGCTCGGAAGCATCGATGCGACGAACAACGATGGCTTCAACAAGCCGACCACCGACAACCTGCTCGGCATGTCGATTGCCGCGAATTCGGTGGCATTCATCGCACCAGATGCGACGACCATCGGCATCGATAATGAAGAACTTCGATGCGACTGGAACTTCAATGACCTGGACGTGCTTCACGTTCCGCTTTCGCAGTTTGAACCAACGTTTGCAACCGCCGGTTCCACTTGTGATACCGCTGCCGGTTCGCGTATCTTCATCTTTGACGCATCCGGCGCACTTCTCGATGCGATCGATCTCGGTCGTGCGAACAGTGCAGCCCCGACTTGTCAGGGTCAAAGTTATGCTTTGAACCCGGCCGTCTTCCCGTTCTTCCCGATCGTTCCCGATTCAAGCTTGAATGACAGTGACGTGGCTTGGGGATGCGTCGGACCGCTCGCCATCACCGGTGGTTTGCAGAACGGTGACTCTTCAGCTGATACGGCCAACCCCGGATACATCGTGGGGCACACCTATCCGCCATCACCCTACGTGTTTGAGCCGGCATGCTTTGGTGCTTGCTGCCTCTCAGACGGAAGTTGCATGGACGGTTTGACCGAATCGGAATGTCTTGTTGACAATTGCGGCATCAGCTTCAGCCAGGGCGACCTCTGTGGTGCGGTTTCCTGTAGCCCAGTTGCAACCAACAAGTGCTGTCTGCCGATCGGAACCTGTGCAGACTTGACCGAGTGCGAATGTCTCCAGGCCAACGGCGATTTCGATGGCGGCGACACCTGCTCCGGTACGCCGGGTGAATGTCCGGTCGAAGTTTCACTGGTCATCAACGAACTCGAATACAACACGCCCGGTAGCGATACCGAGGATGCCCTCGAGTTCATCGAGTTGTATTCACCAGTCGGTGGCGGCCAGTCGACTGCCGGTTGGAAGCTTGAGTTCTACAACGGTAACGACACCACCGGAACGAACCTCTACAACACGATCGATCTTTCGACGATCGCCAGTGGTGTGATTCCGGCTGACGGCTACCTCGTCGCAGGTGACGCCAATGTGGCCAACGTCGACATCATCAAGGACGGCGCCTTCCAGAATGGCGGCGGACGCGGTGATGGTGTTGTGTTGTCGTTCAACGGATTCGTCGTCGAAGCCATGTCGTATGGCCAGGACACCGGTACAACCGGCTTCGTGGCTGTTGGTGGTGATGCTGATGGCACTTTCATGGCGGACATCGGTGTTGCGGATACTTCAGGCACAAGCCTCCAGAAGATTCCGGACGCAGGCGCTTGGACGGAAACCCTCAACAACACACCCGGCGAAACGAACTTCGACGCCGGCGACTTCGGTGCTTGTTGCGACGGTGAATCCTGTGCGCTGGCCACCGAAGATGACTGCCTGCTGGCCGGCTTCGTTTACGAAGGTGACGGCACCAACTGTGACTTCAACCCATGCGTCCCGCGTGGTGCTTGCTGCAATCCAGATGGAACCTGCACCGACAATGTCGAGCAGGGCATTTGTGAAGTGAATCTTGGTGGTGTCTGGAATGGTGATGACACCGTCTGCAACGACTATGACGCATTTGCCGCATGCCACGACGGTCCGGGTGCTGCACTCGGATTTGGTTGTGAAGCATACGATCTCGATGGTGCGTCGCCTGCCGACGTTGACATGGCTGACTTTGCATTGTTCCAGCTCAACAGCTGCTCACCGGCTCCGACCGGGGCTTGCTGTCCGCCGAATGGCGTTTGCGTTGAGATCAATCAGTTCGACTGTGAAGCCGATGGCGGTATCTACCGCGGTGATGGCGTCTTGTGTGCTGGTTTGACCCCGGCATGCGACGTACCGACCCCGGGCGATGTCCTCATCAACGAGATTTGGGCCGACGATCCCGGTCAGGACGATGTTGAATTCATCGAACTGTTCGGTTCACCGGGTACCAACCTCAACGGTCGCAGCTTGATCGTGATCGATGGTGATACGGCTGGCGATACGACTGCCTTCCAGTATCGTCGCGTGACCATGCGTATCGACTTCACCGCATCCGACGCCCTCAACGGCAACGGGTTCTTCCTGATCGGAACCGGTGCTGGCATTGGTGTGGTTGACGTGAACCTCGACGCAGTCGGTGGTGACAATGATACGTTCGCTGATGAACTGCAGAATGGTTCACAGACCTACGCTCTCGTTCCGACGGCAGACATCGCGTACTGCACGACGAACGGTGCACCCGACGCCAGTTGCAACGGCGATGGCCCGCAGTTGACCGCAGCATCAGAAGCCGCGTTGACAGCCAACGCTTATGACGCCGTCGCGACGCTCGATGCAACCGTCGGCGATCATCGCTATCTCGTCGGTGCGGCGCCGCTGGTTCAGGATGGTGGATTCGCGATCGATCACGCCCACCGTATCCCGAACGGCGTCGATACCAATGACGCAAGTGACTGGGAAGCCCAGTTCGGTTTCGAACTGAATGCTCCGGAAGACCCGTCCACGCCGAACACGGCGAACTCGTCGCAGAGCTTGATCCCAGGATCATGCTGCCAGGGTGCGGGCGATGCGGAGTGCATCGTGGTGACTGAAGCCGAGTGCATCAACACCAACGGTACCTTCAATGGTCCGGGCACCGATTGCGGATTGTTGCCTGAAGACAATCCTTGCAACTGCGGTAACATCGGATCCAAGCCGGAAGTTGAGTTCCCCGAGCAGTTGCCGGTGTGTGTGGTTGATGTCGTCCTTGCCAGCGATGTGGATGCGGCATCCGACTCATCGAACCGCGAAATCTTCATTCAGGACATCGTCGGTACGAACGGTCTGACGGTTTACGGATCGAACGAGGACATCGATGCGATTCTCGCGGTGGCTGCTGTTGGTGACCAACTCGAGATCCGCGCGACCCTGCAGGATTACTTCGATTCGCAGGAACTCGTTGCTCCGTTCCAGGTGACGGTCATCGACAACGTCGGCGCCCCGACGCCGTTCCCGAAACAGATCACCGATCTGAACCAGGGAATCATCATTGGAGAGAACGACGACATCATCAACACGCTCGTCGTCCTCAAGAATGTGACCATCACTGGTGGCGGAACCGCCAACTGGTTCTCCGGAAACACGACCGTCAACGGTGTTGGCCCGCTTGCGGGTGAGACCTTCGGCGCGGTCCGGTTGTCAGGCGAGAACACGCTGGTCGGTACGCCGATCCCAGCCGGTCCGGTTGACATCGTCGGTGTGATCACCACGTTCTCGGGTACGTTCAACCTCAAACCGAGGACGCCTGCGGACATCACGCCGCACGTGCCGTAAACCGACGTAACGTTTGGTAGCAATTCGGCCCGCCTCGAAGTTCAACTTCGGGGCGGGCTTTTTTTGTGTTGGGGGGCAACGGGGTTCGGCAAGGTCCAGTTGCTTTCCCCTGGATTCCCGCTTTCGCGGGAATGACGACTGGGCGTGGGAATGTCGATTGGGCTCGGAAATGACGGCGCTGTTGCGTTGCGACGTCTAAACTTAAGTCGTCTTAGGAGTTGTTGTCTTGGGGCATTGCCTTGGCGTAAGGCGTTTCGGCGAAGGGACGGGCGAATCGCTCTTCGCCCAGCACGATCACCAAAACCGTTTTGAGCAGGATCTTTGCATCCAGCCAGAAGTTGACGTGTTGGACGTAGTAGACGTCGTACTTGATGCGTTCTTCCCAGCTTCGAGAGGCTGGGCTGTTGACCTGCGCGAGACCCGTCGCGCCGGGACGGACAAGCAGACGGCGACGTTCGAAATCGTTGTATTTGTCGGTTTGTTCGGGGATGGTCGGGCGCGGTCCGATCAATGACATCTCACCCGAAAGGACGCAGAAGAGTTGCGGCAGTTCGTCGATTTTGAATCGGCGGATGAAGCGGCCTACGGGCGTGATACCGGGATGCGACAGCAGCACAACTTCTTTGGTATCGTGTTTGTGTTCGGTGCGCATGCTGCGAAACTTTGCGGGGTAGAATCGTCTTCCGCGCAGTCCGGTGCGTTCCTGGCGAAAAAGCAAAGGGCCGCGGCTTGTGAGCTTGACGGCGCAAACGGTCAGCAGCATGACCGGCGACAGAAGCAAAATGAGAATCGCGCTGACGATCACATCGAAAAGGCGTTTGCCGAATCGAAGCCAGAGCGATTTTGAGATGTGCGGGTTTGCCTCGTGCATGAATCGATTGCTGCCTCAACCTGTGGACGCGGGTTGCCGGCCTTTTGCATCGCCAGCCCACGACCGAATCCGTCCGCGTCACGGGCGTATATCAACTGACTTGGCCCGGTGTTGCAACTCCATATACGATGTTGGGCAACTTCGGATACGATGACATCGCGCCGCTGTGCGCGGGAGACGCAGCATGACCTCACCACATTTTACGACCCAAATGCAGGACAACATGCGGACTTTGCTGGCCGAAATGGTCAAGCTTGAAGCATCCGACCTGCATCTGGTCCCCGGATATCGGCCGATATTTCGACTTCATGGCCGGCTGATCCCCACGACGTGGGACATCGTCACGCCCGAAGACTCGATCCAAATGATCGCCTCCGTCGTCCCGGAAGCCAAGGTCAAGCGATTCGACGAAGCCGCCAATCTGGATTTTTCGGTCAGCATTCCGTCCGATGAGCCTGACGAGCAGTATCGCTTCCGCGCGAATGCCTTTCGCGCCGACGGAAACGTTTGCGGCTGCTTTCGATTCATTCCCAAACGCGTGCCCACGTTTGAGTGGATGGGTTTCCCGCAACACATCGCGCGAAGCATCGTCGAACTCACCAACGGACTCGTGATCGTCACGGGCGTGACCGGTTCGGGAAAGTCGACGACGCTGGCCGCGATGGTCAACATGTTCAACGAATGCGGCGGATACCGAATCATCACGGCTGAAGACCCGATTGAATATCGCTACGAGCGAACCGATCACACGATCATCACGCAGCGCGAAGTCGGCGTCGATTGCAGTTCGTTTTACGACGGACTCAAGTATGGTTTGCGCCAGGACCCCGATGTGATTCTCGTCGGCGAAATTCGCGATCGCGACACAGCCCGCATGGCTCTGTCGGCGGCAGAGACCGGGCATTTGATTTTGACGACGATGCACACGAAAGACGCCAAGGGGGCGGTCAGTCGATTCGTCGATCTGTTTCCGCATTCCGCGCAGGACGACATTCGCGTGCAGCTTTCGTACAACCTGCGCTTCGTCATCGCCCAGCATCTGCTGCCCGATGTCGACCCCACGCGTCGTCGCGCCCTCGCCCTCGAAACCATGATCGTCAACAACCCGGTCCGCGCCGGCATTCGCCTCGGCAAACTCGAGGCGATCGAATCGGCGATTCAAACCGGACGTGCCGACGGCATGATCCGACTCGACGACAGCCTACACGGACTCGTATCGACAGGCCGCATCTCAGCAGAAACCGCCCGCCGCTTCGCGAAACATCCGGAAGCGTTTGTGTGATGAGCCGACCAGTTGATTGTCGGTGCAAGTGTGCCACTGGCAGCTAGCCTGCCAGTGTTTGATGGATGCATGACTGTCGAATTCAAATCGCCTAAAACGGAAACGCGTCGTCGATTTCGCTGCCGGAAAGCTCCGCGAGGAACTGCCCGATGCGGTTGGCGAGCAGGTCGATGGCTTTTCGACCTTTCTCTGCCGACGCGGCATGGGGGTTGCCCGCACCGGTGTTGGTGGTGAGCCCTTGCCATGGTCGGGTGATCGATACCCAGCCGCTGTTGACAGCATCGAAGCGCGTGGGGCGGGTTGCGCCATCGTCGGCTGTCAATGATCCATCCGGATTCTTGGCGACCAATTCGGGATAGCACGCCAGCATGATCGACGTTTCCATTTCGCCGGCATGGTCATCCTTCGCGTCGAAAACCTCCGAGTAAACATGACCCAGCGCCCGAAACCAATCGCATAGAAAAATACGGACGCCCGTCTGCCCAAAGAGTTCGCGCATCAAGGGTTTCAATTCATTCCCGCCGTGACTGTTGAGCAGTAGGAGTTTGCGGACTCCGCACGCCTCGAGCGCGTTGACCAAGGCGGTGATGACGGCATGCAACGTCGATGGGTTGATGTTCATCGACAGCGGCAGACCGCGCTGATTGCTCGTCGTTCCGTAGGGAATCGTCGGAAGCAAAACGACCCGCGCGCCTTTGTCATGGGCTGCGCGGCAGATGGCGTCACCGATCGCGTCGCCTTCGAGCGTGTCGGTGCCAAAGGGCAGATGAAGGTTGTGCGGTTCAGTGCAGCCGAGCGGCAGGACTGCCACTTCGAACCGTTGGTCTTTGACGTATGCGTAGTTAAGGTGGGCGAGTTTCCATGGATGTTGGGGACTTGGCATGCGAAGTTCACTTGAAGAGGCTCAGTCAAAATGTGTTTCGATGTTTTGAAGACTCCTTTGTCAGGAGAGCGATACGAGTTGGCCTGGAATCAGAAGCTGATTATCGCTGACTCAATCAATCCCCATATGACACCCAGATTCTTCTTCGTGAAATTCCAAAACTCTGTGGAGAATGAGCGCTCCGGGTTCCCCCACGTTTTGTACAAAATAACCGGCGCCGCGCACAAATTGACGATAACGCAAATTGCGATCACCGGTACCAGAACCATAAGGACGATAAAGGCGATGAACAATGTGCCCAGCATCTCAGCCATGTCGCGTCCTCGCCTCGGCAGTCCGATCTTCCAGTTAAGCGCCCCAATGAGTCTGACTTGGAAGGCTTTGTTCAGCCTTGAATTCAGGGCCCAAGTGAATTCTAACACAATGCCCCGTCATAAGCCGATATAAAATGAGTTGTTTCATATGCTTGTCGGTCAACCGTTTGCGTTCGGGGTTCATAAATGCCTAGCCGATTAGTTGAGCCTGTCATCACTGTCGTCTTCCGCGACGGGTTGGGCGAGGTCCACGATTTGGTGGCTGGTCATCGCGATGAGCTTAAGCCCGGCTGGTCGAAGATGCTTGACGATCGCCCATCATCACCGAGCGACGCAGAGGTCGCCAGCGAAATGGCGGGCGTATCGAGTCGTCTGAAGTTGGCAACGCGGATGTTGGCTGCGTTTGGCGGTCGAATCGATGTCGATGATGCGCTCGTTGTCGGTTGCGGGGATGCTGTCGAGCCGATGTTCGTCGCGTCAGCCGGTGCGCGGTCGGTTGTTGGAACGGATCTGGCGCTTACAGGTGACAGCGAACGACTGTGCAGAATTGGTGAACGCTTCCTTGCACAAAACGGTCAGAGTATTCCGAAGCCCCGCGTTGTCGAGATGCGCGCAGACAACATCGCCTGCTCAAACTTGCCCGATCAATCGTTCGACCTCGTGTGCAGTTGGCGTACGCTCGAACACATTGGCGATCCAAGGGCGGCATTTGCAGAAATGTTTCGCGTGCTGCGGCCCGGTGGATACGCGTATCACGAATACAATCCATTCTTCGCGATCGATGGCGGCCACTCGCTGGTGACGCTCGATATTCCGTGGGGGCACGTGCGATTCGACCGAAGCGACATTGGGCGGTATTTGCAGCAGTTTCGTCCGAACGAAACCGAACGGGCGCTTCGCTATTACGACAACTGCCTGAATCGGATGACGATCGCCGATCTCGACGGGTTCGCCACGTCAGCCGGTTTCGAAGTTCTCGCCGTTATTCCCCGCACCCGCACAGAAGACTTGATAAGAGTCGACGCCAAACTGCTAAACACCGCCCAGCAGAATTATCCAGGCACCACGCTCAACGATCTCATCAGCCGGATCGTACGCGTTGTCATGCGCCGACCGAACGAATAGTCGTCGAACATCGGGAAACGCGTTCACCGGTTCCATTGCAGCACTTCGTTGATTGGCTTCTTTTCGATCTTTGGGACTTGGCAGTTGGCGGCAGGGTAGCCCACGGGGATCAGCAGGAACGGTTTTTCGCTTTCCGGGCGGTGAAGAATGTCGCGCAGGAATTTCATGGGACTTGGCGTGTGGGTGAGCGTGGCCAATCCGGCTAAGTGACACGCGGTCAGGAACATACCGGCGGCGAGTCCGACGGATTCAACCGGGTAGTAGTTGGGTTGCTTCTGCCCATCGACCATGATCCAGTTTTCCTGGAAGATCACGACGAGCCACGGCGCGATTTCGAGAAACGGTTTGTTTTCGTCGGTTCCCAACGGTTCCAATGCGGAGAGCCATGCGGGCGGCATTCGGTTGGTGTAGCTTTCGCGTTCTTCTTTTTCTGCCGCGATGCGAATTTCTTTCTTGATTGCAGGATCATCGACCGCGACGAAGTGCCACGGCTGACGGTTCGCGCCGCTGGGTGCAGAGTGGGCGACGGCAATCAGTGATTCGATCAATTCCCTCGACACCGGTTTGTCGGAGAATTCGCGACAGCTTCGCCGCGTTTGCATTTTCGCGAGCAGCGCCTGGGTGTCCTGAAGCATGTCGGCGGGCTCGCGCGGTTCGATCGAATAGGGAATCGGCACATAGGTCATGGGATTTCTCGGTTAATCGACGACGACCCAAGCGCCGGCTGGCGTTCGTTCGAGGATCATGCTGGGCCAACGTTTCTTGGTCAGTTCGCTGGTCGAACCGTCGATCTTAAGGACGATGCGTTCGCTCCAATCGACGCCCAGGTGCGGCAGGTTCAGCTCGAAGCGGCGGACGTTTTCCGTTTCGATCACGACTTTTTCGGCATCGAGCGTGCTGCCCTCGACCCACGCGCGCTGGGCGGGGTCGGCCCGCTCTTCGATCGACGCCCAACCATTTTGCAAGCCCGGTTGACTTGGCGGCTGAAAATCCAGCGGCGGCGGGGGAGGCAACTCCTCATTCTTTGCTGCTGCATCCTCAACCAGTCCCGATGACGTCACCGAGTCTGCAGGCCCGTTGGTCGATACGTCAGCCACTTCTGGCGATCCGTTGGAAGTGACAGATGGTGACACTTCAGGCGTCGGACTCGCGACGACGGCAGACCCAGCTTCTCGACATGACATCATCGAAGCAACGAGGACGACCAACAGGATGACGTGTTGCTTGGTCATGCTTATCTTGGCCAATCTGAAGATGGAAGCGGCTTGCCGGTGATGGCTTGGTAGCAGCGGGCGAAACCGTTTGACGTTGGAAACTGAAGGAGGATCACCATTGCGCCGATTGCGGCTGCGATCAGCAGTAATTTTTGTCCGGTGATCATCGACGAGACGATTCCCAAAAGCGCGACGCCTTCGGCCATCGCGGCTCCGATAAGCGTCACCGTGAAGTACGCCTGGATCGAAGTCGATTTTGCAAAGTCGGAATCGTTGCCATCGACCCGTGAACGCCCTTTCGAGAGAATGGCCATCCGTATGACAAAGTATCCCACGATACCGCTTACTCCCATCGCGGCGGTGACGATCGTCATCATTTTTTCCAGCGACGCATCCGACTTGATGGGGGCGACCTGCGCCATCGCTGCGAACGCCGCGACCCCCAAAGCCATCAACCCCACGATGATCCGAAGTGCCCGTATCCTTTCGCCAACTTCCGTGTTGCTGGTTTCGTTGTCCATGAGCGCCCAACTCCGATTCATAAGGTGCTGCGATTCGGTTATTCGGCGGGTTTGAAACTGCCCGTTGCCGACACGTTCGAGAACAGCCAACATCGCATCAACCGATGCACCCGTAGTGTAGGCCAGCGCCATTCGCACGCAATCGTCTGGCAGTGTCCCTCGTGCCCGCCGACGCAGGCATTTGCAGGCACCAACGCGGGCATTTGCAGGGCTCCCTGCCATCTTGTACCGTAGCGGGTGATGTCCCGTTGCACCGACTTTGCACCGGATTTCATGCCATTTTGACGAATTTACTCGATCATACTTTGGAGACGCCGGGGCAGGTCAGCCGCGGTGAACAGATCGCAATGAGCAGCACACTTACGCCCCAGCAAATCGTAGAGAGCCTCGATCGCTTCATCGTCGGACAGGATGACGCCAAACGCGCCGTCGCGGTGGCCATCCGCAACCGATGGCGACGCCAGCAGTTGCCCGAAAAGCTGCGCGAAGAGATTGGCCCCAAGAACATCATCCTCATCGGACCCACCGGCGTCGGTAAAACCGAAATCGCCAGACGGTTGGCTGGCTTGGTCAATGCACCCTGGGTCAAGGTCGAAGCCACCAAGTACACCGAGGTCGGATATCATGGCCGCGACGTCGAAAGCATGATTCGCGACTTGGTTGAAAACGCCATCCACATGGTGCAAGTTGAGCAGACCGAAGTCGTTCGCACCGAAGCCGAACGCCTCACCGAAGAGCAACTGCTTGATGCGCTGATGCCCGGAGCGAGTGACATTCTCGGCGATGTCGAAACGTCAGACGAAGTGGGCGACAGGCGCCATCGCAGTCGTGAGAAACTGCGGGCGCAACTGCGCGACGGCAAGCTCGACGATCGCAACGTCGATCTGACCGTTGAACAGAAGATGATGCCCATCGGCATGATGGCCACCATGGGCGGTGATCAACTTGAGTCGGAAATGCAGGGCATTATGGAACGCATCATGCCCTCAAAATCGACGACGCGTCGCCTTCCGATTCGCGACGCGCGCAACATTGTTTTCGAGCAGCAGTGCGAAAAGCTTATTGATAAGGACAAACTCGTCGAATTGGCACTGCGCAGGACGGAATCAAACGGGATCGTGTTCATTGACGAGATCGACAAAGTCGGTAGCGCGGGGTATGGCCCCGATGTGTCGCGCATGGGTGTGCAGCGCGACTTGCTGCCGATCGTTGAGGGCTGCACGGTCAGCACGCGTCACGGCCAGGTTAAGACGGATCACATTCTGTTCATTGCAGCCGGCGCGTTTCACATGACCAGCCCGAACGATCTGCTCCCCGAAATGCAGGGTCGCTTTCCGATCCGCGTTGAATTGAAGGATCTCAATCGCGACGATTTTGTTCGCATTTTGACGGAACCGGAATCGGCGTTGATCAAACAGCAGGTGGCGCTGATGAGCACGGAGGGGGTGACGATTTCGTTTACCGAGGACGCCATCGCCGAGATGGCCGACATCGCCATCCGGATGAACGGTGGAGGGCAGAATATCGGCGCCCGCCGCCTCCACACGATTTGCGAGCGGTTGATGGAAGAACTGTCGTTCGAGGCCCCCGATCGCTCAGGTGATACAATCGCGATTGACGCCCAGTACGTCCGCGAGCGGCTGGAGGCCATCGTCCGCAACGCGGAATTGGGTCGATTTGGATTTCACAGCCTCAAAGACGGGGCGGAGTGACCGGATTGGGGCGAACCGACCCGAACGATTCGAATGCATTCGAGATAGCTGTGCTGTTGTAACTTTATGCTGTATAATGATTTGTGTTCCTGCGTCCTTGTTTGGGCGGGTGGTGTGGTAAATCTGTTCTTGATGGGGTATAACCGCCTTTCCGATTGAATCGTAGGCTTGGTTTTCCAGATTTTGGCAAACCGGCTGATTGGATCCCGTGCTGATCTGCGAGATGGGCACTTACTTTGAAGGAAGAACGACAAACGTGATTAAGGTCAAGCCACGCGGTAACGAGTCAGTTCAGCAATTGCTCCGACGTTTCAAGCGCCTTTGCCAGCGCGAAGGTCTGACGCGCGACATCAAGCGCACCAGCTACTACGAAAAGCCGTCTGAGCGCAAGCGCCGCCAATCACGCAAGTCCGCACGTCGCGCACCAGGCACCACCTAAGCGCAGCGTTCGGCACTTCGATAAGCAGACAGACACACGGACGATCCATTGAGATCGTTCGTGTTTTTTTGCGCGCACATTCTTCACGTCAATGCGAAGCGCACATCGACCGTCGCTTATTCTTAGCAGGGTTTCCGTGATGGCAGGAATTACTTCTGGTCGAGTTGGATACTGGCCAAGCCGATCGACACGTCGTCGAAGAAGGTAAATACCTTATCCAAGCCGGTCACCAGAAACAGGCCCCACACGTGTGTGTTGACGGCGCAGAGGCGCAACTGCCTTCCACTTGAGATTTGAATCTTGCGCAAGCGCAGCAGCTTGGCGATGTTCGACGAGTTGAGGTAGTTGACGCCGGTGAAGTTGAGCACAACGTCCAATTGATTGTTGGCTTGCACCTGTTCGATAACGGCGCCCAGGTCATCGCTGAATCCGGGGTCATCGTTCAATTCGGCAAGCAGGACTGTTTCAGACCAATTCTCAACGGACATTGTTGAATTCTCCACAGACGTCGTTCATGGCGGCCCGACATTCAATCGTGTTTCAGTGGGCCCATTGGACAGGCGACACGCGGACTGAACACCCGATGACACTATCGCCGGCGCGGGGCGATGTCAACGCAAACGCGCATCGTTACGGGCTGGTTTCAGCGTATTCGCCGCAACCACGCTATCGGGATCGCACCAACAAGGATTTGTCGATTTTCTCTTTTTGGACGGCTGGGGCGATGTCAGCCAGAAAACGCATGGCATCCGTGTAGTAGCCCGCGGTCGGCGTCAGATCCTCGATGCGGCTCTCGAAAAAGGCGTTGACAGCACCCATGTAGAGTTCACGCAGATACTTGCTGAAGACGCTGGCAAGCGCGATGGGCAGGTGCGACGATTCTCCTTTGGTCGTGAAGTCGATCGACCACGATCGATCGCCTTCGCCGAGGGTGTAAGCGCTGCACGTGGGGGTTTCAGAATTCACGCGCAGCGGTTGGCCTTCAAAGAACGTCATCAGCGCTTCGCGGTACTTCGCCCGTCCGCCCTGGCGGTCTACATGGACGATCATCGAAGTTCCCATGCGCGATTGAATCCGCTGGATAAGTCGCAGCCCGGCTTGGAGCAGGAGGGTGGCTTTGTTGCGGGTAATCTTGATGCGCCGGTTGAAATCGCCCTCGGTGACGACTTCGCAAAAGATGCCACGGATTGACACTTGTTGAGCGGTCATGCATCGCTTGACAGCATTGGCCCGCGTGGCGATGTCGGCACTGGAGGTCGTGGTTGGAATGGCGCAATCGTAGTCGGCGTACCAGGGATGCTGCGACAATTGCTCGAGTTTCTCGGGAGCCAGGATGCGCGCGAGATCGCGAAGCGTTTTCGGCGATCGCCCGGCAGCTTTGAGCATCACGAGGGCGGTGCGTTCCAGCGTTTCAATTCCCTTCTTGCGTTTGAACAGGACCTTGCTGTCTGCGATGGGCAGCCGGGTCTCGTGCCGCGACGGTTCGTTGCAGATGCCATCAGCGAGCATCGACCACAGATTGCGATCGGCGCACTCGTCGGGGACCTCGAAAGCGGTGGCGGACACCACCAGCGGTCCCAACAGCGGGCCGTAACCGGCTTCATCTATCCCAACGACAATCATGGTCTCACCCTTGGAAACCGCAGAATCTGCGTGAATCGGGCCGCCATTGTACGGCGCGGCGCAGGCGACGCGAACCACGGTTTTGTGCGTGATGCGTGTAACAGCAGTGTGTTTTTTTGAGTGGGGCGTTTGCCGACAGGCAGCAGAATCCGTGGAAGTTGGCTAACCCACTGCAATGGTTTCACTTACGCTGAATTGTTCAATTATTCACGGCGTGGGGCCGATTGACTTTGGGAAGTGTGAATCTAGACTGACCGAAGGAGTGCTCAGGGCACCCTAACCTCTCTGCTTGATCGGTTGTCTAATGCAGTGGGGCGTATCGGCGCGATACGCATTGGGGTCTTGGGGAATCCAATCGATTTTCAGAACACATGAATCAATCGCAAGAGACCCCGGACAAGGCAGCCGGAGTGGACTTGCAGGAAAGCATTCAAGCAGCATCCCAATCAAAAGGAGAAGTATCTCGATGAAAACATTTGCGGCAAAACTCGGAGCGATGGTGTTGGTGGCGGCGATTGCCCAGCCGGTGCTGGCTGGCGGTGGCGTCAAAGCGACGGCTAAGTTCGATGGCGAGCGGCCGCGCAGGACCGTTCTCAAGATGGACGCCGATCAGTACTGCGCGACGGCCAACAAGAAAGCGGATGGGTCGCCGAAGAAAGTGGGCAGCGAAGAAGCAATCGTCAGCAAGAGCGGCATGATCAAGAACGTCATCGTCTACGTGAAGGATGGCCTCGGTGACGCGGAATTTGAAGTACCCACCGAAAAAGCCGAACTCGATCAGAAGGGTTGCATGTATCACCCACATGTTCAGGCTGTGCAGGCCAAGCAGCCGATCATCGTCAAGAACAGCGATGCCACATTGCACAACATCCACAGCTTTGCCCAGAAGCAGAAGGCATTTAACTTCGCTCAGCCCAAGCAGGGCGATGAGAAGGAAGTCAGCTTTGCCCGTCCCGAAATTGTCAAGGTGAAGTGCGACGTGCACCCGTGGATGAGCGCTTACGTGGGTGTCTTTGATCACCCGTTCCACGCCGTGACCGAAAAGGACGGCACTTGCGAGCTGTCTGACCTGCCGGCTGGCGAATACACGCTTGCCGCCTGGCACGAAACGTTTGGCGAAGTTGAGCAGAAGGTCACGGTCGCCGACGGTGCAGCGGCTGAGGTCGAATTCGTCTTCAAGGAAAAGTAGGCGGATGCTGACACTGCGGTCCCGCCGCGGTGCATGGACTTATCAAGCCAAACCAAGCCCCCGGCGCGAAAGTGCCGGGGGCTTTCTTGTTTCGAATCGCCCCCACAGGCGTAAGAAACCGGGCATTTGGGGTTGGTTGAAGGCAAACTGAATTGGATTGACGATTATTTCATCAAACCATAAACTCTCAGCCCTGACGGATTAGGGATTTACAACTGCGAGTGCACGCGGCGTGAATATTCTTCACCCGCCGATTTCAAGGTTTCGCCCCTCGGTGGCGTGTTAGTAACCACGGGGCATCTTGAATCTGGTCCGGTTGATCGTCTGGGTGGCTGACGGTCAATCTGTTGACCACCCGTTCGGGGTCAAATTCGGCGGGTTTTCTGATCTTTGAATTCCAGTGCAGGTATCGCTTGGAGCGGTGGCAAGCGTCGTCTTGAACCGCAGATTCCAATGGTGCAACCAAGGTACAACGACATATGATTGCGTCTTCATTCTGGCTTCCCCCGGACATCTCGGCCCACGGTTCGCAAATCGATATCATCATCAAGTATTTGCACTGGTTCATGGCGGTGTTGTTCGTCGCGTGGGGCTCGTATTTCCTGTATTGCCTCGTTCGTTTCCGGGCAGGCGCAAATCCAAAAGCAACTTATCGCGACGCGAAGGCCAAGCCGTCGAAGATGGCTGAAGTCGTGGTCATCATCATTGAGGCCATCCTGCTCGTCGGATTTTCGATTCCGGTGTGGGCGTATTACCGCTCCGAACCGCCGGGAAATGACGCCAATCCGCTAACCGTCCGCGTGGTCGCCCAGCAGTTCGCGTGGAACATTCACTATCCCGGACCAGACGGGAAGTTTGGCAAGTCGAAGCCCGAATTGGTGGATGAAGCGATCAATCCGATTGGGCTGGTCGACGCATCCGAAGACCCCAACGCCGCAGACGACTATGTCAGCGTGAATATCTTCCACGCTCCGAAGGACCGCGATATCCTCGTGCGGCTCTCTTCAAAGGACGTGATCCACTCGTTCGCTGTTCCGCTCCTTCGCGTCAAACAGGACGCCGTTCCCGGAATGGAAATCCCGATCTGGTTTAAAGCCGAAAAAACCAACGCCGAAGCCCAGGAAATGATGAAACGGGCGTTTGCGTTGCCCGCATCACCCGAGGGTGAAGAGGCGGAAACCTTCGTGAAGGAAAACCGCCTGCGGGTGACGATGGCTGACTACGGCTCGGTGCGTAAGGGATCTACGCTGAACGCGGAACATCTCAAGACGCTCAGCGCCGCGGGCATCACTTCGGTTGAGTTGGCCCCTGGTTTCCCGGTCAATATTCAGTGTGCCCAGCTTTGTGGTTTGGGTCACTACCGCATGAAGGGGCAGATGAAAATCTACGAACCCGACGAGTTCGAAGAATGGTATGCGTCCGCGGGTGAAGAGGAAGTCTTTGACGAAGATGAATTCGATGACGAATAAGACATCGGTTGCGCACGCTTAGTCGTCAGCGGTACAACGTCTTCTTTGGTCTAGTAATGGATTGACCCGAATATGAGTTCTGATCATCACGCCCACAACCCGGGTTTCATCAGCAAGTATGTGTTCTCCTTGGACCACAAGGTCATCGGCGTGCAGTACACCGTTACATCGCTGATCTTTTTGTTCTTCGGTTTCTCGTTGATGATGATCATGCGGTGGCAGCTTGCTTATCCAGGCGAGTCCATCCCGCTGGTTGGCGGTTGGCTTGGTAAGTACTTGGTTGACAACAACGGCGTGTTGCTTCCCGAAGGGTACAACGCCCTGGGGGCGATGCACGGCACGATCATGGTGTTCCTTGGTGTGGTGCCGTTGGCGGTCGGCGGGTTCGGCAACTATGTGATGCCGCTGCAGATCGGCGCGCCCGACATGGCGTTCCCCAAACTCAACATGGCCAGCTACTGGGTCTACTTCCTTGGCGGCGTGACGATGCTGGCTGGTTTCTTTGTGCCGGGTGGAGCCGCCAACTCCGGTTGGACGTCTTATCCACCGCTGGCTGACATCGCCAACACGGTCGGAACGCACCCGTTCTGGAACGGCCAAACGGTCTGGTTGCTGGGCATGGTGCTACTGATCACGTCGTCGCTGCTGGGTAGCGTCAACTTCATCGTGACGATCATGCACCTTCGGGTGAAGGGCCTGACGATGTTCCGCCTGCCATTTTTCGTATGGGCGCAGTTCGTCACCAGCTTCCTGCTTCTGCTCGCGTTCCCGCCGCTTGAAGCAGCTGGCGTGTTGCAGTTGATGGACCGTGCATTCCACACGAGTTTCTTCATGCCTGAAGGCCTGGTGGTCAGTGGCGTGGTTCAGGATCAGTTTGCCGGTGGTGGAAGCCCGCTGCTCTGGCAACACCTGTTCTGGTTCCTCGCCCACCCGGAAGTTTACGTGTTGATCCTGCCAGCGATCGGCATTGTGGGTGAGATTATCGCCAACAACACCCGTCGTCCGCTGTGGGGTTACAAGACGCTGGTGTACTCGGTCATCTTCCTCGGGTTCATGTCGTTCGTGGTTTGGGCGCACCACATGTTCCTGACCGGTATGGGAACGGCGATGAGTACGTTCTTCCAGACCACGACGATGATCATTTCGATTCCGTCGGTCGTGATCCTTACGGCATTGCTGCTGAGTCTATGGCAGGGTTCGATTCGCTTCACCGTACCGATGCTGTTCGCCCTGTCGTTCCTGCCGATGTTTGCGATCGGTGGTTTGACCGGTTTGCCGCTTGGGCTTTCGGCATCGGATATTCAGTTGCACGATACGTATTACGTCATCGGTCACTTCCACTACGTGGTGGCGCCGGGGACGATCATGGCCCTTCTTGGCGGAATCTATTTCTGGTACCCGAAAGTCACCGGCCGCAAGATGAGCACCTTCCTAGGGCACCTGCACTTCTGGCCAAGCTTCGTGTTCATGAACACCGTGTTCTTCCCGATGTTCATGGTCGGGTTGGCTGGCATCTCGCGTCGTCTGTGGGATCAGACCGAATACGTACAGGGCATCGATGTTCAGGGCTGGGTGCGGATGTCGTCTTGGGGTGCGTGGGCCCTCGGACTGGCTCAGATTCCTTTTATCATCAACTTCTTCTACAGCGCGTTCGCTGGCAAGAAGGTCAATGAGAATCCGTGGAAGGCGACGACGCTCGAATGGGCGGCTCCCTCGCCTCCGCCGCATGGCAACTTCGCCGAAGTGCCGGTGGCGTATCGCGGACCGTACGAGTACAGCGTGCCGGATGCGAAGGAAGACTTCCACCCGCAGCACGTTCCGGATTCGCAGTTGGTCTAGATATACAGTCGGTCTAGATACACAGTCGGTCTGGGGGTTAAGGCGGCTGACGGGTTGTTGAGTGGCCGTATTTGAGATGTATTTCGATAGAGTCTTTTGGAGACGTTGATCCGTGTCGAGTGAACTTCTTCCCCATACGCTGGAAGCGCATCCAGTGACCGGGATGTACAATGGCAAGTTCGGCGTGTGGTTGTTTCTCGCGTCCGAAGTGATGCTTTTCGGTGCGTTGTTCAGTGCGTACATTCTGCTGCGAACGCATGGTGACTTTCCGTCGCACAAAGAGACGCTGCTCGATTATCGATTTGGGGCCCTCAATACGTTCCTGCTGATCACGTCCAGTGTGACGATGGTGATGGCCTGGGCGTCGTTCAAGTTGAACGATCCGGGCAAGGGGAAGATGTACTTGTGGATCACGGTGATCCTCTCCTGTGCGTTCCTCTTCATCAAGATCAAGTTTGAGTATCTCCACAAGATCCACGAGGGAATCACCCCCAGCTACAGCACGTTCTACGGCATCTACTATTGCATGACGGGACTGCACGGGCTGCACATTCTGGGTGGTGTGGTCGTGATGCTTTACTTCCTCACGGTCGGTGCAGGGTTGTGGAACAAAAATCCGCATCAGTTCACCAACCGAATCGAATGCACAGGCTTGTACTGGCACTTTGTCGACTTGGTCTGGATCTTTTTGTTCCCCGTGTTTTATTTGCTGTAAGGATGTGGTGTTGTCGTCGATGAGACGATCAAGCACGATTGCGATAATGGAGCGAAGTTGATGGCCGCCAGCGCTGAAGAAGTCAGGAAGAGCATTAAGAGCTACATGTTGGTTTTTGGGGCGCTCGCCGTCCTGACCGTCATCACGGTCGCCGCTTCGTGGCTGAAAGTGTCGGTCGCGTTGGGCATCTTCATCGCCCTGGTGATTGCGTCGGTCAAGGGCTCGTTGGTGGCGTCGGTTTTCATGCACTTGACCGGTGAGAAAGCCACCCTGTACTGGGTCCTGATCATTTCAGCGTTTTTCTTCATCCTGCTGATTCTGATCCCGGTCATTCAAAATTCAGAGACAGCGCACCTGATCGATCAGGTGACTTAATAACCGGGCAGAGAAATCGACCTAAAACGCACGATTTGACCTTGATTTCATCGCCCAACGTTGGCCGAGACGCCGCTTGTGGGCTACAATTAAAGCACTATGTCACTCCGTACGTTTCACATTATTTTCGTCCTGGTCTCGACGCTGTTAACCCTGTGCGTCGGCATCTGGTCGCTGGTCCAATATCGCAGCGAACACACCAATGCGATGTTGATCATGACCGGTGCCAGCTTGGCGTGCATGTGCGGCTTGTTGGTGTATGGCCGCTGGTTTCTGCGTAAACTTAAGGACTCGCCGCTTTGATGCGTGACGCAGCGATTTTACGATCGAAGCGTCCACGCATGGGTTGGCTCCTAAGCCGGCTTGTGCCGGTTTGGGCAGCGTTCATGCTCTGCGACCCAGCGTTCGCGTGTGCGGTCTGCTTCGGCGATCCCGATTCCGACCTCGCGAAGGGGGCGGTGGCGGCGGTTGTGCTGTTGGGTTGCGTGATTTTCTGCGTCCTGCTGGGGATTGCCGGCACCGCAGTCCACTGGTCGCGAAAGGCCCGCCAACTGCAATTGCCCGAAAACGAGTTGGCCCATCCACCGGAGTTGGATGCTGACAACGCCGACTGACGGTCTTGGGGTAAGTCCCGTTTCGAGCACCCCATAAACTCCACTAGCGCGCCTTGTCGGTTCGCGGCTCACCTGTTCTAATCCACCCATCATCGACTTAGTCAACTGTTGAAAACCTGCCCGTGAACGAATCTCTGACATATCGACCCTGGCTGTTTTGGCTAACCGTGATTGTGGCCCTCATGTGCCTGCTGATGATTACTGCTGGCGGGATGGTCACGAGCATGGATGCGGGCGATTCGGTCCCAGATTGGCCGCTCTCGTACGGCTCGCTGATGCCCCCGATGGTCGGCAACGTCTTCTGGGAACACGGTCATCGGCTCATCGGGATGGCCCTCGGGCTGGCGACAATTGTGTTGGCCGTCACCTTCGCCCGCACCGAACCGCGCAAGTGGGTGCGGAAGCTCGGTTACATCGCACTGGTGGCGGTTTGTGTGCAGGGGCTGCTCGGCGGGTTTCGGGTCAAACTTATTTCGAGTCCCTGGGTGCAGGAAAAGATCTTCACCAATCCGACTGGTGCCGATGTCGAAAACTTCCGCGTCTTCGTGGCGATGGTGCATACGACCTTGGCCCAGTGCGTGTTGTGTTTGTTTGCGGTTATCGCGTTGGTCATGTCGCGTCATTGGCTATATGCGACGATCGGTAACTTCTGCCGGGCGTGTGGTTACGACCTTCGCGGGGCAGCCGACGGCTCTGACGATAGCGGATTGCGCTGTCCCGAATGCGGGTTGGATAACACGCTGAGCCTGCCGCAAAAAATCGCCGCGAAGGTGCCAAGACTTGCATTGATCACGGCGATCACCGTCTTGATTCAATTGCTGTTGGGGGCGCTGCGTCGCCACACCGATGGGACGATCATCTACCATGCGATCGGCGCGTTCGTCGTCGCGGTTCACATCATCGCTTTGTCGCGCAAAATCCTGGTCCACTGTGCTCAATGCTTTGTGATGGCTCGATTGGCTGTCCTGTTGTTGGCCGCGTTGGGTATCCAATTGGGCTTGGGTCTGGGCTCATGGCTCTTGACCAGCGCCGCGATTGCGGCAAACCGTCCCCCGCAGATTGCGGGTAGGACCGAATGGGCGAGTGCGTTGATCAGCGCCCACGTTGCGATTGGTGCGATCATCCTTGCGGCCTGCGTGCTCCTGGTTGTTGAAGGAAAGCGGGTTGTGCGTGATCTAAACGGCGATTCATCCCAACCGGTTGGCGCGATTCCGGATCAGGGAGGGGTGGTGACCGCATGAATTCGCACGCCATTGAAATCAGCGCACCGGCGCGATCGTGGACATCGTATCTCGAACTGACCAAGCCGCGACTCAGTTCACTGGTATTGTTCACTGCGCTGGTTGGTTTTGTCGCCGGTACAAACGGACCGATCGACGTGTCCGTATTGCTGCATTTGCTAATCGGCACGACCTTGGTTGCAGGCGGCGCCAACGCCCTCAATCAGGTTGTCGAGCGCGACTTCGATGCCCAGATGCAGCGAACGCGAAGTCGGCCACTGCCTTCCGGGCGATTGAGTCCGGTCGAAGCGCTGCGTTTTGCGGCGATCATTTCGATGGTCGGGTTGTTTGAACTGCTGGTCGGCGTGAATCTGATTGCCGCATTCTTCGGCGCGCTGGCACTCGGTTTATATGTCTTTGTCTACACGCCGCTCAAACGCATCACGATTCACAACACGTTAGTTGGCGCGGTCGTGGGAGCGATCCCTCCGATGATGGGTTGGGTGGCTGCCCGCGGTGAAGTGGGCGTGGGCGGTTGGTTGCTGGTTGCGATTCTGTTTGTGTGGCAGCTTCCGCACTTCTTTTCGATCGCTTGGATTTATCGCGACGACTATCAAAGCGGCGGATTTCGCATGCTCAGCGTCGCCGATGGGACGGGTTTAATGACCCGTATCCAGATCGGACTGCTGGCGATGCTCTTGATTCCCGTGAGTTTAATGCCGTCTGTCTGGGGATTGACGGGCCGACTTTATTTCAACGCGGCGTTTGTCATTGGAATTGCGTATCTCGGCTTTTGCCTGTGGCGCAGGCCATCAGTCGACTACCAAAACAACGGGTATTCTGCCGCCCGGCGGGCGTTTCTTGCATCCGTTGTGTACCTGCCAACGTTGTTGACTCTCTACATGGTCGATAAGCTTTGACCGCTTGACGCGGAGTGTATTGCTCCCGCGATTGACCATGGAGCGCTGTGCGCATGAGCGAATGGGCCATCGAAGTTTCAGACCTGACGAAGTCCTTCAATGATCGACGGGCGCTCGATCGGGTCGCGCTTCAAGTCGAATCGGAACACATCGCAGCACTGCTTGGTCCCAACGGCGGCGGAAAGACCACCCTCTTTCGAATTCTCGCCACGCTGCTTCAGCCGGATTCCGGCAGCGCCCGGATCTGCGGATTCGATCCGGTCACCGCGCCTGATCGCGTGCGCCGGGTGGTGGGCGTCGTTTTTCAATCGCCGAGCCTCGACAAGAAGCTGACCGCCGCAGAAAACCTTCGCCACCACGGTCATCTGTTTGGCATGCGCGGGCGGAGCCTGGAGCGGCGCATCGGGGTGATGCTCGAACGCTTCGACATCGACGACCGAGCCAACGATCAGGTTGAAACCCTTTCCGGTGGACTTGCCCGTCGAGTCGAAATCGCGAAAGGAATGCTGCCCGGTCCGAAAGTCCTCCTACTCGATGAGCCGAGTACGGGCCTCGATCCGGTCGCGCGGCTGGACTTGTGGCATCAACTCGACGAAGTGCGCAATACCGAAGACGTAGCCGTGTTGATGACGACCCACATTCTCGATGAAGCCGAGCGCTGTGATCGCGTGACGATTCTCGATGCCGGTTGTGTCGTGGCGGCTGGCACCCCTGCTTCGTTGAAGGGGCAGGTTGGCGGTGAAGTCATCCGCATCGATTCAGATCAACCGCAGGCGATCGTCGAGCGCATCGGTCAGGAGATGAACCTGACGGCTGACGTTGTGGGCCGAACCGTTCGCATCGAATCGCCGGAAGGTGCGGGGCTGATACCAAAGCTGGCTGAGCTTCTCAACGATCACGTGCAGACGATCACTCTGGGGCATCCAACACTGGAGGATGTCTTTATTCACCAGACGGGGCGTAGTTTCAATCGGGAGCGCGAGGAATGAGTGGGGCGACTGCGGTACAACGGGCGCCGGTCTCGCTGGCGGTCTACTCGATGTGGCGGCGCGAATTGACGCGCTTCTGGCGGCAGAAAAGTCGCCTGTTCGGCGCGGTGGCCACCCCACTCTTGTTCTGGCTTGTCCTGGGCGCAGGATTCGGCGGATCGTTCAGCCATTCCGCTTCGGCGACGGATACGGATTACCTGGAGTACTTTTTTCCGGGAACGGTGGTGTTAGCCGTTCTCTTCACGGCGATCTATTCGACCATTTCGGTGATCGAGGATCGGCAGGAAGGGTTTTTGCAGGGCGTGATGGTCGCCCCGGTGTCACGTGGTGGCATTGTTGCTGGCAAGATGCTCGGCGCGACGACGCTGGCGATGGCGCAGGGTTTCTTGATGTTGCTGATCGCGCCGCTGATTGGGATACCGTGTACGCTGGTGTCGTTTGCCTATGCGCTGCTGGCGCTATTTGCCGTCGCGTTTGGCCTTTCCGGGCTGGGGTTGATGATCGCCTGGATGATGGAATCGACGTCTGGTTTCCATGCGATCATGAACTTGCTGTTGATGCCGATGTGGCTGCTGTCCGGCGCGGTCTTCCCGCTGAGTGACGCCCACTCGCTGATCAAGGTTTTGATGTATGCCAATCCGCTGACCTATGGGGTCAGTGCGTTTCGTGCCGGTTTGTACCACAGTGCTGAGGCTGCACCTGCCCCCGCAGCGCCGCTGACCGCGTGCATTTTGGTGACAGCCGCCTTCGCAACACTGATGGTGATGGGTTCAATCCGACTGGCCAACCGTCCCAGTCGCAATGGTCGATGATGACAAGTCACGTGGAATCAGAATCTCCTACCAATTCAAGCGTAGCTGAGTGCGGCGCGACGCCCGCGAAGGGGTTGTCGCCGCAGTACGCCTTCTGGTGGGGTTTGATATTGCTCTTGATCGGCGCGCTTTTGGGGGCTGGTTTGATGCGGGCGTTTCAGCCGACGCGCACGGTCGTGCCCAAGCGAACGGGACCGCTGCCGGTGTATGGCAGTGTTTCAGATTTCACCTTGACCGAGCGGGCGGGCGACGAGGTTTCGCGCGACGATTTGATGGGGCGTGTGTGGATCGCGGACTTTTTCTTCACGTCGTGCGCGGGCATCTGCCCGATCATGAGTAGCGCGATGGAAGGCATTCAGACACGGCTTGCCGATGTTGACGGCGTGACGCTGGTGTCGATCAGCGTCGATCCCGAGCGCGACACGCCCGAGCGCCTGCGTCAATACGCCAAACACTACCATGCCGATGATGCCGGCTGGTGGTTCTTGACCGGCGACAAGCGCGTCATCTACCAGTTGTCGCAGGACAGTTTTCGCCTCAGCGTCGAAGAGACCCCGCCAGACAAACGAAGCGCGGAGGTCGAAGACGTGCTCCACAGCAGCAAGTTCGTGTTGCTCGACCAGCAATCGCGCATCCGCGGATACTATGACGGCGACGACAAGGACGACCTCGAACTGCTCATCGCCGACGTGAAGGATCTTCTCAAAGAATAGCTGCCATTCGATTCCCTTCGACGATTCCAGGATTACCCATGCAGGTTACAGACTTACCCCATCTGAATGTCACACTTAATGCGCTGTCTGCGATTCTGCTGTCGGCTGGTTTCTGGGCGATCAAGACGCGGCGGATTCCTGTCCACAAGGCCTGCATGATCGCGGCGATGGCGGTAGCCGGCGCGTTTCTCGTCAGCTATGTGATCTACCACACCGCGATCGGTGGCGGTAAGAAATACACGGGCGAGGGCATCTGGCGAACCGTTTACTTTGCGATCCTGATTCCGCACGTGGTGTTAGCTGCCGTCAACTTGCCGATGGTGATCGTGACGGCCAAGCGCGCATTCAAAGGCGATTTCGAAAGGCACAAGAAGATCGCCCGCATCACCTTCCCGCTGTGGATGTTCGTATCGGTGTCCGGTGTGGTGGTTTATCTGATGCTGTACATTTGGATGTAGTTGGAACTCGCCTGATGTTCTTATGGGGCGCAGTTGAGATCGGCGCAGTCCGCGTCGGGTCGAAATTCGCCGCCCAACGCATCGCACTCGTTTTTCGATCGAATCGCGCAATCGGAATTGGCCGCAACGCAGCAGGTGGCCGTCACAATATCGCCGCAACTCGCGGCCACACAATCCAACCCTGCATCAAAGTAACCGTCCATCGCCTCGCATTCGACGCGGCTTAGGGGTTCGCAGGTTTCGCCATCGGTCAAACAGCAGCTGCCTTCTTCGCTGCAATCGATTTCGTCGCAGGTTGAATCGGCGCCGGCGAAATTGATGCCCGCATCGGGGCAGTCGGCCATCGCCACAATCTGACAGTCGTCAACACCAAGACAACAGGCTCCGGTATCCTGCGAGCCGTCGCCATCGGGGTCGTCATCACCACCCGGCGCGGATGGCTCACACGCCAGTTGAGTCACGATGATCAAGGACAAGATACAAGTCGCTGCGATGAAGCGCCGAGGGCTCTTGGTCATCTGTCACTCCTTTGGATTCAGTTGTCGCGTGTTAATCCTGCCGCGCAGAGGACGCGGCGCAGGCCCACCACATCGTGTTCCGCAAATGCGCCGATGTCAAAGCTATCGAGGTCCAGGACCGCCCAGGGCTGATTATCCTCGCCAAACAGCGGTAGAACCACCTCGCTCTGGTCGCGCGGATCGCACGCGACATAGGATTCGCCAAGGTCGCGCACGTCATGAACGACGAGGGGTTGGCCCGACAGGAACACCTGCCCGCACGCGCCATGCAGACCGATCGGTGAGCACGCCGGTTTGTTGCGCGATGGACCTAGGATGAGTTGGTCCGCGCCATCCGGCAGATAGAAACCGACCCACGACACGCCCGTCGGAGAAAGCCGGTCCCACAAGACGTCAGCCACCCGGCGCATGCGCTCTTCGATCGTCCCGTCGTCTTCCAGCGATGCCGCGATCGATTCGTAGTCCCGATCTACCAAAGTTTGAAACCCTTCTTCTCTTTTTCCTTCGGCGGGTCGTCTTTCTTGACGCGGTACATTTCGAAGTTGCCTTCGTCTTTGCGTGACTTGTACGTGGCGAAGAATTTGTTGCTGCCGGCTTTTCCTTTGTAGGTGTACACGCCGCCCGCAAACAACCCAAGATCTTCCGAGCCTTCGAAGGTCCACATCCCACGCAGGTTTACCGCGTACAGGGTCGTGGTGTGGTCAAACCGAAACATGCCGCCAAACTTGGATCGGAAGGCGGCTCGGTATGCGCCGCCATCGAGGTCGGTGACCAGGCATTTCAACTCGCCGCTGTGTCCGTCGGCTTCACTGGTCCACGTGCCCATCCATCGGCCCGCCATCCCCGATTCCGGGAAATCCTGCTGACCGGCTTCTTTCCAGTTCTTGTCAAAGCGACTACACCCGCTCGCCAGCGTCAACGACACGCATGCGATCAGGCAACTTATCCATCGTGTTTGTTGTCTCATGTTGGCAGATACTAACACCGACCCGCCGACATTTCCGCAATCATTTTTGCGACGCCCGATTCTGCAGCATCACGGCACACAGCAGAGTTGACCAGCCGCTTCAGGCGCCCCGGATCGAACTCGCGTTCACGTGTTTGCATCTGCGTCAGTTCGTCCAGCACCTTGCGAAACTCCGATCGGGCGCAGAGTCCTGCCGTCAGGGTCACGGCCAGGCGATTGCGTCCATCCGGTTCGCGAAAGATCGACAGCGACCGCGGGGCGATGTGATGGCGGGCGAGCGCCTCGAAACACCGCTGCGGAAAGTCCTCTGACGCTTCGACGGAAAACTGCGCGCGGAATCCGCCAGCATCATCGTCGATTACCGGTTCATCGTGCGGGATCGCGCTCATACCAGCACCTCCTCGGTTTCCCGGTTCTGCTCCTCAACAGTATTCGCCGCATCGAGGGCAGCCACCAGGTCGACCAGCAGGTCTTCGACATCCTCCAACCCGACCGACAACCGGATAAGCCCGTCGCCCAGACCGTTCTTGCGACGCACTTCAGGCTCGACGGCTGCGTGCGTCATCGTGGGCGGATGGCACCAGAGCGAACAGACGCCGCCGAGGCTCTCAGCCAGGGTCCAGATGCCGGCATTCGCTGCAAACTTTTTGACCGCGTCCAACCCGCCGCGCAGGTCAAACGAAACGATACCGCCGAAGTCGGTCATCTGGCTGGTCGCGACCGAGTGCTGTGGATGGTTGGCGAGCCCCGGAAAGTACACGTGCTCGACGCTGGGGTGGGCGGTCAGCGTTTCGGCGATTCGTCGGGCGCTTTCGCAATGTCGTTTCATGCGGAGTTCGAGCGTCTTGATGCCGCGCTGGATTAGGAAGCAGTCCTGCGGGCCCGGGACGGCTCCGACGGTGTTTTGGAAAAAGCGAAGCTTCTCGTAGAGGTCGTCTGAATTCGTCACCACCGCGCCGCCCAACACGTCGCTGTGCCCGTTGAGGTATTTCGTCGTGGAGTGGACGACGATGTCGGCGCCGAGTTTCAGCGGGTTTTGCAGGTACGGGGTGGCGAAGGTGTTGTCGACCACGCAGAGTGCGCCCGCACGTTTGGCCACCGATGCGCCGGCTCGTATGTCGGTGATGCGCAGCAGCGGGTTCGACGGCGTCTCCAGCCAGACGATGCGCGTGTTGGGGCGGATCGCTTCGGTGATGTTCGCCGCCTCGGTTGCATCGACGAACGTAAATTCGATGCCCAGCTTGGCGTAGAGCTTCGTGAAGATTCGGTAAGCGCCACCGTACAAATCATTGCACGCAATCACGTGGTCGCCGGCTGACAGAAGATTCAAAACGTTGTTGATCGCGGACATGCCGCTGGAGAAACACAGTGCGTGGGCTGCGTTTTCAAGCGAAGCGATGTTGCGTTCGAGGGCGTCGCGTGAGGGGTTTCGGGTGCGGCTATAGCAGTACGTTGGAGTCCCACCGACCTCGTGCTGTCCGTAAGTGGAGGTTTGGTAGATCGGCGGGACGATTGCGCCGCTTGTTTGATCGTGTTCCTGTCCGGCGTGAATGGCTCGGGTGCTGAATCCAGTGGCCATGATGGCTTATCTCCGTGCTTTGGTATTTCGCTTCAATTCGATTTTCGTAACGGTCTTGGTCGCGGTTCGAGCGGAAGAGCCCAAGCACGGGGGGTGACGATTGTGGCGAGGTTCAGTCTTGCAGCGGTGGTGATTGCAAGGTCAGCCGATCTGGAAAATAGACGCTCAGCGCCGGCTGACTTACTTTCTGCTTAATTGGATTGCTGAATGGAATTCAAGCAATTACACACCGCGAAACCCGGCACAAAGGTCGAAGACCCCCGTACTCGGGCTGGGCATGATCATGCTCAGGTGGGCCTCATCCGAGGGGATGATGGCCAATAGGGTTGTTTCAATGCTGCGTTTCATGTTGTCTAATCTTTACAATTACAGATTCGGCAAGTCAAGCCCGACTTCGCAATGATTATCCCAACCGAGCGGTCAAAAAGCCTGCATATGCAGTGTCAAACGACACCGGCAGCGCCAATATCGGCATCAGAATCGACGCCGACTTGACCGCGCCGGTTTGGTTATGCACGCAAATTAATTTTCTTCGTCCTCGTCGATTTCGCCCCAGTCGACGCCGCGCTCCTTGTAGTCGTGGGTCATCTCAGCCGGCATGAATTTGCCATATGGCGATGCGTGTCCGTCGGCGAAGAGGACGTTGTTCTTGGCTTTGTTGTGGGTCAAGTGGTCCCAGTCGAGTCCAAGCTGGGTGGCGTCGTCCATGTCGGCATCGTTGATATTGAGGGCGATGTTGCTCCCAAACGGCGGTGCGAAAAAGTCCTTGTTGGTGCAGTCGCCTGAGAAAACGAACTCGGATGGATAGCGGATCAGCGAGCGACGTGTGTTCTGCAATTCCTGCCGCGTCCACACCGCGTATGCCGATTCAAAATAGCTGACCTCGACATCGTCGGGGTAGGCCGGACAGCGCAGCACATCGATCGCGGGGAGCGATCCGTCGTCGCGCAGCAGTTCCGTCCATGCCGGTCCTTCTTCATCGCCATCGGTGCCATCCTTGTCGGTGCCGTAGTAGCCCCAGATATGCCACTTCGACCAGGTCGGCGTCCAGTCGGATTCCACGTCGGCGTACATCGCTTTGGCGAGGCCGATCTGCTTAAGGTTCGACGCGCAAAGGACTTGCTTCGCCTGCCCGCGGGCCCGTCGCAAACTCGGGAGGAGAATCGCGACCAACAGCGCGATAATTGAGATCACCACCAACAATTCGACCAACGTAAATGCGCGCCGCGTCCTTCTCATCGTCCTTCTCCGATCGCTGAGTGATTGATATCAGAATGCAATCTGAAGCATACAACATGTTTTTGCGGGATGCCGAGACATGTGCTTCCAACAGACTAATTCGGACATTTCGGCTTCGTACGTGCAGTCAAAAATGTTTTAGTGCGCAAATGCATGCGCGCGCACATATGCAATGTAGGGTGGGCCGTGCCCACCATGTCGTTGTGCAATCAAACGGCGGTGGGCACGGCCCACCCTACAAGTTTCGACACGTTGTTGGTGCGATGTTTTCAGAAGAATTCAGTGCGCGCTTAACATGTCGCTGTGCAGCGCTTGCCACTGATCGAGCGAGATCTGTTCGGCGCGCATGGATGTGTCAAAATGCGCACCGACGATTTCGCGGGCGTCGTCGGGCAGCGACGCGATGTTCGAGCGCAAGGTCTTGCGGCGATGCGCAAACGCGGTGCGGACGATCGTGAGAAAAGACTTCAGCGCGTCGGGCGATTGGGTGATTGCGGATCTGACGTCGAGACAAAGCATCGAAGAATCGATTTTGGGTGGCGGCCAAAATACCGACGGCGGCAACTTGGCGATGATCTGTACGTCGCACGCGATCTGCAGCGCGATCGACAGCGGTCCAAAATCCTTTGAACCCGCGTCCGCGACGATGCGGTCGGCTACCTCCTTTTGAATCGTAAAGACCATCCGCTCTGCCGACGGTTGGAGCGTGAGCAGGTTGATAAGCAGCGGTGACGCGATGCTGTACGGCAGGTTGGCGACGAGGAGAAAACGCGTCAGGTTCTTGTGGCTGCGAAGCCGCTCGACGACGGTGGGGGCGATGTCGTGTTTGCGCTCGAGAATGTCGGTGTGGATGATCTCAACGTTGGGAGCGGCTTTGAATCGCTCATTCAGCAGGCGGGCGAGCCCCGCGTCCGCTTCTGCGACGACGACCTGGCCTGCCCGGGCGGCGAGTTGGTCGGTCAAACCGCCCGTACCACCGCCGACTTCGAGCACGAGCGTCCCCGGGCTGAGGTCAGCGGCCTCTACGAGTCGTTCCATGAGGTGGCGATCGATCAGGAAATTTTGCCCAAGTCGACGATTGGGAGCCAACCCGTGCTGGCTCAGAGTCTGCTGGATGGTGCTTTGGGTTTGAAAGGGTACAGATTCCATGGGCGGTCGCGTCTTGATCGTTTGGCTACCTGTGTCGTCATCAACCACTATAATGGGAATTCGCGTTCGGGTCGCGACCGGTTGGTTGATTCTGCTGCATTTGGACAAAAGGAGTACGACGCTCGATGAATTCCTACGAAGTGTTGCGCCGGGCGGCAGAGCCCATCGGTGTGAAGGCGCTGGCCGCAAAGCTGCGGTTGTCACCGGCGATGGTTTACAAGTGGTGCCAGGAGTCGGGCAAGGACGACCCCGATGCCAGCGGGGCACGAAACCCGCTGGACCGCATCGCCGAGGTCTATCGCGCCACCGAATCGGTCGACGTGATCAATTGGCTCTGCCATGAGGCCAACGGGTTCTTCGTGAGCAACCCGTCACCGCTCAACGACGACATCGACACCGAACTGCTCCGCAATACGCAGCAACTCGTCACCGAGTTCAGCAAGCTGCTCGCCACCGTGACCAAGTCGATCGAAGACGATGGCATGATCGAACCGGCAGAAGCCAACCAGATTCGCCAGGCGTGGGAGACGTTGAAACTGACGGCCGAGAGTTTTGTGGTTGGGTGTGAACGCGGGGCTTATTTTTCGGTGGATGGAGAAAAGCGTGGCTCCTGAAGAATTGAAAGGTGACGCGAAGAATGAATGGAAGCTTGTCACTCGGTATCCTGTTTCGGAATACAAGTGCGGACTGCGGTCGGGCGATAAGATTCGTTTGATTCGTGATTTGGATATCAGGGATCCAGACGGAAAGGTAGTCAACACGTACCCAGAGGGCGAAGTCTGGGATGTCATCCACGGCACAGACGAAGATCCTCCCGTGATCTGGCTGGCTCATCCTGATGGAGAGCGGCACACGTGGGACGACAGTGATGTAATCTTTGAGCAGTTCGCCAAGGTGGAATGACGCATCGGCGTTCGAACCGACCATGTCCTCATTCACGAGGTTCTGATGCAGCCGAATACGACAATTGAACTTGATCCAGATGAAGCGCTCGTCTTTTTTGATTGGATCCATAGGTTCAACAACAGCGACGACATCGAGTTCGAAGATCAGGCTGAACAGCGCGTGCTTTGGGACATTGAAGCAATCCTAGAGAAGTCTCTTGCAGCAGTCATGAACCCCGAATATGCACGGAAACTTGCGGAGGCACGTTCCAAAGTCAGGGACCGAGAGTAAAAAGGCTCGCGGTTTTGGTGCGGGTACCCCATCCTTCAGGGTGGGGGACTGACAGTTAAAGGAAGTCCCAGATGAGTTCATCGTCTATGTCGGCGCAGTTTGTTTCTTATGTTCGCCAGTTGCGGTGCGTGAATTGCGGCGCGGTCTACCTTCCGGAAAAAGTGTCATATACCTGTCCCTCGTGCGGGCCCGACGTTGGCATTCTTGATGTCGAGTACGACATGGATGCCGTCGCCCGCGATTTGGCGATTTCCGACTTGCTCGATGGGCCGCAGAATCACTGGCGGTATGGGCCTTTGCTTCCGGTGACGGCCCACCACATTGGCGCGCATTGGCCGATCGGTTGGACGCCGATGGTCGACGCGCCGCTGCTCGCGAAACTCTGCGGTGTGAAACGACTTCGCCTCAAGGATGATTCCCGCAATGCTTCGGGTTCGTTCAAGGATCGGGCGTCGAGCATCGGCGTGGTGCGGGCGGCAGAATCCGGCGCGAAGGCGATCGCATGCGCTTCGACGGGCAACGCAGCCGTCAGTCTTGCGGCGTGTTCGGCGATGGCGTCGATGCCGGCATACATTTTCGTGTCGCAGCGCATCCCCGAAGGCAAGTTGGCCCAACTGCTTATCTATGGTGCGACGGTTTTTCGCGTCAATGGCAGCTATGACGATGCGTACAAACTCTGTGCGTCGGCGTGTGAAGCGTTTGGCTGGTACAACCGCAACTGTGCATACAACCCGTACCTCGTCGAAGGCAAGAAGACCGGCGGGCTGGAGATCGCCGAGCAATGCATGACCGATCCGCCTGACTGGGTGGCGATGAGCGTGGGGGACGGCTGCTCGATCGCTGGGGTGGCCAAGGGTTTGAAGCAGATGGCCGAGTTGGAGTTAATCGACTGGTCGACGCGGTTGCTGGGGGTGCAGGCGGCTGGCGTGGCGCCGATTCAGGCGATCTTTGAAACCGGTGAAATGGGCAACGCGTCGGGCGATACGTTCGCCGACAGCATCAACTGCCCGGTGCCGCGTAATATCAAGAAAGCCGTGTCAGCCGTCCGCGATTCCGAGGGGGCGTACAACTCGGTGACGGACGATGAAATCCGCTGGGCGATGCGCGAGGTGGGTCGACTTGCGGGCATCTTCGCAGAACCGGCCGCAGCCGCAGCCGTCGCCGGAGTGGCCAAAGCCGCGCGGGATGGCGTCATCGATTCGAAGGCGTCGGTTGTCGCGTACATCAGCGGCAACGGTTTGAAAGACACCCCCGCTGCCATCAGCGCAGCCGGCGCACCCATCGACATCGCGCCCAACCTCGACGAAGTCAAATGCGCCGTGAGCGCCTAAGTGTGTACAAGTCACATAGACCGGGTGCCCCATCCTTGAGCGCAGCGGAAGGGTGGGGGACTGACCGAGTTCTCAGAGATTATCAATTCACGAGTTTTGAAGATTGCTCGAGTGTGTGTGGGGGGTTGGACTGCTTGATTTTTGTTTACATCAGTCCCCCACCCTGGAAGGGCGGGGCACCCGCGCATGATTAATTTCAATCTAGATTGCGGAACCACTTTACGAAGTTGGTTAGGCCTTCGTCGATGTGGGTTGATGGGTTGTAGCCCAGTTCTTTCTTGGCCAGGGTTACATCGGCGAAGGTTCGATCGACGTCGCCGGGTTGGGTTGGCAGGCGGTTGATGACGGCTTGCTTGCCGAGCGCTTTTTCGATAGCGGCGATTAACTCGTCGAGTCGGATGGGTTGCGATTCGCCGAGGTTGTAAATCCGGTAGCCGTCGCATCGCTCGATCGAGCGGACGACACCATCGATGATGTCATCGATGTACGTGTAGTCGCGGCTGGTGCTGCCATCGCCGAATACCGGGATGGGCTCGCCCTCTTCGATGAGCTTGGTGAACTTGTGGATCGCCAGGTCGGGACGCTGACGGGGTCCGTACACGGTGAAGAATCGCAGGCAGGTGACGCTCATATCGAACAGGTGGGCGTACGTGTGGGCGATCAGTTCCGTCGCTTTTTTGCTGGCTGCGTAGGGCGAAATGGGAAAATCGACGTTGTCGCTTTCGGCGAACGGGATCTTCTTGTTGTTGCCATACACGCTGGAACTGCTGGCGAGAATGAACTTGGGGCACTTGGCGTTGCGGGCTGCGTCGAGCATCACGGTCGTACCGCCAACGTTGACATCCTGACAACGCTGCGGTTCGACGATCGACGGGCGAACACCTGCACGGGCGGCTAAATGCACCACGGTTTCAACGTCACCCGCAAACAACTTCGCGACAGCATCGGCATCGCGAATGTCGCCTTCATGCATCGCAAACGAATCGTGGTCGAGGCATTGCGCGAGGTTTTTGCGTTTGATCGCCGGGTCGTAGAAGTCGTCGAAGTTGTCGAACCCGAT
The DNA here is from genome assembly GCA_030429365.1 of Phycisphaerae bacterium. Classification (GTDB taxonomy): domain Bacteria; phylum Planctomycetota; class Phycisphaerae; order UBA1845; family UBA1845; genus UBA1845. The sequence goes on from JAUIEW010000001.1 coordinate 36,543, forward strand.
GACCGTGCGGTTCTGTTCGAGTAAGCGTTCACACAAATGCGAGCCGATGAAGCCAGCCGCTCCGGTGACGATGATGGCGCCCATGCTATTTCCTAAATCGTTACTTTGGGCCGGCCTATGCAGTGGTATTCAAACCCTTGCTTGGCCAGGCTGTGGCGGTTGTAGAGGTTGCGGCCATCAAAGATGACCGGTGACAGCAGGCGCTCCTTGATCATGTTGAAGTCGGGCGTGCGGAACTCCTGCCAGTCGGTGAAGATCACCAGTGCATCGGCATCGTGTAGGGTTTCGTAGCCGTCATCAACGTATTCGATGATGTCGCCCAACTCGGCGCGGGTGGTTTCGATCGCTTCCGGATCAAACGCGCTGACTTTGATTCCGTTCTCGACGAATAGTCGAATGCAATCGAGGGCCGGCGATTCGCGAACGTCATCGGTCCGGGCTTTGAACGCAAGCCCCCAGACCGCAAGCTTGGTGGTTTTGGTGCGATCACCGAAGTAGCGCAGGATGCCTTCGGCAAAGCGCATCCGCTGACGGTGGTTGACGTCGTGAACCGCTTCCACGATCGACATGGGATAGTCGCTTTCCTGCCCCATGGCGATGATGGCTTGAACGTCTTTCGGAAAACACGATCCGCCGTATCCAACGCCGGCGAACAGAAATGCCGGACCGATACGGGTGTCCGTTCCAACGCCGCGGCGCACGAGTTCAACGTCGGCTCCCACGCGATCGCACAATCCGCTCATTTCGTTCATAAAGGAAATCTTGGTGGCGAGCAGGGCGTTGGAGGCGTACTTGGTCATTTCCGCGCTGGCAGGATCCATCACCAGGATGCGGTCGGCTGTCCGCATGAAGGGGTTGTAGATTTCCTTCATGATCTCCACGACTGCGGGATTGTCGGCACCGATGACCACGCGGTCGGGCTTCATGAAGTCTTCGATCGCCGCGCCTTCTTTCATGAATTCGGGATTGCTGACATAGTCGAATTTGTGCTCGGTGTTTTGGGTGATGCGCTCGGAGACCAACTTGTTTGTGCCTACAGGAACGGTGCTTTTCATCACAACGATGCGATAGCCATCCATGGTGCGGGCGATGGTTTCGGCCACGTTCATGATCGCGGACAGGTCAGCCGATCCGTCTTCTGCCGGCGGTGTGCCGACCGCGAGAAAGATCACCACCGAGTTTGCGACGGCGTATTCGAGGTCGGTCGTGAAGCTGAGGCGATTGCCTTTGACGTTGCGTTGAACGATTTCCGCGAGACCCGGTTCATAGATCGGGATGTCGCCATTTTTAAGGGCTTCGATTTTGGATTCGACTTTGTCGACGCAGATGACGTGATTGCCGCCGTCGGCAAGGCATGTGCCCGCGACCAATCCAACGTATCCAGTACCCACCACTGCGATTTTCATGAGAGTTGGTTCCGATTTTGTGGAGACACGCCGCTGTGTGTGGCGACGTTTCTTTTCGATTCGATCATGGTTTCCGGCTTGTCGATGGCTTCGAGCAACGGCGCGCTGACCTCAGCCAACACCGATTGGCCAAGGATGTCTACGTTGACCGCCAACCGCAATTTGCCGAGTTGTTTGACAACTTGACCCTCGACGCCTTCAAGCGGTCCACCGATGACACGCACCCACTCGCCCACGCGAATGCCGTTGTGTTGTTCGAACTCGGTATCCGTACCGATGACGCGGTGCACGCTGCGCAGCTGGGTGACGAACTGTTTCTGAGCCGCGACGAACAGCATGTTGGCGACACGGTTGGTCGACAGCGCCCGATACCGTTGTGTTTCGGTCGCATTGAGAAAAACATAACCGGCGAACACCGGTACGGTTGAATACGACTTGCGCCCCGTTCGGCGGCTTTGCGTTATTTTCTGTTTGAGCGGCAGGTAGTTGAAAATGTCCAACTGCTGCAATTCGCGGGCGAGGATTTTTTCATTGCGCGAGCGCGTGTGCGCAACCCACCACGTTCCTTCGAGCCCATCGGGAATCGCCACCTCGGGATCGGGCGAGATTGTCTCCATTTCCAGATGAGTCAAGGGCATCGCAGACTATTGATCCTTTGTTTGGCCATCCAGAATCTGGCGGAAGAATGCCACGGTCTTGGAGAGCCCTTCTTCGAGATTGACAGTCGGTTGCCAACCAAGCCGCTGGCGGGCTCGATCGGTCACGGCGCATCGCCTCACGGGGTCGTCCGGCGGCAGCGGTTTGTGCACGATTTCGAGATCGCGTCCGATGACTTTCCCGAGTGTTTGAACGAGATTCAGCATGGTGGTTTCGTGCGGGCTGCCGACGTTGACTGGTTCGTGGGCGTCGTCGCCTTCGTAATTCATCAGCCTGACCATGCCATCGATCAAGTCGCTGACGAAGAGGAAGCTGCGCGTCTGCGAGCCGTCACCATAAACGGTGAGCGGTTTGCCCTGAAGCGCCTGCACGACGAAGTTTGAAACCACGCGACCATCACCGACCGCCATCCTTGGTCCGTAGGTGTTGAAGATGCGGATGATGCGGATGTCGACATTGTTTTGATGGTGGTAATCCATCATCAGCGTTTCGGCGATGCGCTTGCCTTCATCGTAACAGCTGCGCAGTCCAATCGGATTGACGTTGCCCCAGTATTCTTCGGGTTGGGGATGGACGGCTGGGTCGCCGTAAACTTCGCTCGTCGACGCTTGAAGGATTCGCGCGTGCACGCGCTTGGACATGCCGAGCATGTTGAGCGCTCCCATCACCGAAGTCTTTACCGTTTTCACCGGATTGTGTTGGTAGTGAATTGGCGATGCCGGACACGCGAGGTTGAAGATCCAATCGACTTCAAGCAGGATCGGGTTCACCACGTCGTGGCGAATGATTTCAAAATCGGGTCGGCCGCTGAGATGGGCGAGGTTCTTTTTTGCACCCGTGTAAAAGTTATCCAATGCGATGACATCGTGTCCGTCGGCCAGCAACCGATCGCACAGATGACTTCCCAGAAAACCGGCTCCTCCGGTGACGAGTACGCGCACGTTTAGGACCTCCCTGTCGCCTCAGCCGGTATCGCTTCGGATTGATGCTGCACAATGCAACCGGCCACTCGCCTTACATCGGCATCGTCGAGCATTGGATGCACCGGAAGCGAGAGAATCCGCTTTGCCGTCGCCTCGCTGACGGGGAAATCACCTTCACTGTATTCCAAGTACTGAAAACAGGGCTGTAAATGCAGGGGGATCGGGTAGTAGATGCCCGAACCGATCGACGCGTCGGTGAGGTGCTGACGCAGGCCATCACGGTCGTCGGCGAGGATCGAATACTGGTGGTAACACGACTGGTTGTGTTCGGCGATTTTGGGCGTCTGGATCGACGGGACGTTCGCGAGCAACTCGTCGTATTGTTTGGCGATGGCCCTGCGCCTGCCGTTGAACGATTCCAGGTGCGGCAGCTTCGCCGAAAGGATCGCGGCTTGCATGGTGTTGAGTCGAAAGTTGCCGCCGATGAACTGGTGATGGTACTGATCGGTTTGGCCGTGATTGCGCAACTGTCGCACCCTTTCAGCCAATGCGTCGTCGTTGGTCGTGACCAAGCCGCCTTCACCAAAACCGCCGAGGTTCTTGGTTGGGTAGAACGAGAAGCACGCGGCATCGCCCAGCGCGCCGGCATATCGATTCTTGTATGTGGCGTCCACCGCTTGCGCGGCGTCTTCGATGACTCTCAAACCGGCGCTTGCGGCGATGTCATTGATTGCGTCCATGTCGGCGCACTGTCCGAACAGATGGACCGGAATGATGGCTTTGGTTCTGGGGGTGATCGCGGCTTGGATCTTTGCCGGATCGATGTTGAACGTGTCGGGATCGATGTCGACGAAAACCGGTTTTGCGCCGGTGCGGTGAACGCAGCCAGCCGTCGCGAAAAACGTAAACGGCGTCGTGATGACTTCGTCTCCCGCGGCGATCTCGCAAGCCATCAATGCGACGAGGATCGCATCGGTTCCACTCCCGATGGCGATCGCGTGTTTGGCGCCGGTTCGTTTGGCGAGTTCTTCTTCGAGCACACCAACGTGCGACCCGCCAACAAAGTGTTGCGATTCGAGGACTTCGTCGATGGCGGTTCTGACGCCGTCTTCAACGAGCGAAAACTCCGATTTGAGATCGAGCATCGTGATGGGTTTCAAGCGTATTCTCCGACCGCTGGTGTCGCGCCGACATGTCATTCCCGATGAATCAGCCGTCACGACAATTTCCGCATCCGGTGCGTTGGACGAAGGTGACGTGACGCGGGCGGCATTATAGAAATGCGCTGTCGCCGCGGCAACCAAGCCGGCGCTGTGATCTCGCAATCGAGGTCATCAACGATACAAATCGGGACTCGAACGGCACGTCAAACGCACCTTTCGCGATGTCAGCCCTACGCCTGATCTTCGTCGTCTTCGCGTTTGTCGTCGTTGGCCGGTAGGGCACGCTGCGAGCCGTCTTCCTCTTCGTACTGGTACTCGTAGAACGTTCGCAGTTGCTCGCGGAAGTAGCCACCACGCTGTGCCTGTGCTCCGTTGAGTACGGCTCCAAAGACGTGGGCGTTGGCGTGTCGCAGCATGGTGCAGGCACGCTGGGCGACGCCGCGCGAATTTTCCTTTGCCCTGAACACGATGATTGTGCCATCCACCTGCGATGCCAGTGCGATAGCGTCGCTGGCGAGCAGGACCGGTGGCGAGTCGAAGATGACATGGTCGTATTGTTTTGACGCTTCCGCGACGAATTCGCGGCAGAGATCGCTGCCGAGCAGTTCGGCTGGATTTGGCGGAATCGGTCCGCTGCCAATGACGTCGAGGTTGGCCATGTCGGTATGGTGCACGCAGTCTTTGAGCGTGGCTTCACCGATCAGGATGTTGGTCATCCCGCGGGCGTTGACGTTCTTGAAGATGCGATGCATCCGCGGGCGCCGGAAGTTCGTGTCGACCAGGAGCACGCGCTTGCCGCTGACCGCAAGCGATGTTGCCAGGTTGGAAGCGACGGTCGTTCGTCCGTCTTCCGGTCGCGGGCTCGTGATCAGGATCGAGCGAATGCGGTCAGCCGGGGCGCTGAACTGGAGATTGCCGCGCACCGTTCTAAATGCTTCTGTAACCATCGAGTGGGGCGCGTCGCGGACGGCTGTCTCGACGTGTTCGATTTCAACTTCTTCGTCGTCCACATCCGGAATGGAACCCAACATGGCGATGCTGAGGTGGCGCACGATGTCTTGCGGAGTTCTGACCGACGTGTCAATGAGTTCGAGGCCAATCGCCAGTCCGACAGCCCCGCCGAGTCCGAGAATGACGAGTCCGGGCAACAACAGCAGTGACGGGAAACTTCGTTCCAAGGGTGGTGATGCCTGGACGACTTGGAACACGCGGATTGCGGCGCGCTCGCGGACGATACGCTCGATTTCTCGAATGTACTCGTCGATGCGGTTTTGAATTTCAATGAGCAGGTCGCGTTCATTCAAAAGCGCGACGTATTCGGAAATCTTGCGGTCTAGGTCGGCTTGCTCAGCTTCAACTTCCTGCAGTTTTTCCTGAGCGGCCAGCAAACTGTTTGTCGCATTCAGATATGCGGTTTCGGCCTGTTCGGACTTATATTCCAGCGTTTCGCGGAGCTTGTTGGACCGGATTTTCTCCAGCTGCGTGCGGACTTCGACGAGGCGATTCTTCATCGTCTTGTATTCGCGATGATTGACGCCGAACTGCCGCTCTTTCAGGCCAAGCTCTTGTTCAAGCAAGAATACCTGGTTGTCGTATTGCAGGACTCGAGGGTCGTTTTCGACAATGAGCCGGTCTTCGGGCGTGATAGGCATGCCCGCGGGGTCGCTGTAAATGTCCCGCAGACTCTTCATCTCCTTGACCTGCAACTCGTAGAATTGCACGGTCTTCTGGGCTTCGCTGAGTTTCTCGCGCAACGGTCCCTGGCCCAGCCGATCCTGTTGTTGGAAGGCCTCGCCGGCTGGGATCGTGGATACGAATTCACTGATTTGCTGATTCTTCTTGACGAGTTGATCTTTGTAACCGGCTTGTTCGCGCTTGTAGTCCGTCAGTTCCTGGCGGTAGACACTTGAGGCGCGTTCTTTGATTTCTTCCAGGTATGTCTTGACGACCGTGTTGACGATGATGGCTGGGTCGGACGATGCTGCGGTGGAGATAGAAACCTGAATGTAGTTGGAGTCCCGGATGGGGCTGGCACTGAGATCCTCCTCCAATTCCAGCAGGTGTTCGTCTGAGTCAAGGCTCTTGTACCACTTGGTGTTTCGTACTTCCGGATCTTTGAGCGCTTTTCGCAAGACAGGAAATGACTTGATGTACAGTGCCTGGCTTTGCACGAATCGCGTAAATGATTCGTCGGCCATCGCATCCGGAGTCACCGCCATTTCGCGTTTGGGCGCATCACTAATGCATTCGACAAGCGATTGGGCGCTGTATTTGGGGAACTTGAAGTACATCAAGAAAAACAGCCCAACGCCCATGCCGCTAAAGAGCACTGACAGGATGATAATGGTCACCAACCTTTGGCGCAACATGCCCAGAATGTCGGCTGGCGTAATGCTCTTTGAAGCAGCCTGCGGCGTGTGCGCAGTGACCGGGCCTGGAAGCGGTATCTGTTCTTGAATTGTTGTCGGTAGCGTGGTCATGGTGATTGCTCTGATACTGTCTCTGGCGCAATGTCTGCGTTCATGCGCTTTCGGTTTCTATTCCGCCTCTGGTTCCTCTTCGACATCCACGACGAGGTTGGATAGGACGTATCCAACCAGGGCAAACAAGCCGAGTGCGATCGGCAACATTGCCAATCCAAGTAATCCATGGGCAGTGCCCTGAGCCAGGTCTTCGCGTCCGTAAACGTGGACGACGCCTGTCACAAGGACACGAATCATGTTGCAAAACACAGCGATGGGGACGCAGCAGATGATCATGATGACGCGCTGCCACAATGGTCGATCGCCCAAATACGCCATCGCCACGCCCAAGCTGCAGAATGCCATCATCAAGCGCATCCCGCTGCATGCCTCTTCGACGTTAAGCGAACCACGTTCGACTGTGGCCCGCTCGTATTCGATAACAACGCCCTGCACGCTCGTGTAAACTCCGGGCAGCAGTCCCAACACCCAACCCGAAACCTGCGATGCGAATTCCCGCAATGGGAGCGTGAGATTGAAGTAAAGCGATCGCGGCAGTGGCATCGCAAACACGAGATAGCAGATCGGAAACCACGCGACGCGGAATATCTGGTTGCCCCAGATCAAGAGCACCAATCCCAGCATGCACGGGATCATCGCGAACAACCGTGGATAGTCATAACTCCACGCGCGGGCGCCATAGTTGAGGCACATGCCTGCGATGATCAGCAACGTGCCCAGGTAGTTTGGCTTAATGACCGCAGTCTTGAGCTGGTCTCGGTGGATGGCCAGAAAATAAAGGCTGAAGACCGGCACCAGCCACCCGTGTGACCAGTTCCCGTCCGTCTTCCACTTGGAGACCATGCCATCAATGGGGGAATGAAAAACAAAACCGATGATCGCACCGAGTATCAGGCATTGCAGCGCAACGATCCACAGAGCCGAACCCGAGGATGAACCATCCCGGTTGATCGAAAGACTCGGTGAAGCGTCACTCATCATCTCATCCACCAATCGAGTTGGCGGTCTCCCAGGCCGTTGGTTCTGGTTGCGTCTATCTGAAGAGATTCGGGAACCGGCTGCCGAATCCGCTCGCTTGCGTGACCGCCGGGTTTGGCTGGCCAGCGAAACTGTCAATGTCGGCAAAGTTACGGTCGTAAACGAATCCAAACCCGTAGGTCAGGCGGAACGCGTTTCGGATCACGGCGAGGAACGAAGCTGCAGGATGTGTACCGACCAAAATGAGGTCGTTGTTCTTCAGCAGCAAATCCTGTTCCTTGCCTGCAAAGATCGCGTCGAGATTGACCTGATGCATTTCTTCACGATCACCGTACCGGCGATAGACCGTGCAGCGGTTCGGCCAAGCCAGCGGCGACAGGTTGCCAGCCGACGCAATGGCGGTCTTGAGCGTGATTCGGCGACCCGTCAATGAATAGGCGCCGGGACGCGACACCTGACCCATCATATAATATTCACCAACCTCGCCAGCGAGGATGCGAATCTTGTCACCACCACGGACGATCACGTTTTGTCGTGGATCACCGTTGCGAAGTGCTTCCGCGTCGATGCGAATCACTCTGCCAATGGCGTCATCGCCGGCCAACCGCTCCCAGTCGATCGCAGGTTCTGCCTCGTCCTCGGCAGGCATCTGGGGCGCATCGTCCTGATTGTCTTCGATGGTGTTGTACGGCGTCGAACCAGTGGCGGATGTGTTGGTTGGTGCGTCAGCTTCGACCCATTCACCTTCAGCCGTAAATACCCATCGCGACTGAGTCGATGCGCTACCGGGTGCTTGTTGTTCGAGTGATGAACTGTTGGCGGGATTTCGCGTTCCCGCGGCGGCTTCGAGCAGTTCCTCGTGCTGTTGCTGCGATGTGGATGCGCCCCCGGGACCGCCCGTCACGCCATCTGACATCGTGAATGTCGATTGGTGGCGTCGCGTATTCGCACGAGCCAGTTTCTTGTTCGATTGAGTCCGGCCGCGTACTTGCAGTCTGTCTGATGCCTCCTGTGCAGCGGTGCTTGGTGGATTTCGGATAATGTAAACTTCGGTGGCGGTCTCTGGAAATCCGCCGGCAATGTTGAGCGCTTCGAGCAAGCTCGTGTTGGGTCTTGGAACCGGGTAAACGTTGGGGCCTGGCGTTGCACCGAAGAGGACGAAAGTCAGGTTGCGTCGAACCAAAGGTTCAACGATGACGACCGGATCATCAACGATGACCTGCCGCTGCCTGAGTTGCGTCTTGATCTCTTCGGTAATCTCAGTGCGGGTCATTCCACTGACCCGAATTTGACCGAGCACTGGAAGAATGATTGTGCCAATGTCGTCAATGGTTGCCTGAAGACCTGTTTCGGTATTGCTGGCCAGCAATTCAAAAATACGAACGCTCAAGGAGTCGCCGGGTCCATACTTGTACTCTTCATATAGCGGGACAAGGTCCTCGGGGGTCGGGTCCGTCGCCCCAGGGATTCCTGACGGCGTGTCCTGAATGCTCAGTGACGTACGAATATCCAACGTGGCCTCGCGCCGAAAATTGCCCACTTGCGTTGGATCGAGCCAGCTATTGAAAATGCTGTTGCAGCCGACCTGCGTCAGCAGAATGCCGAATAAGGCCATCCAAACAGCACATTTATTCCATTTTCGCATCGTCTTGGCTTCCGGACGCCTGATTGCGTTCATTTTGGTCCAATTCAGTTGGCCAGACACCGCGCCGCCCCGCGCCGCGCAGTTGGAAATGAGGTGTCTTGAGCATAACCTCATTGAAATAAATGCTTTACGGGAATAGCCGCCGCCCGTCAAGCGAGATCAAGATGCACGTAGACCATCTCCTGAGTGCACAGGCCCGGTTATTATCGGCATTCGTAACCTGTCTAGTTTAGGGCGCTTAGGACAATTGAGGCACCTTCAAAGCCCCCAATATCGCGGATATTCTCGCCTATGCATAGTTCGTTTGAGGGTTAGAACTTGTTCGGCGTGAAATCACAAGCTGGCCAGATTTCATCACCCAGTGGAAAATCGGTCGCACAGCGCCTCATTTTGATCTGCCACGATTCGAACAGAATGGCGTCTGGTTGCAAGGTCGGCACGGAGGATGAAGAGGGGGGATGAAGAGAATGCTCGAACGTCTTGAGGGCTTCCATCTGCCACGTGTCTTTAGAGGATCGCGACTGGTCGGAGGTTGGATTTCAACTCGGTGATTGACCGCCCACACCGGCGGGCTACACTCGGATTCTTGGTTGATCGCCACTTTGTCGCGACGCAAAGCGGCTGACGGGGCGATCCTGTACTTTGATCATCAAACGGAGGTCTTCGATGAGACGGTTTATCTCGTCCCGCAGTCTACCAATGCTCGCCCTTTCGGTGATGGCGATTTCGGTTCTTTCGGGTTGCACGACCAACAATGCATCCGTCTCATTCCTTGATTTCGTCAATACGATTCTCTTGGGAATCACGGCGGCTGGCGGTTTGGTCTTGATCAACAACGTGTAGTCGGCTTGGCAGATTTGCCGCACTTTTTGAATCTCGAGCCGGCGTTGCACCACCAGTTCATCCTGTGCAGCACGGCTTTGTCGGACCCATGCACCGCTGAAGGTGTCGATTGACGCGTTCAGCGGTGCATTTATACTCGGAATCAACGTCAGCGTTGCCGCCAGGCGAATTTCCAATCCACCACGGTCATTCAGTGGTGCGGTCAAGGGATGGCTGACTCCGTATGTTTGAAACTTGCTCATCGAATTTGGCAGCAGTGACGGAGAATGCCATGGCATCATTCGGTCAACCTCACAGGCAGATCATGTTTGGGCGGATCCCATTTGGTCAGGTCTTGGCGGTGGTTCTGGTTTGTGTGGCATCGCTCGCGGTGCCGGGTTCAGTTGCGTTGGGTGAAGACGGTGATAATCAATCTGAGAAACTCGCGCAGCTTTACAGCGACTTTCTTCACTACGCCCGAATCGGCAAGTTTGCCGAAGCCGAAGCCAACGCAAGCAAGCTTCTTTCAGAAGAGAACATTGACCCCGTTCAATTGATGCGTCTTGCCGATGCAGACACCGAAAGCATTCCGACATTGCTGACGTTAATCCGTCACACGTCGATGCGCGACACGGCGCAGAGAATTCTTGATTTGATTCGCGAAGGTGAGTTCCGCGAACGGCAGGATGAATCGCGCATCATCAACAACATCGACAGCCTCTCCGGCACACCGCAGATGGAATACAACGCGATCTCGCGGTTGCGTGAATCCGGCGAATACGCCGTTCCCGAAATGATTGCAGCGCTCAAGGACGTTTCGAAGGAGACATCCTGGCCACGCGTCATTCGCGCTCTTCCGAAAATCGGTCGAGATGCCGTTGGCCCGCTGGTGATGGCGCTCGGTGACAGCGATTCAAACGTCCGCCGCAGTGTCGCATGGGCGCTCGGTGAGCTGGGCTATCCACAAGCGACACCATACCTGCTCAAGATCATGGATGCGTCGGATACGCTTCCAGAAACCCGTCAGAACATTGTCGAAGCGCTGCAGAAGATCGAACGCACGTCAGATCGCGCTCAGTTGGTCAATCTCGCCGATGCATTCGTTCGACTCGCCAACGATTACTACAACGAAGAAGGTTCCGTCAAAGCCGACCCGCGCGTTCCGCTCGCGAATGTCTGGTATCTCGACGAAGGAACCCTCGTGTCGAAGAAAGTCCCGACCGAAATCTTTGGTTCGGTGATGGCCATGCGCACCTGCGAAGAAGCCTTGATGGTCGATCCAGGTAATCAACTGGCGATTTCGCTCTGGTTGGCTGCGAATATCCGTCGCGAAGCCCGCTTGGGCATGGACGTCGAAAGCGCCGAAGCCGATGCCGGCAGCGATGCCGACCCGACCCGCGGTGACGACTTCCCCCGAAGCCTGTATTTCTCGCAGGCGGCAGGTCCGATGTATTGCCATCTCGTTCTTGGTCGCGCGGTTGCGGACAACGACAAAAGCGTTGCCCTCGGCGCGATCGCAGCGCTCGATGTGGTGGCTGGCTCGACTTCGCTAATCGGTACCGAAGATTACAAGCAGCCGCTCGTGCAGTCGCTGCGTTTCCCGGATGCCGAAGTTCGCATCAAAGCGGCCATCGCGCTGGCCCGCGCTTTGCCGAAGTCGCCGTTCGCCGGTTCCGATCTGGTCGGACCGACGTTGGCTGAAGCGCTTCGTCTTGGCGGCACCACGCAGATCGCTTTGGTCGATGCCGATTCAAGCAATCTCAATCGCTTGGCGGGTGAGTTTCGAAGTGGTGGGGCAGATGCAGCCGCCGAATCGAACCTTGCCGCTTCGCTTGATCGCGCCCGTCGCGATTTTCAATTCATCGCCGGAATCGTTTTGTCCACGAACATGACGTCGCCGAAACTCTCCGAGGCGGTCGACATGATTCGCCGCGAGTATCGTTTCGCCCGCACGCCGATCGTCATTCTCTCGCACCCCAATGAAGAGTATCGTGCGAAGGAAGCATCGGTCGGCCGCGACATGGTGGAGACGATTGAATCCAACGCCGGTTCGCCTGAGATCCTTAAGAAGATCGAAGACATGCTTGCTGAAAACGGATCGGCGATGGGTGGTCCTCAAGATGCCTCGCTCGCATTGCGGGCAGCCGAAGCGCTTCGGTTGGTGGCGATTGACGGTCGAACGGTGATTGACATTCGTCCGGCGATTCCGGCATTGGTTGGGGCGCTTGCGGAGGAAGATGAATCGCTCCGCATTCGCGCGGCACAGGTGCTGGCGCTGACGTCATCGGCGAATGGACAAAAGGCGATCTGCGAAACAGCGCTTGACGCCGAGAGTTCACCGTCGGTCCGAATCGCAATGTTCAACGCATTGGCAGAAGCCGCCAAGCATCAGGGGAATGATCTTGACTCCGAGCAGATTCAGCGGCTCGTAAAGCAGGCGGCGGACAATTCTGATCTTGCCCTGAGGACGGCTGCCAGCCAAGCACTAGGGGCGCTGAACCTCGCCGTGAGTGAAGCCAGCGAAATCATCCGCAATCAGCACAAGGGCTAAGAAACCCCGAATTTCAAAGACGACACGAGCGCGGGTGCCCCATCCTTCCAGGATGGGGGACTGATGAGCGCTCGAGGTCTCTCGATTCTCAATGATCGTGTGTGTCGATACCAGTTCTGTGGTTATCGCGCATTTGTCAGTCCCCCACCCTTCCGCTGCGCTCAAGGGCGGGGCACCCGGTATCCGGTGGTTCTACGCATGCTGGCATCGCTGGTGTTGTTGTGAATCATTTCCGCGTCAGATAAACTCCTCCACTCCATTTATAAACGCGATCGCGAGGGCACTTGCTCGGCGGCGCGAGACCCTGGCAATTGCGGTGTATCATGCAAAAAACTTCAGAGCAGGCGGTGGCTGGTTACGATCCAGCCGCCATCGAACCCAAGTGGCAGGCCTATTGGGAGGAGCACAAGACCTACCGTCAGCCCAACCCCGGCGACGAAGGCTTCGATGCGTCCAAGCCTAAGCGCTACATCCTCGACATGTTTCCCTATCCGAGTGGAGCCGGGCTTCACGTGGGACATCCGCTTGGTTACTGCGCGACGGACATCTACGCCCGCTACAGTCGCATGCAAGGTTACAACGTGCTGCACCCGATGGGCTACGACGCGTTCGGTCTGCCGGCAGAACAGTACGCGATCGAAACGGGCGTGCATCCGGCGATCACCACCGAAAAGAACATCGCCAACATGCGGCGTCAACTCAAGATGTTCGGTTTCAGCTACGACTGGGACCGCGAACTCGCGACGTGCACACCCGACTACTACAAGTGGACGCAGTGGATCTTCCTGCGCCTCTTCGACAGTTGGTTCGACGCGACTTGCGAATGGACCGATCCGACGGGCCGTGCGACGGTTGGCCGGGCGCGACACATTTCTGAATTGATCGAAGCGCTTGATCAAGGTGAACTCGATATCGATGAGAGCGGGGCGATCGACCACGGCCCGCAGGGTGATTCAACGCGCTGGTCGTCGCTCGATGCCGATGCGCGCAAGCGGGCGGTCGATCAATGCCGGCTGGCGTTCGTCGACGAAGTTCCGGTCAACTGGTGTCCGGCGCTGGGAACCGTGCTCGCCAACGAAGAAGTGACCAACGAAGGGCGCAGCGATCGCGGAAATCATCCGGTCTTTCGGCGTCCGCTGCGTCAATGGATGCTGCGCATCACCGCATACGCCGAACGCTTGATCAGCGATCTGGAACTCGTGGATTGGCCCGAACCGATCAAGCTCATGCAGCGTAATTGGATCGGACGAAGCACGGGTGCTGAAGTTGATTTCCCCATCGCGTCGGGTGGGGCTGACGCGCCCGCGATTGGCGACTTCGCGCAGTGGCAAGCCGCCCGCGCGACTTCGGGTTTCGGTAAGTCGGCTGACGATTCGGTGATTCGCGTTTATACGACGCGGCCCGACACGCTTTTCGGTGCGACGTACATGGTGCTCGCGCCCGAGCATGCCCTCGTCGAACGCATCACCACGCCGGAGCAAAAGGGTGCGGTCGAGGCGTACGTGAAGTCCGCGGTGAATAAGAGCGATCTCGACCGGACGGCTGACACAAAAACGAAAAGCGGCGTGTTTACCGGTGCATACGCCTACAACCCGGTCAATGGAAAGCAGATTCCGATCTGGGTCGCGGACTATGTGCTGATGGGTTACGGCACCGGAGCGATCATGGCCGTCCCGGGTCAGGACCAGCGCGACTGGGATTTTGCGACGAAGTTTGAACTGCCGATCATTCGCACGGTTGAACCGCCAGACGACTTCGATGGCGAAGCGTACATCGGCGAGGGTCCGGCGATCAACAGCGGCATGCTCGACGGATTGGAAATCGCACCGGCCAAGCAGAAGATTATCGAGTACCTCGAATCAACGGGGCAGGGTCGCGGCGCGGTCAATTACAAACTGCGCGACTGGATTTTCACGCGGCAGCGCTATTGGGGCGAACCGTTTCCGATTCTGCATGGTCCCGATGGCGAGATGGTCGCGATCGCGGATGATGAATTGCCCGTCGAATTGCCGGAAGTCGAAGAATACAAACCGACCATTTCGCACGATGAGGATCATCTGCCCGAGCCGCCGCTGAGTCGCGCGACGGAGTGGAAGACGGTCGATCGCGATGGCGTCGAGTACCTGCGCGATTTGAACACGATGCCGCAGTGGGCGGGTTCGTGCTGGTATTACCTGCGCTTCCTCGATCCGCAGAACGCGAGTCGATTCTGTAGTCGCGAAGCCGAAGATTACTGGATGCCGGTTGATACGTACGTCGGTGGCGCCGAACACGCGGTGCTGCATCTTCTTTATGCCAGGTTCTGGCACAAACTGCTGTTCGACTTCGGTGAAGTGAAGACAGCCGAACCCTTTCAGAATCTGATCAACCAGGGAATGATCCAGGCGTTTGCGTATGAAGATTCGCGCGGTGTGAATGTAATCCTCGACGATGTCGAAGAGTGTGACGGCGCGTATTATCGCAAAGGTGGCGGCGAGCAGCTGACGCAGATCGTCACCAAGATGAGCAAAGCTCGTCGCAACGTTGTCAATCCCGACGACATCATCGAGCAGTTCGGAGCCGACGCGTTTCGTTGTTACGAAATGTTCATGGGCCCGCTCGAAGCGTCGAAACCGTGGAACACACGCGACGTTCCCGGCGTGTATAAACTGCTCAACCGCATCTGGCGTTTGTATGTCGACCAGGATACTGGCGCGTTGTCTCCGCAGATGACGGCTGAGCCTGCCGACGAGCAAACGCTGCGTACGCTGCACAAAACGATCAAGAAGGTTGGCGAGGATATCGACTCTTTCAAGTACAACACTGCCATCGGGCAACTGTTCGAGTTCGTCAACTTCATGACGCCGTTGGAGACTCGGCCACGCGAAGTGCTGGAAAAATTCGTACTGGTGATTGCGCCATTCACACCGCACATCGCCGAGGAACTGTGGTCGCGTCTGGGGTTTGAAGGCAGCGTGTCGAAAGTCAGTTGGCCGGTCTACGACGAAGCGCTGGCCAAGGATGACACGGTCGAGATCGCGGTGCAGTTGATGGGCAAAGTCAAAACGCGCATCCAGTTGCCAGCCGACGCGGATGGAAAAGCGCTGGAGGAACTGGCGCTGGCTGAGCCTGCGGTGCAAGCGCTGATCGAAGGCAAGACCGTGCGGAAAGTCATCGCCATCAAAGGACGTCTGGTCAACATCGTCGCCAACTGATCAACGCGGATCAAAAACATATGAGTCAGGAACTCGAAATCAAGATCAAGGTGGATTCGCACGATCCGGTCCGCGAAACGCTTCAGCAGAGTGGCGGCGAATTTCAATGCTGCGTTTTGGAAGTCAATCGATTGTTCGATGACATGAAAGGCGACCTGCGCAAGCGCGGGGTAGCGTTGCGCATCCGGGGGCGCAAGTCGATCAAGGGTCCCGAACAATACGCCTGCCTGACGTACAAGGGGCCGGCACACGGCGGCTACTACAAGTCGCGAGAAGAGCACGAGGTCAACGTTTCGGACGAGGCGTCGCTGCTATTGATCCTCAGGAACCTTGGGTACCGTGAGACGTTCCTGTTTGAAAAGCGCCGCGAGACCTGGAAACTCGGCGAAGCGACGGTGGAACTGGACGAAGTGCCGGATCTGGGAACGTTCGTCGAAGTGGAAGCAGCCAGTCGCGATGAGATCGATGCGATCTGTAGCCAACTGGGTCTGGATCGAAGTGCCGCCGTCGAGGAAACCTACGCGGGCCTGCTCGCTGCCAATGCGGTCGACAAGACCTTTTCACGCATGGAAGTCCGCTTCAAACCTTAGCTGGTGTTCCTAAATTCACAGGCAGATGTGACGTTTTCAGCGATTCTAAGTGTTTTATTTTACGGCACTTGACAGAAATCGCCCATCACCCCACATTACGCGGATCGGGCACGGTTCTGGGGTGCAATCCCCACATTCCGCGTATCCGAATTGAATCAAAACTCCCGACGTCGCAGAGCACCATGCGTCGTTCGATCCATAGGTGATTTCGATGATGAATCGTGCGGGTCTGACTGTCTTATTGATCGTTTCCTGTGTCGCGTGTCTGGCACTCGTTGCCCGGGCGGTTGGGCCCACGCGCGTGACCGATTCGACGCCTCTCGTTGCGCAGCAAAACAACTAGAACATTCCTAATCCAGTCGTAGCCACAGCGCCGTCATTCCCGCGCGGCGGCGATCGGGCGCGGGAATGACGGCGCTTATGAATCTATGGCGCTCTAGTGGTTCCACAGGTACATGAACGGCGCCTTGGCGGCCATTTCGTTTGCACCCAGATCGACATTCAGCAGAGTGACACGGCCTGTCACCGGATCTCGGTCCTCGCGGGCGTAGTAGTTGGCCGCTTGCAAGTGGGGGCGGCGATACGAAATGACTTTGGCCTTCTTCACGCCGGCTTTCTCTTTAGCAAGTTCGATGGCGTCGCGGACGGAACCGATGCGGTCGATCAATTTGTGCTCGAGCGCCTGGCTTGCGGTATACACGCGGCCGTCTGCGAGCGTTAGAACTTCTTCGCGCGACAGTTCAGGGCGACCTTCGGCAACGACGTCGACGAATTGGCCATAGAGTTCGTTGATGATGTTTTGAAATATTTCGCGCTGTTGCGGTTCGAGTTTTTCAAACGGTGACCCCGCCGCCTTCTGATCGCCCGACTTGATCGTGTTGGCCTTGACGCCGATCATCTCCATCGTCTTGGTGACTTCCATCGTCTGCATGACCACGCCGATGCTGCCGGTCACCGTCGACTTGCAGGCCATGATTTCGTCGGCTGCACAGGCGATGTAGTAACCTCCGCTGGCCGCAACATCCATCATCATCGCGACGACGGGTTTACCTCTGGCCCGCAGGCGTTTGATTTCGTAGTGCATCAACTCGCTGGCCGTGACGGTTCCACCGGGCGAATTGATGCGCAGGACCACGCCTTTGACGGCGCTGTCGCGGCGTGCGGCATCGAGTTGTTCGGTCAGTTTCGCGACCGGGTGTTCACCGTTGGTGAGAAGTCCGCTCTTGCGGGCGTTGGTCATCACGCCATCCATTTCGATGATCGCGATCTTGCCGTCGGCAAATGCCGATTCGCTGAAGAGGACGCGTTCCTTGAGTTCCGGCTGGGAACTGACCGGGGTGACGAGGAAACTGTCGGGAAGGCAGCCGACAGTCGTCAGCAGCATCAGGCCCAACATGGCGATGGTTGATTTTTGTAAGTACGTTCTAGTCAATCGTGTGAAGCGCATATGATCCCCCGGCTGTTATGATCTTGCGGGCGTCGCGAGTTTCGGCGCGACGCATCGACTGAACATGGTAGATAAACCCCGGTCGGTTGCAAAGAATTTACCTTGCGCCGGCAGGTGGGCGGATGGTTGGAGATGCAAACACATGCAGATGACGCGTGAGGAGTTTGAAGAATGCGTGGACGATGCACTGGATCAAATTCCCGCGTCTTTTGCGCCGCACATGACGAACGTGTTGATCGAGGTCGCGGACATGCCCAACGCGAGTCAGTGCAAGTCGGTGGGCATCAGCAACCCCCGAAACCTGCTCGGGTTGTACAGCGGCGTGCCCATGACGAGCCGCAGCGTCGAGCACAGCGGACGAATGCCCGATCGGATCTTTATCTACCAAGCCAACATCCAGCGAATCTGCAAAACGCGCGAGGCGCTGGTTGAGCAGATTCGCAAGACGGTGTTGCACGAAGTTGGGCATCACTTTGGCTTGTCGGAGGAGGATCTCGAAGAATTGGGATACGGTTAGCGCGAGGGGCAGATAGTGCACGAGAGTTGTGCCACTGCTCTGTGAGCAGTGCCGGGTGCCCCGCCCTTTCAGGGTGGGGGACTGACATTCACTCGTGGAATCAAGAATTGGTTTTGATATTAGTGCATGTGTTGAAAGGGATATCCTAAAGACTTTGACGTTCATCAGTCCCCCAGCCTGGAAGGCTGGGGCACCCGCGCGCATGAAGTTGTGGTCATCCCCTTACTGTCCGCTTTGCTTGCGGATGATTTGATCGAAGCTTCGGACCATCGAGCGATACCACGAATACACCACCACCGAATGAAGCGCCACGAAGACCGCCGTTCCGATGATGGCATTGATGCGGATGGCTCCGAGTTTGCTGACGTATTGAGCCGGGCTTTCGAGCATCGGCACAGGGTCGATCAACCCGAGGATCATCGTAAATGGCGTCGCCGGCGCGAGCGCCGATCCTAGGGCACCCGAATTCTCGACAATCGCCCTCCAGAAGGAATAAATGGCTGCATTGGCCACGAGCAAAACGGCCACCGCGAGCAACACCGCTTTGACGGTTTTCTTTTGCTTCAACGAAAAATGAAGCCCGAGCATGCACGCATAGGCGCTAAAGACGATCAGCGACGCGCCGACTTCGATGAATGTTTCGATTGGAACGGCGCGTTCCGTTGGTTTTCGAACGAGATCGACGACCGCGAATACCAGCAAACTGATGATGGGCACGAGAATCAGCGGGATCACCGAACTCACCAATCCGCGAAGCTTGCCCCAGATAAGGTAGCGGCTGCTGATGGGCGTGGTCAGGGTGATGTCGAGCGTCTTGGTTTCCTTGTCCTTCGTGAGCGATGAGGCGGCCGTGTTGACGGCGATGAGCAGGACGATGGCGAACTCGATTGCAACGAGATTGGCCACCCAATGCCTTGTGACGCCAGCCGTGTAGACTGAACTCTGCTTGAGATACAGATACATCAATACGGCGAACCCGATGAAACCGCCGGCCATCACCCCATATCGCCCGATGCCGCGGCTCATTGCCGACGCGCGGGTGACAGCTTCTCGCCAGGCGATGGGATTGCCCCAGACTTGGTGTGGTTTGCGTGTGCGGTCGCCAGTTTTTCCGCGGCGGAAGAGGTCGGCCAACCGCGACCCGATGCTGCTTTCGCCTTCCTTGGCGCCGCGTCGCACGAACAGCATGCTGAGTACGATCAAGCCAATGCTCAAGAGCAACGTCATCGCGATGTACATCATCTGCGGATAAGCCGCGAGGTATTGCTTTACGATGCCGTATTCGGCGACGGCTGCGATGTCCGGCGCGGCGACCCGATTGAGCGTGACATCGAGCGCCATGAAGGGATGGAACGCAGCCAGCCAACTGAGTTGTTCGCCAGTGACGGGATTGATCGGCGCTTCGGCGATTCGGAACTGCGTCGCATAGGTTCCGATCGCGTAAACAGCCGCCAGGTACAACGCGATCGCAAAGAAAAATGAGAAGATCGTTCGTCTTGTGCCGACACGAATCATGCTGATGGCGATAGCCAGCGAGCCCGTGAGGACCGCCGTCGAGCCGGCGATCGAGAAACTCATCACAATCTGATCGGTCGTCACCCCGCCATAGATCATCGTTGAAAAGAAAATCGGCAGGCCTGCAAGCAATAGCACAATCACGAAATACAACCGGCTTAGCAGCGAACCGATGACGATCTGCGCGTTGGACAGCGGCGTTGACAGCAGAATGTTGAACGTTTGCGAGTCGCGTTCCTGCGTGATTGCGCCGGCTGTGAACACGGGCGCAAGAAAGCACATCAATGCCAATTGGGTGATGGACGCCACCATGAACGTGACCGAAGCGCCTTTGGCCAGGTCAGCCAGCGATGCCGAACCGGATGAACTGCGGGTCAGCAGCATGACCATGACGACGGCAAACAGAACGGCCAAATATCCAAACCGAAGCCACAGATGCCGACTTCGCCGCGACATCGCATACACCACCCGCACGAGGATCGGGTTGGCTGGTAGGAGGTACCAGAACCATGCAAGCAGTCGTGATGAAAGTGGCGAAGCGGACTCGGACATTGAAACCTTTGGAGCTGAAGGAAATCCCGTGGTCTAAGACACGATGCCTTTGGTCAAACGCATGAACGCGGTTTCGAGGTTGACTTCTTCTTCCCTGATCTCGCGGATGCGGAAGTTGTTTTTCAATAGAATCGCGGCGATCGCCGAAAAATCGTGCGTCTGGTTTTCGAGTGACACAACGATCCGGCCATTGTCTTGCGACACCTCGCTGACCCCGTTGACTTTTTCGAGCAGGGTGGCCGCGAGATCTTGTTGCTCGGTAACGCGAATATGGATTTTGGTGCCGACGCGGGCCCGCGCGATGATGTCGTCAATCGGTCCGTGGAACAGCAGCTTGCCCTTTTCGATCACGCCGATGGTGGTGCAAAGTTCGGCGAGTTCGTGAAGAATGTGGGAACTGATGATGATGGTCTTACCCATCTTGCGGAGTTCTTTGAGCAGTTCGCGGATTTCGATGCGGGCGCGGGGGTCGAGACCACTCGCCGGTTCGTCGAGCAAGAGAACTTTCGGATCGTGCAGAAGCACGCGGGCGACGCTGAGACGCTGCTGCATGCCGCGCGAGAGCGAATCGACCATGGCGTCCTGCTTATAAACGAGGTCGGTCAGTTCGAGGACGTCGTTGACGACGCGGGTGCGCTGCTTGCCGGTGATGTTGTACGCCGACGCGAAGAATTCCAAATACTCCTGCACGACCATGTCTTCGTACGCGCCGAAAAAGTCGGGCACATAACCGATCAGCGGGCGAATCTGCCGTGATTCATATCCGACAACCTTGCCACAAACCCGCGCTTCGCCCCAGGTGGGTTGCAACAACGTGGCGAGGATTTTGATGGTCGTGGTCTTGCCGGCGCCGTTGGGACCGATGTAACCGAAGCACTCGCCATCGTCGATGTTGAGCTTAAGGTTATCGAGCGCGACGAGTTTACCGTAACGCTTGGTCAGGTTGATCGTTTCGATAATCACGAATTCGTTGTCCTTACATAATCAGTCGCAGGCGGTGGTCGTTGTTGAATCCCGGCGTCACCTTACCTCGCGTCTATTGCGCGTCCACTGGAACGACCATTCGATACACCGTCCAGGCCTGGCTGGGCTTGACCGGCTCGTATGCGTCTGAACCAACTCTCGTCGCCAAACGAATCGGGCCGGGGTCTCTGCTGAAACCAATGAATATCGCGGATCGACTCGACAGCAAATGACTCATGTCAAGCTGGCGGCATCGGTTGCGCGAAAACAGCGGGTAACCGACGATGGGCGATTTCCGGAAACTCAGCGGGTCGATCTCAGACACCAAGGTCGACAGCAGCACCGCGTTTTCATATTGGTTCAGGTCAAAGCGTCGATTTTCAGAATCGATGCCAAGGCCGTCGTTTTGTGCGGCTGTCGCGCGACGGCGACCCCACTGCGTTTGAGTCTTACGGAAGCTACGACTCTCCCGTTTTTTTTGCGAGAGCAATGTGCCAATATCGTTTTCATAGATTCGAGAGAATAGATCCAATCGCTCTCCCTCAGCCAACCGCCCCAAGGGGATCGCACGCAGTTCTTCGATTTCACCGCGTTGCTGAACCAGGTTGAAGAATTTTCCCGGCTCATAGAGATCGCGCGGTGCGAAGATCAGATAACACTTCTCCAGATCAACGCCCAGGTTGTTTTCGATCCAACTGCCCTCGGCGATGATTCTCTCGGAATCGAAAGAACCCGATTCGTCGTCTTCAGGCATCTCGCGTTCCGTCGAACTGATGGATGAAACGATGGACCCGGAAAGCGAACCCTTCCAACGACCTTCAAACTGCTTGAGCGTCGCCCGCAAGAGCACGTCCTGAATCTCCGCGGTCGCCGGCCGAATGCGGTAGCGGGCTGGATCAGTAAACGCTGAGTTTTCCAGCCCCATACGCGAACTGCTAAGCATCGGATGAAGGACGCACGCGGACGGTCCGGGTTCGTCACTGAGTAGCGGGTCTTGCGGGAGCCAAACGTCGAGGACGTTCTTGGTGCTGGATGTCAACCCGAAGTACGCAGTTCCATGCGCCTGCACGGAGTTGGAAGTGCCATCGACGATGGTGAGTTGGTGCAAGGTTCGGCCAATCCCGTGAACGCTCTGCACGCCGATGATACTCAAGAGGCTTGCAATCCCACCGACGATCGCCAGCGCCGTCCAACTGTGTTTGAGCATCTTGCGCGATTGCAGCAGACGCCACGCTCCAAACGTCGCCACCAAGACGTAAAGCATGCAGAAGAGGATCGCGACGGCCAACCTGGCGCCGCTGATGCCATGGAACCCGACGACGCCGTCGATATCGGGAAAGAGGTCGAGGTACGTCGAACCGATTTCGCTGCTGATCGGATTGCGGCGCAGTTCGAGGACGCGCCGGAAGAATTCGGTCGGGCGGATGGTCGAATCGCCAAGCAAGTCTTGAATGGTTGCGGCGAGATACACGATGTTGCCACGTTCGACGCGCCGCTTCGCCAGGATGACGCCGTCGATCGAATCCTCAATGAGCATGTTCGTCACCGATGGATCGGCGATGGGCTCGCACTTGGTGATGGTAAAAGCGCGGGGGTAGTTGTCGTCGGTGTTGCCCAACTTCATCAATTCCGACCGAACTTTCGGCAGGTGCGATGTGGTCAGGTTTTTGCCCAGTCGAGCGGGAAGCAGCGGGCCGATGTGGGTGGATTGAGCGAGCGTGCTTGACGTTCGGGCGGCGGCCAACACGAGTGTGCCGCCATGTTTGACCCATTCGACGAGGGCTTGCTCCTGTTGTTCGGTGATGGTCGTGGTGTCGGCATCGTCCCAGACAACGCAGTCGATGGGGTCCAGCCCGAACCACTTGTTGGGCAGGCCTGCCGGTGAAAGGTGCGCGATCTGAATCAGTCGATCGAACATGTCGATGTTGTCGGATTCGCGCAGTTCGCGGATGCGCCCCATCGCGCGCTCGGATACATCGAGCACGAGGTACTGATTGTCATCGACGAATTCGGGTTCGACGGGGGGTTCCATCGCCGAGACCAGCGACGGTCCAGAAATCACTTTGACGAGCTTGCCGGGATCGTCTTCGTCTTCGGTGGCGAACAGTTCGACGTAGAAATTCTGCGCCTTGCCCGTTGGTCGGCTGGCGATTGTGTACATCCAGTATCGCTGCTGTTCTCCGCCGTCGGCGAAAAGATGCACCGCGACACTATCGACATACACGTCGCCATCGCGATCATACTGCCGCAGGCGCAGTTCGCCGTCGAAGGAAGATTGGCCTTGCAAACGCAGATCGACGAGCACCGGTGTCCATGCGCCGTGGCGGACAGCCGACCCGCTTTCGCTGGCGATGGGATAGCCAACGCGCAGAATGTCACCGACGATCTCGGCGGAAACGGTGCCCGGGAAAAGCACCATGGCCGACACAATCAGCAGTAGAGAACAGGGATTTCGACGCGCCAGTTGCATTGATTGTACCAAGACGACTCCAGTGCCCGAAGGTACTACCCATCTGGAATGTAGATGTCGCAGAATTCTATCCCGGCTGAACGGTCCAAACAACCGGGGCACATGCCAGTTGACCGTTGTGGACAAGTTTGCACCACTACAAAATCCGCCGAAGATTGTAGGGTGGGCCGTGCCCACCACGTCGTTCGCATTCAAACGGCGGTGGGCACGGCCCACCCTACTTTGAATGTCGAAGCGTGTCGTGTTGGATGACGTCGACTTTGGATATACGCGCACGCTGCAAACCGCTCGCGCTGACTTATCTAGGCTCAAACATATTCAAGAGGTTCCCGTATGTCGCGATCGTTAATCTTGCTGGCTGGCTACATGCTCATCGGTGGATTGACGCCGGTGTTTGGCAAGTGGGCGGTGGCTGAGATTCCCTGGGGAATGCTGGCGTGGTTTCGTTTTGGAATCGCGGGGAGCCTCCTTGCGCTGACGCTTCGACTGCGCGGGCGATCGCTGCCGGTGACGCGGTCGAATCTCAAATCATTTCTGGGCGTTGCGATTCTTTGCGTGCCCTTGAATCAGTTGAGTTTTCTGATCGGTCTGAAGTTTGCGAACGCGAGTCATGCGGGCATTTTTTATGCGATGAATCCGGTGCTGGTTTTCTGCGGCGGTGTGCTGCTGGGTCAAACGGTGTTTCGACTGGAATTGTTCTGGGCGTCGATGCTGTCGTTTGGCGGGGCTGCGCTGGTGACGCTTTCGACCGGAGAGGGGGGTGGCTGGTCCATCGATCCGAAAATGCTCACGGGCGACTTGCTGCTGTTGATGGCGATCGTGACGTGGTCGACGTTCAGCCTGTTGAGCAAACCGCTGATCGCAAAACACGGTGCGCTGGCGACGCTGGCGTCGGTGTTTCTGCTGGGCACGCTGATGCAGACGCCGTTTGCCGTCTGGGATTTTGTGCACCACGTTGGGGCGATGTCGCTCACAAGCCGCGGGGTTCTTGGGTTTGGCTATCTCACGCTGATCACCAGTTACGTAAACTACATGCTTTGGTACGTCGTCATCGATCGCCACGAATTGACCAAAACCAGCGTATTGGTCAACGCGAATTTTCTCATCACCATCTTCTTCGGATGGCTGTTTCAAGGCGATCAGGTCAATGCCCTGTTCGTCATCGGCGGTGCGTGTACACTGTTGGGCATCGTGCTGGTGATTCGGGATCGATTGATCTCCCGCAATCAGTCAGTCAATCACGATCGAAACGTCGAACGTGCGTAATTTGTTTTTCGAGAATGCCAATGTCGTCAGGTCCAAACAAAACACCCAAACCGCCGCGCAACGAACCCGACATCCGCGTCGTCATGATGCCGCGCGACACCAACGGTGAAGGCACCATCTTCGGCGGTGTGATCCTCAGTTACATCGACCAAGCCGCCTACGTCGAAGCGCGTCGCCAGGCGGCGTATCGATACGTCACCGTGTCGATGAAGGAAGTCGTCTTCAAAGAACCGGTGCACGTGGGCGATGTCCTCAGCCTCTACGGACAGACCACGCGGATCGGTCGCACGTCGATGACCATCAGCGTGAAGGTGATGGCCGAGCGGTTCGCCAATCATCCGGAAATCGCCCAGGTCACCGAAGCCGAGGTGGTGATGGTGGCGATCGGCGACGACCGCAAACCGCGGGAAATCGAGATCGACTGACCGGCCGGCGTGTTGGCCATTCGCCCGTCTTCGCACCGCCAACCCGGTTGCGGCCAAGGCGGTTGTGGCGCTCCTGCGGGCGGGCGGCGATATTGTTCTTGAGAAGTAAGGTCGGGCCTGAAACAATAAGGGGTCTGTACGCGAAAACCGGTTAATTCGGTGAAGGCAATTATTTGATGAGTGGTTTCGATTCAACCCGGGCAACGCTGCTGCTGCGACTCCGCGATCGGACGGACAAGCTGAGCTGGCAGGAATTTCACGAGCGCTATGGCGAGCTGCTGCTGCGGTATGCGCGCCGGCGTGGTGCGAAAGCTGAAGACGCCGAAGACATCGTGCAGGAAGTCGAGATGAGCCTGCTGTCGGCGCTCGATGGGTTTGAATACGACGCCAGCAAAGGGCGATTCCGCGCGTACCTGCGGACAGCCGTCGTTCGGGCGATGGGCCGCAAAGCCAAGAAGGACGAACGCCAGGGCGAGAACATGGACCCGGTCGCGTTCGACTATTTGGCGGCTGTCAAAGACAGCAACAACGATGAGAAGTGGGAGCAGGAATGGCGGATGCATCGCCTTCGCTGGGCCCTTCGGGAAATTGCCCCCGAATTTGAACCCCAAACGCTGGAAGCCTTCAAGCTCCACGTCTTAGGCGGCAAAACCGTAGACGAAACCGCGGAAGCCCTAGACCTGAGCAAAGCCAGCGTCTACCAAGCCAAATCCAGAGTGCTAAAAAGAGTCAAATCCCGCCTCGATGAAGTCGATCCGGATGAGGATATGTGACCGGCGTTAAGCTCTTGCGCACCCTCCTAACGGTTTCCCGAAGGTTTCGCGTTCTGTATCTGTCAAACAGGACGTTCATCATCGGTCCCGCTCTCGGCCACATCGCTGATCCCGACTCGCCTTGAAAGTTCGCGCAGGTCGCTCACGATCAGTCGCATCGGATCCAAGAGCGGCAATCGCTTGAAGTCATCTGCGACGGACCCAAGCACGTTTCTCGCATCTTCATCGCGGTTCTCTGAGATCAGTACGGCCGCCTCGCACCGCGCCCGGTTGCAGGGATCGTTCACAGAGTCTTGAACGCCATCCCAGCATCTTCGCGCGACGGCCGGATCATCGCGATGAAAACCTGAGAAAAATGCCAACTCCGTCTGAATGTCCATCATCCACGAGACGTTTTCTTTTCGGCCGCCAACTTCTTGGAGCCGGTGCATGTACTGATCCGCCTCTTCGATTTCGTCGGCACTCAGCGCTGCATAGTAAGCGTAATGCAGTCCAACGATTTCGACTGAAGACGGCGTGGACGGGTCCGTGATCAATCGGCGGAGTTTCTCATCGAAAGCGTCGAACCTGGTCCCATTGGCGGCCGAATAGGCGACGGCCATGACTGCGGTGCAGGCGAGGGACGCTTCATTTTCATGAGCGAGAATCTTGAGATATTCCCCATCGGCGCCCTTGATGAGGGGCAGGGTATTCAGCAAGTTGATGACGAATCCAAGGATAGCGCTTGATCTGACGGCCGAGACAATGGCCGCATCCGCCGGATAAACTGAGCCAAGATAGAACCAGCCAACCAGTGCGACTGTGGATCCCAGGAATCCGAAGAATGGCCCCCCAGCGTATTGCAGAAACAAGCGTTTTCGCAGCTTGGGAATGTCGGCGTAGTGAATCGGACCGCTTGGTGTGCCGCCGCCCTGGCCGAATTCAAAGCAGGGGCTGAGGCTCCATATCTTCCCGCATCGCATGATTTGGAGGGGAAACACGGCGATGGTCAGAAAGCGGAACCCAACCGCGAAGCCGGCAACCACATGGCCGACCTCATGGATGAACATCTGGCTGACCACGCCAAACGCGATGACCCGCCAATCGAATCCGTTGACCTTGCTGAGCGGAGACTGGATGAGCAGCGAGTAGGCTGGGTAAAGCCAAAGAAGACCGGCCGCGAACACCGCAATGATCAACACGCCGATGCGCCCCGTGGCGGCGACTGTTTGGGTTTTTCTCTTGCGGTCAATCTTCATAAATATCGTACCGGTGCAGCATTATTCATCGATACTGGTCCAAACCAATTATGTAACCACTGAACTCACTCAGAGTTGAATTGCAGCCGACGGAAAGGGTGCATTTGCGAGACGCTGATAATGAACTTCCACGCCGGAGTCAAATTCCGTCGCGACGAAGTCGATGCGGATGAAGGTGCATGGAACGGGTTTTTCAATTGCCTCACGACACGGGACGCACGTCGGCCTCGCGATACCAATATCGCCAAATCATGCTGGCAAGCAGTCCCCCAAGGACGTAATGAAAAACGTCCATGTGATCCGCGATCGCCGGGTGGGCAACGTCTGTTTGTAGCGGCAGCAGGATTTCGAAGACGATTGATAAAACGACAATCAGGATGAGTATCTCGTGCGCTAGCGGTACCTCATCGTGGTGCCGCATGCGGAGTTTTCGTTGGGCGAATAGCATGATCGGGATGACGAATGGAATGCATATCAAATCGTTCACATGATCGTGGACGAAGCCATCTTCCCATAACCGCTTCAGGATGAATCGATTGATGACATAGGTGAAAGCGCAGAGCAGAAACAAAGGGTCGCGCAGGTACTTGAATCTCATGACTTAGTGACCCTGGGGTGCGTGAAGGAAGACCAATGGAGCGGCTACGAGCAATGAGAATATAAGAGTGACGATCAGATTCGACAGGACGGTCTCGCGTACTCCTCTATCGTGCTGCTTCTTTGATTCGGTGTAGTACATGCCCATTGCGAGCAGTGCGGAGGCAATGCACGCTCCAAGCATGCCCTTGGTGTTTAAGTTAAACGCAAATTGCCAAAATGTCGGGCCGCAATTCTGCCAATTGTTGTTCACGAACTTTCTTGTATTGTCCATGCAAAGATCGTTGTCCATCCCTCGGCCGCCGCTCGCGCCATCCCTGCCGAGCGAGCAGACAATAAAACCTTCGTCGGTCTGCGTGTACGTAACCGGATTCTTCCAGTGGTCAATTACATTGCCGTCTTGGTCGACCTTGAGATTCGTGCCGTCAAGAGCCGCAAGCTCGCTTAACGTGGCGGGTAGCTTGCCTGTGTCCTCGCGATACGTTTCGATGCTCGCGACGACCCGTTGAAGCGTGCTATGCATTGCCATTCGGTACGACGCCACGTAAGGTGAAGTTCCCATCCCCCGCCAAGCGGCTATGTAGGCCACGACGAATACGCAAAGCCCCAAGAGCAACGTGATGACGATCCGTTTCGCCGTTTCGCTTGTTTCCTGCAACAGTCAAACTCCTGGCGATCAGTCAAGAAATGTCTTGAAGCGGTGAGCAGGCTACCCTGTACTGATTTGGCGTGCTCCGTAAAACCAATACGTTAGGGGCACTGCCAAATCGCAATGGCATCGTTCAAGATTGCGCGCAATCCCGACTGGGCAGGGGCCGGGTACAGGTATGAATCCGCCCGGCATTCCACAACAGACTGTGGGCGGCGGATTCCGAGAAAAACCGTCTCAGCGCTCGTACAAACGGCATCTCACACCCCTTGTCAAAACGCCCAGCTTGCTTGGCTATACCATCTTGGACCGTCTTTCTTTTGGCGGTGCGTTTCGGGGTGAAAGGGGGTTCTCCCCTGTTTGACTGGTCGGAATAGGTGCACGGTTCTGGAGATTCTGATCCCTTGGCGGGTGGGGATTGGGCGTTTTTGGGGCTTTGCAGGGTCTTGGTGGGGTGCGGGTATGCACATGCGGGGATCGTCTGGCATTAGAATAGAAGACATGACCGAACC
>JAUIEW010000190.1 GCA_030429365.1 Phycisphaerae bacterium
TTGAAATAACAGTTTTGGGCGTCGTGCTCGCCAGACAGCAGGGTGATGCGCTCGACACGGTCCACTTCGGCATCCATTTTGGCGAGTTCGGTTTCTAACTCGGCGGCAAGACCCGCATCGCTCTCTTCTTCAAGCATCTCGAGCATTGCCCGGCCGTCGTCGATTTGCGCAAGGAGGTTGCGGATCGGTTCAACCGCACTCTTGAGCTGCTTGAGGCGTTGGACCGTTTTTTGCGCAGCGTCAGGGTTGTCCCAGAAACTGGGGCCGGCCATCTGCTCGTTGAGTTGTTCGAGTTCAGCTTCTTTGGAAGGGAAGTCAAAGAGAGTCCCGGATGGCAATGATCCGGGATGCTAGGGATTCGAGGCGATTCGGTGCGTCTTCGATGTTGATGCTCATGGGCAAAGTCTCTAGTTCAAGCCGTGGGGTGCTCGGTAAGTGGCACCGCCGCCCGGCGATGTTCCATTGTCACCACAATACGGGTTAATTCAAGCGCGCACCGAGAAACGGTAGTGGTCTATCGATTGCAAGAGTCTTGCAGTTCTATGGATCGACACGCCGAATCAGGTTGATGACGATGTCGTCATCAGGCACGTCGCTATTCGATCCGTCAAACCCAGTCTTGACACTGCCTATTTCATCGACGATGTCCAAACCGCGAACGACGCGGGCGAAGACGGTGAACGGGGGCGGCCCGTTATCAAGATTTGGGTTGTCGACCAGATTGATGAAGATTTCGCTGGTGGCTGAATCCGCGTCCTGTCCTCGAAGGGCAAATGCGACGGTACCGCGCTCGTTGCTGTTGCCGTTGTTGGCTTCACTCATGATGGGATCGCGAATCCCTTCGGTCCTTACGAGTGCATCGGTGTCAGCGTCGCGACGGTATCCACCCATCTGAATGACGAAGTTCTCAACAACACGGTGCCATAGAATGCCTTCGTAAAAACCTGAGTCAACGTATCGGAGGAAGTTCGCGCAGGTTGCCGGGGCGTCTTCGGTCAGCAATTCGAGGGTGATGTCGCCGACAACATCGCCACCATTTTCGATGATGACCCGAGGCAGGGCGGATGGCACTCCAACGACAACCTGTTCACCGGTTGCGAGCAATTCGTCGTCAGGCCCACGGACTTCAAATTTGAACACGATCGAGTCATTGGAGTCGATCGTCGCAGTGGTTTCTTTGGCGCCGGCATCCGTGATGGTGGCCATCCCGTTTGAGGTTGTCCACGAATAAGTGGCGCCTTCCGGCTCGTTGTCGATCGATGCCAGCAGTTCGACGGTATCGCCGATGATCTGAAGCGGAACGGATGTGGTCACGGTCGTCGTGACCGTTTCGGGCTCGTCCATTCCGTTCGAATCCACGTCTTCCATCCCGTTGGTATCCGCGTCGTCCATGCCATTCGAGTCGGCATCTTCCATACCGTTTGAGTCAACCACGCGGATGTCATCTGGTGGCGACGTGGGAATCTCAATCTCGGCACGCGAGACGGTCATGATCACATCGTCATTGGGTTGTTCGTTCATCGTGCCTGGAGCGCCAGTCTCCAACGTTGAGATCTTGTCGGCGACCTCCATCCCGTCGACCACCCGCGCAAATACAGTGAACGGCGGGTTTCCGTCGTCCAAGCCACTATTGTCACCCAGATTGATAAAAAACTGATTGGAAGCCGAATTCGCGTTGGTCCCCCGCAAAGCCATCGCAATCGCCGTGCGCAAGTTGCTAAAGCCGTTGTCTGCTTCGCTTTCGATTTCTTCACGTTTGCCAGGTTTTTCTCGAACTTCTTCGTTGAATCGCTCGAAGTTTCCAGTTTGAACGACAAAGTCCGGCACGATTCGGTGCCAGATGATTCCGTTGTAATAGCCCGAGTCGACGTATCGAAGGAAGTTGGCACAGGTGTTTGGCGCGACATCGGTGAGAAGTTCCACGATGATGCGTCCCTCGACGCCGCCAGTGTTGTCGATGATGACTTGGGGCGTTGTGTCTTCAACTCCCACAACGAAGACATCTTGCAATCCGAATCGTTCGATTCCATTTTCTTCGCCCGAGACGCTGACGCGCAAACGCACAGTATCAGCTGACATGATCGTCACCTGCGGATTGGCGATGGAAGGATCATCGAATTCCGCTTCGCCGTTGATGACCGTCCATTCGTGGGTCAATTCCGAGAAACCACTTGAGTCGGAATCCAGTACTGAATTCAGTTGCGTGGATTCGCCGACAAGGCGCAGCGAATCTTCCGAGGTGGCGGTGATCTCAAGATCGCCACCGACCAACACCTGCGCGAATGATGCGTTGGACTGACCGGATCGATCGGATACGAGGACGCGGAACAAATAGCGACCGTTAACGGAAAGCGGGTCGACTTCGAGCAAGGCGTTGGTGTTGGCGTCGGTCAACTCGTAGGTCGATTCTTCCGGTTGGTCTTCGAGGCTCCAGCGGAAGTGATAGGGGTTGAGCCCGCCCTTGGCTGTCGCGCGGAGGCTGAACGATTCGTCGAGTGGGACAATCTGGTCCGGACCTGCGTCGGCATCGAGCTTTTCGGAATTCCCCGTTGGGGACAATTCACAGGCTGCAACGGTGACGAGCGCACCGATCAGGGCCAGGCAGAAATACGACCGTGTGTTGGCAGTGTGTTTCATGATTCCTCGGGGTTTTGTCTATCGATGCGACGGGGTCGAGATCGTTCCATGAATTATCGTCCATCGCAAATATTGGATTGAATGTCGGCGCCTGTGTTTTGATCTTGATAATGGCTTGGCCTGATTGACTTTACGAGTGTGTTCCCCACCTTTATGCTGACGCCGCCTGCACAGCCGCTGGGCCAAAATTTGCGCCTGGGCCAATTTATGGTACCCCGCAGGCAATGTCTCGTCGAGTTGAAACCCGCCCTGCAGTGTTGGAAGGCGGGCATTGGCGTGTTGAAACTCCTTGGAATGTGCCCTCCAAAACCGAAATGACCATGAACAAGACCAACCAACTGTATGAGTCGCCTCTGGTTGCGAGGAACGCTTCCCGCGAGATGAGCGAACTTTTCGGGGCCCAGCGACGCATCGTTGCCTGGCGATCGCTCTGGGTCGCGCTGGCTGAGGCCCAGCAGGAATTGGGCCTTCCGATCACGGCGCGGCAGATTTCGGCGTTGAAACGCAACGTGGCACATATCGATTTCGATGTGGCGGCGGACTACGAGGCAAAGCTGCGGCATGACGTGATGGCCCACGTTCACGCATTTGGCGATGTTGCCCCGTCGGCGCGGAGCATTCTTCACCTTGGGGCGACAAGTGCGTTCATCGTCGATAACGCCGACTTGATCATCATGCGCGAGGCGCTGGAGCGAATCGCCGCGTGGCTGGCGAGCGTAATAGATCAGTTGGGCAAGTTTGCGAAACGACATCGCGCGTTGCCGACGCTTGGGTTCACCCATTATCAACCCGCTCAGTTAACAACCGTGGGCAAGCGGGCGACGCTTTGGTGCTGGGATCTGGTTCGCGATCTGGAAGAAGTCGAACTCCGCATTAGCCAGCTTCGCTTCCGCGGCGTCAAAGGGACGACGGGAACGCAGGCGAGTTTCTTGGAACTGTTTGAAGGCAGCCACACGAAGGTCAACCGGTTGGAGAAACTGGTGGCGGCGGCCTTTGGGTTCAAGAAATGTGAACCGGTCACTGGCCAAACGTATTCGCGCAAAGTCGACGCGCAGGTGGCTGCGACGTTGGCGGGTGTGGCGCAAAGTGCGCACAAGATGGCCAATGATCTTCGACTGCTTTCACATCTCAAGGAAGTTGAAGAGCCGTTCGAGAAGTCCCAGGTCGGTTCAAGCGCCATGGCCTACAAGCGAAACCCGATGCGGATGGAACGTGCGACGGGCCTGGCGCGGTTGGTGATTTCGTTGGCGACGAGTCCGCAGATGACAGCGGCTGAGCAGTGGTTTGAGCGGACACTCGACGATTCGGCCAACAAACGCGTGAGCATTCCGGAGTTGTTTTTGGCGACCGACGGGATCTTGCGATTGCTGCATAACGTTAGCAGCGGACTTGTCGTGTATCCGCGAATGATCGAAAAACACGTCGCCGAAGAACTGCCATTCATGGCCACCGAAAACATCTTGATGGCCGCCTCGAAAGCAGGTGGCGATCGGCAGGAATTGCATGAACGCATTCGCGTGCATTCCCACGCGGCGAGTGCTCAAGTTAAACAGCATGGAAAAGCGAACGACTTGATCGACCGGCTGAAAGGCGATCCGCTCTTTGAAAGCGTCAAGTTCGATCAGGTGTTGAATCCAAAGGCGTTCGTCGGGCGGGCGCCGCAACAGGTGGACGATTTCATCTCAAAGATTGTCACACCGGTTCGCAAGCGCTACGCCCGCACTAAAAAAATCTCGTCAAAACTCAGCGTCTAAACAATCTGGACTCTAGAAGGGGAATCCATCCGTGACCCGAGACGAACTCATCGGACGAATTAAAGAAACCGCGTACCTGGAAGGCGACTTTCTGCTGCGGTCGGGACGGCGCAGCAATTACTATCTAGACAAGTACCGTTTTGAGACGCAGCCGGACATCTTAAGGCAACTCGGCGCAATGTTTGCAGAGTACGTTACGCCCGAGACCACCCGCATCGCCGGTGCGGAACTCGGTGGCGTGTCGCTGGCGGCGGCGGCTTCGATGGCGTCGGGCAAACCGTTCGTCATCGTGCGCAACGCAAAGAAGGACTACGGGACGGGCAATGCGTTTGAAGGCGTCATCGAGGCGAGCGACAAGGTGCTGATCGTCGAAGACATCGCCACGACCGGTGGACAAGTGCTCGAAGCCGCCCAACAAATTGTTCAACTCGGGGCAAGTGTCGTCGCGATCGTTGCGGTCATCGATCGACTTGAGGGGGCGCGGGAAAATATCGAGTCGGCTGGTTTTCGTTTCGAATCGCTGATGACAACGGTCGATCTGGGGATCAAATCTAATTGAATCCCGGATGGCAACCGACACCCTCCAAAGGCATGAGGGCCAACCGCGTTGACAGTAGTGCCAAGGCAAGGTGCCCCGCGTTTCAATACTGAATTGCGCGATTTTCGGTGCGTCGCAATGTCTGCGATGGTCCGTCGCGCTCGCACTCGGTTGCAGCACTGAGGCAGCGGTTGCGATCGACGTGGCTGAACAAGTCATATCACTTCATCATCCAAGCAAGTCGTCACCGGCGCAGAATCCGCTCACATTCTTATTGAATCAAACGCTGCAAATACAGCGTCATCGCTTCAAGAATCGCGATTGCGATCAAGCCAACCGGCATTTATTGCCGACAACCCTGTACCACTTTGCGAACCCGCCTGGGGACGCGACTCACGAGCATGGATGCTTCATTGAGGAATGGGCTCAGGATGAGCGACGCGTACGAATTTCGCATGACATTTGCCGAGCAGGCGTCGGGGAAATGGCAGATTCCCGCGTTCGTGTTGTCGTTGGCGGCGCTGACGGCAGTTGCCCTGCAAATCGAATCACCCACCCGCAAGATCGGGATCGACGCCAACCTCAGTCGCATCAACCGTCTCATCAACGCCCAACTGTATGTTCCCGCGCTCGATCTGACCCGCCATCTTCAAACCTGGGAAAACATTTCCGACGAAGACCGCAGTCGATTGCATACGTACGAAGCGCGGGCGATCTTCGAACGGGCGATGGGCTCGGGGGCAATCACGGAAAAGGACGCCGGCAAAACGCTCGAACAATACAAGCTGGCGATCGGCCTCAAGTTCCCATTGAGCGCAGTGGACCATCGTCGAATCGCCGCGTGTCATGAAGCGCTGGGCCAACTTCTGCTTGCCCGTTCACACTATCAAGCCGCCGTGGACATGGGCGTACCGCCTGCCCTGGCGGATCGCCGCAAGATCATCACGCTGGGAACGCGTCTTTCCAATGTGTCCAACGACGAGACGTTTGCGTTGCTGGCGTCGTTCTGCGAAGACGCAGCCGACTCGTTGGATGATTTGTATTGGGGCGTCGAACAGCGGGTCAAATTGCTTGATCGACAGGGCGCTGCAGAAGAGATTGCGGCATTGCTGGATCGTTATCGCGAGCGGTTTGAGAAAACAGACTACGCGCCACACATTCAGTATCTGACACTTCTGGGTTTGCGAAGCGAAGGGCGCTACGACGAAGCCGAACTTGGCCTGCGTGCGCTTCTCAATGACATCCCTTTCGATCATACCGTCTGGGAACGGGCGACGTGGTTGCTGGGATCGGTGGTGCTTAGCGACGGCGGAGCACAGCGACCGGAAGAAGCCATTTCGATTTTCAGCAATGTCGTCTCCGCACGTCGCGGACGCGACTACGTGACAGCCAGCTTGCTCGGGATCGCCGAAGCGTCATCACTACTCCAACGGTTTGACGATGCGACGAAATCCTATGCTCAAGTGATCGATGAACTGCGACGTCCGCGAGGCATCGAGCAGGTGACGCCGGGTGGGCTTCTCGCCGCGGTCAGCATCAGTGCGGATCTTGCCCACGCCGCCAATGATCTTGATCACGCGATCGTTTTTCTTAAACAAGCGGTCGAAGTCGTTGATCCTGAGGACAACGATACGATGGCCCGTGTTTTCAGTCGTCTGGGAAATTATCAGGCGATCAAAGCGCGCACCTATCAAGCTCGAAAACCCGGTCATGACAATTCCGGCGATGGGTCTGAAGTAGGTCCGGCGGGGATGTCGACTGAACCCTGGTCGGCTGAGCGCGCTCAACGGCTTTTCAACGAAGCCGGAGAGTCGTTCGTCAAGGTATCCTGGCTAAGCACACTCAACGAAGAACGCGCCAGTGATATGATGTGGGCGGCGGCTGGCTTGTTCGACGAAGGCGGCAACCACGAACGGGCGATTGAGATTCTCCGTGCGTTTGTACGTGATCGGGCCGACGCGGAAATCATTCCACGCGTGTTGTTGCGCCTCGGAAAATCGCTGCAGGCGATGGGGCGATGCGAGGAGGCCATTGAGGCATATCAACAGGACATCAGCGACTACCCGCGGTCACCATTCGCCAATGCGGCGTTGATTCCGCTGTCCGAATGCCTGATGGAACGCGGCGGTGAGTATGAGTTGCAAGCCGAAGAAGCACTGCTTCAGATCAGACGTGATTCTGAGATTTTCACGCCCGATGCGGTGGAGTTTCGCGATGCGTTGTTTCTTCTCGGCGAATTGTATGGCCGCCGCGCCGACTACGAGAAGGCGATCCCTGCGCTTGAGGAATTCATTGCACGTTATCCGCAAGACGTTCGCCTGATCCGCAGTCGATTTCTTTTGGCAGATGCCTATCGCCAGAGTGCGCTGGCGATCAAAGAGGAAGTTCTGCAACCGGAATATGTTGGCGAGAGCAAGCGATTGCGGTTTGAGATCGATCGCCGACTCGGCATTGCTGCGGGACACTTTCGCCGGTTGATCGACGACTTGGCCGTCCGCGAATCGGAACTGGATGACCTCGATTTCGTCTACCTGCAAGACGCGCGGTTGTACGAAGCGTCATGCCTCTACGAATTGGAACGCTACACCGAGGCGCTGAGCCTCTATGAACGCATCGCCTGGGTTTACAAAGATCGGCCGGTCGCCCTTGGAGCTTACGTGCAGGTGATCAACTGCTACGTGCTTTTGGGCAAACCGACCGAGGCGGCGTCCGCACTTCGCCGCGCTCAATACCTCGTTGACGTGATTGACGAGAAATACTTCAAGGCAACCGGTGAACTGGAAACACGCGAGAGTTGGCGGGAACACTTTGAGTGGGTCGCCGAAGTTCTCGCAGATGAATGAACAGAACGCGATTCACCAAGACGTGGAATCGATCAAGGTGTCGCACTTAACTTTGGCGCAGCAAGGAGGCCATGATGACCTACGACGACAAGAATTCTTTCAGGCAGGCAACCGAAATCGTTGGACTGCTTTCCCGACAGCTTTCGCTCTACGACCAACTGACGTCGCTTGCGGAGAAGCAGAGGAAGCTTGTCGCCGCGGAAGATACGCGTCCGCTGATGAAAGTTCTCGCGCAACGGCAGCGCCTGACCATCGAACTCGAGGCGCTCAACGCTCGGATGGCCCCGCTTCGCGACACCTGGCCAACAGTTCGCGAAGGGCTGGACGCCCAGGATCGCGCGATGGCGGACGAACTGATTTCGAAGGTCAACACGCGCCTGAAGACGCTCTTGGACGGCGACGCTGCAGATGTCGAAATGCTGCAATTGCGCAAGCAACGCGTGGGGACGGAACTGGGTACGGTTCGCAATCGGCGCAAGGCGGTGGCGGCATACCAAGGTGCGAACAACAGCAACCCGACCCATTTTGATCGACTGCACAACGAGGTTTGAGTTTGGTGACAACAACCACCCAAGACAATCTGACCGGCGGATCGTCGCCGTTGACGCCGCAGATCACCCATCGCGAGCGCGAGTTGGGGGCGATCATCAACTCGTATAACGAGGTGACCGAGCGCCTCAAGCAATCGCACGATCGGCTGCGTGATGAAGTCGTCCGGCTGCACGATCAGCTTGACGAGAAGAATCGCGAGTTGGCGCGGCGCGAGAGGTTGGCAGCCTTGGGAGAGATGGCTGCTGGCGTCGCCCACGAGATTCGCAATCCGCTGGGCGGGATTCGGTTGTACGCGGATCTGCTGATCAAGGACCTCTGCGAGGTGCCGAAGTCGCAGCAGTTGGCGAAACGTGTCTCAGATGGCGTCAGTGTTCTGGAAAGCATCGTTGGCGATGTGGTTGAGTTTGCGGGCGAATCGATGCCGGACGTTGCGCCGGTTCGCGCTGCGACACTTTTGGAAGAAGCGATCGGGTTGGCGGCTCCGGCGGTATCGTCGCGCGGATGCGACCTGCAGTTGAGTCCGATCGATCAAGAGATTTTCGTTCAGGCGGACTCGAATCAGGTCCTGCGGGCGCTGCTCAATCTACTGCTCAACGCAGTGGATGCAGCCGGCGCGAACGGATCGATTCGAATTTCGGTCAAGGTGAACGCATCGAAAACGCACTGCGATTATCTGATCGCGGATAGCGGTCCGGGGATTTCGGCGGATTTGATGAATCGCATTTTCCATCCGTTCTTTACGACCATCGGGGACGGGATTGGGTTTGGCGATTGTGCATCGGATCGCGGATGCGCACGGTGGTTCGGTGCGTGCACGCAATCGCGACGGCGGCGGTGCGGAGTTTTGTTTGTCACTGCCGGTTGGCAAGTCGCCGCGATAGGGAAGAGCAAACACAAGAAAGCGATAGTCGGAGATTGGAAGTATGGCGAGTATTTGTGTTGTAGATGATAAAGAGCTGCTTCGCGATTCAATCAGCGCGACGCTGGAGCGCGAGGATCACCGGGTGACGACGTTTGGTTGCCCCGAAGATGCGCTCCCGAGCATCACCGACGGTCAGTACGAACTTGTATTGACCGACCTGAAGATGCCGGGGATGGATGGCGTCAGCATGCTGCGCGAGATGCGGGCGGCTGGCTGCGAGACTCCGGTGATCGTGATGACCGCGTTCGGTTCGGTGGCGTCGGCCGTCGAGGCGATGAAACTCGGCGCGTCGGACTATGTGCAAAAGCCATTCGATGCTGACATGATCGTGGTGCAGGTTGAACGGGCGATCAGTCAGGCGCAACTCGTCAAGGAAAACGAGGCCCTCCGCACGAGCGTGAGCGACATGCAGGCGTCGCGCGACATGATCGGTGACAGCGACCCGATGATCGAAACACGGGTTCACATCGCACAGGTGGCCAACAGCAATGGCACGGTGCTGATCTCCGGCGAATCCGGAACCGGTAAGGAGCTGGTGGCCCGTGCGATTCATGCGTCATCGTCGCGTGCGTCCAAGCCGATGCTTTGTCTTAACTGTGCGGCGCTCAGTGCCAACCTTCTCGAAAGCGAATTGTTCGGTCACGAACGCGGGGCCTACACCGGCGCCGATCGCGCCCGCAAGGGTCGTTTCGAGATGGCCGACGAAGGCACGCTACTCCTCGATGAAATTTCCGAAATGGCACTACCACTTCAGGCGAAACTGCTTCGCGTCTTGCAGGAAGGTGAGTTCGAGCGGGTCGGCAGCAGTGCGACGCGTCGGGCCAACGTTCGCGTCATCGCGACGACCAACCGCGACCTGATGGATTGGGTACGCAAGGGCGAGTTCCGCGAAGACCTTTACTATCGACTCAACGTTCTTCCCGTGACGCTGGTTCCACTTCGTGAACGGGTAGGCGATGTCGCCCAGTTGGCCGCC
>JAUIEW010000191.1 GCA_030429365.1 Phycisphaerae bacterium
CCAACCCCGGTTCGTAGCCCATGTCGTGACCGTAGCTGCTGGTGTCCTGACCGATGAGCGACAGTTCGACGGCTCCATCGGCGATGAGCTCGCGGGCTTCGTCCAGAACGATCTGCGGCGGTTTGCAGTGCATCGGTCCGCGGATGCTGGGGATCGTGCAGAAGGTGCACTTTTGATCGCAGCCTTCGCTGATTCGCAGGTAGGCCCAGTGCCTTGGGGTGATCCGCAGGCGGGCGGTATCGATGTTGACGAAGGGGTGATAGTCGCCGAGGTATTTGTCGACGACGTTGCGCTCGCGAGATTTGTTTAGCACGGCCCGGACGACATCGTCGCGATTGTTGACGCCGACGAGGGCGTCGATCCCGGTCACGGTTTCCGAAAGCTGCACACCGTCGCGCTGCACGAGGCACCCGGCGACAACCACGCGGTTCAGGCGGGACTTGCGCGACTTCTTGGACTTGACGAGGTCGCGGATGATCCCGGTGGCTTCGGTTCGGGAGTCTTCGAGGAACCCGCAGGTGTTGACCACGACGACATCGGCATCGTTTTCGTCGGCGACGAGCACGCACCCGGCTTCTGCCAGTTGACCGAGCATCTTCTCGGAGTCGACGGTGTTTTTGGCGCACCCCAGCGATACGAATGCGACGTGTTTGGGAGCGGGTTGATTCATGCAGTTTCGTCCAATTCCGGGGCGCCCGAACGGGGCGCGATGGTTCGTAGCGGATTCAATGGCGATGACCCGCTGACGGCTATTGTAGCTTGACGGCAGACATTGTCGAAATTGGGGATGAATCGCCCCGTTTGAGGTTGGCGGTTGCGATGCGTCTGAGGAGGGGCATAGAATCTTATGGCTTGAATGCGGCGAAGATTCGGATACGGTGTTGTGCAACCATATACATGGAAAGTCGTCATTTGGGATGAATTGAAGGAAGCAGCATGGCCGAGAAAGCCAAAACGCAGACAACGGCGATGGAGACGGTTGAGCCCCTGGGTGAGCGGGTTCTGATCCGCAAGGATGAGGACAAGAAGCGGACCAAAGGCGGAATCGAGTTACCGGACTCTGTCGAGATTCCGACCATCACGGGGCGCGTGGTGGCGGTGTCGGCTCAGATCGAAAACGACGACGACTTCCCGATCCGCCAATACGACAAGGTGCTCTTCAACCCGAAGCACGCGATTCCGGTCGATTTCGAATCGGACAACCAGTTGTTTGTCGTGCCCATCGATGATGTGGTGGCTGTGTTTCGCAAAGTGAAATGACCGCGACGCAAGCGGTTGTCGTAACCACGCACGTCCGCGCGACCTGCGCCTGTAACTTACCCAAGTCGATGGAAGACCATGGCCCATTCTGAATCTCCACTACCCAGACTCATTGGCATGGTGCATCTTCCGCCGATGCCCGGTAGTCCCAATTCGACGCTTAGTCTCGACGACATCTTCGAGCACGCCATGCGCGACGCGCAGACGCTGAAGGCGGCTGGCTTTGATGGCATCATGGTCGAGAATTTCGGCGACGCGCCCTTTACGCGCGGGTCGATCGCGCCGGAAACGGTGGCGGGGATGGCGGTTGTCATTCGCGAGATTTGCAAAGCGTCACAGCTTCCTGTTGGCGTGAACTGTTTGCGCAACGATGCGCGTAGCGCCCTAGGGATTGCGGCGGCTGTCGGGGCTTCGTTTATTCGCGTTAACGTTTTGACGGGGGTGGCTGCAACCGATCAGGGGGTGATCGAAGGCGATGCCTATCAGACGCTGCGCGATCGAGCCGCGATTTGTCCGAACGTGCGAATCCTTGCGGACGTGCACGTGAAACATGCGATTTGCGTCAATCAGCCCGACATCGCGTTGGCGGCTGAGGAGACGGCGTACCGCGGCGGGGCGGATGCGATCATTGTGTCGGGTTCGACGACTGGGCGGGCGGTTAATGACAGCGATTTGACCAAGGTCAAAGGCGCGGTGGCGGACAAGCCGGTGTACATCGGTAGCGGTGCGACGAAGGATACGATCGCGACATTGCTTTCGACGGTTGATGGTGCGATTGTCGGTTCGGCGCTAAAACCGAATGGCGATATCAGTGCCCCGATCGATCGGTCGCTGGCGGAAGCGTTCATCGCCGCCGCAAAGTAGGTAGGGTGGGCCGTGCCCACCATTCTTGTTTGAGCGCAAAACCAAATTCTTTTTAACGACGGTGGGCACGGCCCACCCTACAAGAGCACATGTCG
Source organism: Phycisphaerae bacterium (assembly GCA_030429365.1). Lineage (GTDB taxonomy): Bacteria > Planctomycetota > Phycisphaerae > UBA1845 > UBA1845 > UBA1845. The sequence goes on from JAUIEW010000191.1 coordinate 2,220, forward strand.
AAACCCATCATTCACCTTGCAGCGCCGGCCAACCCTGCCGACGCGATGTTGAAATCTCTCAAATTCAATTCGACGAAGGAACTGATGGCAGCCGCCCGGGCCGCCCTGGGGCCGCAATTCCGCGTGCGCGCGAAATCGAAGTTGGTCGAAGCGAATCTCGACGAACAAAACGGCGGTCGCAGCGACGACCGCGCCCGAATAAACGAGCTTCAATCGGTGATCGAGGATGAACGTGTTGTTGCACTGGTTGCGTTGAAGGGCGGTGGTTGGCTGACGCGGATCATCCCGCATCTGGATTTCGCGCCGCTTCAAAAGCGAAAGACCTCACTTGCTGTCTTCGGCTTCAGCGAAATCACACCGCTGGTTAATCTGATTGGAATTCGCCGGCGCGGATACGGCTTCTACTACATGACGCCGGGATACCCGGTGACGGCGATGGAGCGATACGCTCGCCAGAACATTCGGAAACTGAGGCAGACGCCAATGAGTTCGAAGGCGGTGAGCGCATTTGCCAAACGCTGGGCGCAGAAGCAGGGACGCGAACAATTCGATGCGTATTTTGGTGAACTGGCATCGGTGCTGGAAGGCGGCGCGCCGGGACGGGCGTTGACTGGAAAACTCGTCAGCGGTTCGCTGCCCGACGAATCAAGCGCGACCTTTATCGGTGGATGTTTGTCGTTGGTGACGCCCTTGACCGTTGCCGCGTACGCCAAGCAGATCAAGCCGGACGGCAGATGGATCGTGTTGGAAGATCTTGGCGAAGCCCCACATCGCATCGATCGTCAGTTTGCCCACCTCAAGTTGGCTGGTTGGTTTGAAAAGTGCGCGGGCGTGCTGGTTGGCGACTTTCACATGGGCGGTCGCGATCAAGCGGCGGAGACGTTGGCGATTATAGATTATCATTTGCCCACAGAACGCAGTGTCCCCGTGGTGCAAACGAATCTTGTCGGTCACACCTGGCCGCAAGCCATGCTACCCATGGGACGCGCGTTGACGATGCGTTGCCAACCGGGTCGCGGGCGCCACAAGGATGTAACCATCACGTGGCCGGCGGATCGGTTGCGCGTTGTTGGTGCGTAGACGCCTGTTCTATCGTGACTGGCGGGCGGTTGCTTGACGATTTCGGTGGTGAAGGATAGCCTCCCTCATCCGCCCAAGGCGGTGGTGGCACCCGATGTTTTTGGCGTGCCCGACGCTAGCATCTGGCCATATTTCACACACAACAGCACATGCTAAGGAGCTGACCAATGGCATTTGAACTACCCCCGCTTCCATACGATTACAACGCCCTCGAACCGCACATTGATGCCAAGACGATGACGATCCACCACGACAAGCATCACGCGGCCTACATCGCCAAAGCGAATGCGGCATTGGAATCAAGCCCGGACCTTGCGGCAAAGAGCATCGAAGACCTGCTTCGCGGCTTGGACTCGTTGCCGGATTCAATTCGCGGCGCGATTCGCAACAACGGCGGCGGTCACAGCAATCACTCGATCTTCTGGACGATCATGGGACCGGGTTGCGGCGGCAAACCGGAAGGCGATCTAGCCGCGGCCATCGATAGCACGTTCGGCAGCTTTGACGCGTTCAAAGAGAAATTCGCAGCAGCAGCGGCTGGTCAGTTTGGCTCGGGCTGGGCGTGGTTGTCGGTGGATGGTTCGGGCAAGCTGCACCTTGCGGGTTTTGCAAACCAGGACAGCCCATACAGCCTCGGTTGCACGCCGCTACTGGGGATTGATGTTTGGGAGCACGCGTACTATCTGAACTATCAGAACCGTCGCCCCGACTACATCGCAGCATTTTGGAATGTCGTCAACTGGGCGGAAGTGGCGAAGCGATATGCGGCTGCCAAGTAGGCTGGTGATTCAGTTTGATTGAATCAACAGTTTTCTTGAATCATCAGATTGATTGAGTTAACGGAGCGGTGGGGTGAAAAATGCCCCGCCGCTCTTTTTGTTGCCCGGTGTCCAGCGGATATTTGGCGGGTTTTCGTTGTCCAAATGCCGGGGCGACCTACAATGGCTGAAAGGTGTGTTGGCGGTTGATTTGGCGCGGTCAACATGCGGCTGCGCCTTTCGACGGGATCCCTTCGGGATGACGATGACGATTCAGAATCAGGCAGACAATCGAGTCAACGCCGGCGAGCCAGTCAATGCCGGCGAGACCTTGTGGGATCGAGGTCGGTTGGAGGCGGTCCACACGCAAGCGGACAAGTCGCAGCGCGTGCGCCAGATGTTTGATTCCATCGCGCCGACTTACGAGCGAATCAACACGTTATTCAGCGGCGGCAGGGATCGAGCGTGGCGCAAACGCACGGTCAAGATCGCCGGTGTTCAGCAAGGCGATTCGGTGCTCGACATTGCGTGTGGGACGGGTGATTTGCTTCGGGCTTTTGACGCGGGGGCGGTTCGACCATCGCGGTTGACGGGCGCCGATTTCTCACTGGGCATGTTGCGACATGCGGTCAACTCCGATGCACCGACGGCCAGCTGGTTGCAAGCCGATGGCTTGTCGCTTCCGTTTGCGAGCGAATCGTTCGACATCACCAGCTGCGCATTTGGCGTGCGCAATTTTCAGGATTTGAACGCTGGTTTGAGGGAGATGCACCGCGTGTTAAGACCGGGTGGCAGGGCGGTGATTCTTGAGTTTACCCGGCCTGCGAACCGCGTGGTTCGTTTTGTTCATGAATTCTACAGCGCCCGGTTGATGCCCTTGGGGGCTCGCATTCTCAGTCGCGATCGCACCGGGGCATATTCCTACCTGCCCAAGTCGGTCGTCAGTTTTGTGGATGCAAGTGCGATGTGTCGCCGGCTTAAGGCGGCAGGATTCGCCAAGGCAACTGCGACCCCACTGACCTTTGGTGTTGTCACCGTCTATCGGGCTGATAAGGTGGCGACATGACGACGGCTGACGCGACCAACTCCATCCGTGATGACGGTGTGAACCGAGACGAAGGCGTCGATCATGATGTGGTTGATGTCTGGTCGCGATCCACTTCGAAGTACCGCGTTCGCGCGATCGTCCTTCTGCTGATCAACACCGTTTTGTTCGCTGGTCTGGGTTGCTTTGCCTATTGGATTCGAACCGGCGTGATGTTCTCATTCTTGCAGCCGGGATACTGGTCGCAGTTGGGACAAACGTTTCTACCGCGTGGGGACGCGACGCTCGCAAATTTTGTGTTGTTCCCGCTGCGTTTGGACCTGATTCCGATGCACGGCGTGGTGGTTGGGCTACTGCTGGCTGCGTTGGTGTCGATTCCGATTCTGGTCTCAATTCTCTATCGATTCGTCAGTTGCATTCCGTTCTTGCTGATCGTTGCATTTGTGGCTGTCATGCCGTGGTTGGCGATCACGCTGACCGGTGCGTGTGTCCTCTCGTCGATCAAACCATTTCGCTTTCGCTTTCGCTATGCGTCGGCGCTCTTGGGGATGGTGTTGGTGATGTTCTATTTTTACGGGGCGTCGAGGCAGAGCGCTCAGCAGGTGGCTGAGTACGTGCCCTCTGAACGGATCAAGTTCATTGCCCCGTGGCTTCTGGCGACGGTTGCGTCATGTTTGCTGATGGGCGGTGTGTTGTTTCTGGCGCGGGTGGTGAATTACCGCCCCGGTGTGATTGCGCCTTTGTTGGTGGTGAGTTTTGCGCTTCCAGTGGTGTTCTTTGAGAAGTACGTCGGACGCGACGAATTGTATTACCAACTGTTGGCTCGACACTTCCAGGAAGAGTTCTATGTTCCGGAATACAATTTTTCGGAGCAGTTCGAGCGGATGGCTTATCGCTATTGGCAATCCCAGCCTGAACCCAAACAGCCCTTCGCGGTGGTTCGCGAAGTGCTGGAGTTCCGTCTAGCGCTGGAGTTGGATGTTAAATCCGAAGTGCGCACTGAGTTCGCCAAGCAGCGCGACGCGATCAACCGCGAGTGCAAACACTTTCTCAAGCATTTTCCCGATTCCAGGTATGCGGCGAACGTGCTCTATTTTCAGGGCCAGACGCTCGATATGCGTGTGGACCTGAAGGCATTTCAAAGTCGCGAAAAAATCCTGAGATACTACGCCGATTTCCCTTCCGACGCGTCGGAAGTGGTTTGGAAGAAACTTCTGGCGAACGCCGGTGGCTCGCGTGCTGCGAAGGTGGCAATGTACAAGATTGCCCAGATCGAATCACGAAATCACTACATCACCGAAGCCATCGAAATATTGGACAAACTCATCGACGAAATTGAAGCGGATAAGACCCGTGATCCAACCGGCGACGTCAGCGCTGTCGCGGTCCTCAAGAGTGCGCCGGCAGATGATCAACTCAAGATCGATGTCGATGCGATTGACTCCCGGGCACGCGAGTTGAGAGACCTCTTGAAAAACAATGCCCGTGACCCGCGCTACAGTGATCGGCCGCTTTGCGGTTCGGAGCGTGGAAAGCCATTTCGAGGTGGGCTGCTGACATCCGATCCGGACCATGTCCTCTACAAGCACAATCTTGCGATGCTTCTGGAGGCTTACCCCCGCGCCTTGGTTGAAGACAATATCAAGTTGATTCTTGCTATGCAGGAAGGCGATCTGGAAGCGCGCATGCGTCTGTTGGATGAGGTGATCGAAGAGTATCCGGAAGGTGATGCCGTTCCGCAGGCGTACTATCGATTGGCGATGACGTGGGTCGAGTTGGGCGATGTGCAAAAAGGACGTGAGTTGTGTGAACGCATTCTCAGCGAGTTTCCCGAAAGTATGTGGGCAAATTCGGCCAGAGAATACCTGCGTCAGCCGGCGCCCATCGATGTTGAAGTGACCAGTTAGCGAAGATCAATCTCCGTGGACAACGAAAAGCAATCCAAGCGAATTGTCGTGGGCGTCACTGGCGCCAGTGGGGCGATGTACGCCCAGCGCCTGATTCAGTGTCTCATCGATGCTGGGGCCGAAGTGCATTTGGCGATCACGCCATATGGCCGGCGCTTGTTTCACGACGAACTCGATTTCAGCGAAGTCAACAGCCAGACTCTTCTGGGCAAAGATTCCTCCCAACTCATCATCCACCCACATCAGGATGTGGGCAGCAGCATCGCCAGCGGGTCGATGCACACCGATGGCATGATCATCTGTCCGTGCAGCAGCAACACACTCGGATCGATTGCCGGCGGACTGGGCGGTAATGTCTTGACGCGTGCGGCTCAGGTGACATTGAAGGAGCGCCGACGGCTCGTGCTGGTGACGCGGGAAATGCCGATGGGGCATCTCGATTTGGAAAATGCGTTGCGCCTCAGCCAAGCCGGTGCAGTGATTTGCCCGGCTTCGCCAGGTTTCTATATGCTCCCGAAGACGCTCGACGATGTGGTCGATTTTGTTGTGGGCAAATTGCTCGACCTCGTTGGCGTATCGCACAGCCTCAACACGCGCTGGACCGACATGCTCAAGTCGCAATCGAACGAATCCAGCCAATCCGCCAGTTCAAAGGATGCAAGTTGACCGCGCCGGCTGACCATTCACCTTCCGGCGCGCCGAGCGCTGCCCAAAAGTCCGTAGACTTTGGATCGGCCAAGCGCGGACCGCTCGCTTCCGTTCGCGTCTGGACGGAGATGATCAAATTCGCCCACTCGGTGTTCGCGCTGCCGTTTGCCATCATGGCCACGTTTCTCGCGGGCCGGTCACTGCCTGGTGAACGTCCGAGTTGGCTGCACTTGATCTTGATCGTGGTGTGTATGGTCGCCGCCCGGAGCGTGGCGATGACGTTCAACCGGATTGTTGATGCACGGATTGACGCCAGAAATCCGAGAACCGCGACGCGACCACTGCCGGCGGGCAAACTGACGATGCTGCAGGCGTGGGTGTTCCTCGCGATCTTCTTCGTGACGTACGCGATCGGTTGCTTCGGGTTTTTTATCAAGTTCGACAACCCTTGGCCGATGCTGCTTGGGGGTCCGGTGTTGATGTTGCTTTGTGGATATTCTTTTGCGAAGCGCTTCACGCGATGGTCGCACTTCTGGCTGGGGTGTGCCATTGGTTTGTCACCGTTGGCTGCGTGGATTGCGATTCATCCCGCATCGTTGGGTTGGCCGGCGGTTCTGCTTTGGGTGACGGTGATGCTGTGGATGGCCGGGTTTGATATCATTTACGCGTGCCAGGACATCGACGTTGATCGCAAGGAAGGTTTGTTCAGTCTGCCGTCGAAAATCGGTCCCGGTGCGGCGCTGATGGTGACGCGGGTTGCGCACGTACTGGTGGTCGGATTGCTGATTTTGGTTGGCAAGTTGTCGGGATTGGGCTGGGTTTATTTTGTCGGTGTGGGCATCGTCGCGATCCTGCTCTTGATTGAGAATCTAAGCGTTCGACCCGACGATTTTTCGAAGGTCAACCTCGCGTTTTTCACCATCAACGGGATCGTCAGTATCCTGCTTGCGACGTGCACCGTCATCGATGTGCTGATGAACCTCCCGCCAGTTCTATAGAAGCGCCGTCATTCCCGCGCAAGCGGGAATCCAGGGGAAAAGCAAAGTCAATTCTGGCAAGTCCAATCTTCCTACCGCACATGGATTGAAATCGCGAACGCGGCAAAAAGAAAACCGTTGATTCCGAGCGATCGGAATCAACGGTTTGGTTGTTCTATTTGGTTGCCGAACTGGGCGTGATCAAGAAGCGATGCTACGCGCCGAGGTCGAATGCGACGATTTCCTTGGTGTCACGGACATAGAGTTGATCACCAACGAGCGTCGGAACCGTCCAGGCCGGTTTCTCAAAAAGCTCCTTCTTTGCGAGGGTTTCCATCCCCTTGGGCGAGACCTTGGCCATCGCCAGCACACCGTTTTCATCGAGGAGAATCAACTTACCGTCGGCGTAGATGCAGTTGGCTTTGTGGTAACCGCGTTCCTTCCAGGCGACTTCGCCAGTCTTGATGTTGACGGCTGACAACAATGTGACTTTGTCGCCGATCGACGCATAGACATAATCGCCGATGCGTATGGCATTCCAGTGGAATAGTTTGACTTTTGCGGATTCCCAAACCTTCTCGACGGTTGTTTTGCCGTCTTTCTGCGACAGTCGCAGCACGCGGGTGCCGCCGTCAAGTTGCGTCGCAACCCACAACAGATTGTCTTCGCCCCAGATCGCATCGGTTGCGTTGGTCTTGTATTGGTTGGTACACGGATAGCTCCAAAGGAACTTGCCGTTGGTCGCGTCGACAGCGACGACGTCGCTCGCGGTGAAGAAGACAATCTGATCTTGCCCGTCGACGTTGATGACGATCGGAGACGCATAGTTGACAGTGTGCGGCTCGCTCTTCCAAACGACGGAACCATCTTTCGGGCTAAAGGCCATGATGCCGTTCTTCTCACCGCCCACGAGCGCGATCACGTTGCCTTTGTAAAGGAGCGGGCTGGCCGCCGACCCGAAATCGAGAACCTGTCCTTGATATTCCTTGACCAGATCATGCGACCAGATCGGTTTGCCGGTCGCGCGTTCGACGCATTGCAAAATGCCGGTGAATCCCAACGTGATGATGCGGTCGTCGAGGACGAGGGGGGTGGCGTTGGGCCCGGTGCCAAAGCGATCGGTGTTGCCTTCATTGGGAGCGGCGTCGTAGGCATGCTCCCACTTGGCTTTACCGGTGTCGGCGTTGAGGGCGACAATGACGTCCTGACCTTCCTTGCGGTACATGGTGTAGAGTTCGCCGTCCTTCGCCGCGATGGCTGAATAGCCTTCGCCCAGCGGATGACGTTGCCGTACTCGTGCACCGACAGGAACTTCGCGGCGCCGTAGGCGTCGTCGAGGACCACGGCGCCGTACCAGGGGAGCACCGCCATGTCGGCGATTGAGTAGGCCTCGCCGGCGAGGTGCTCGTGCTCGCCGAGGTGCACGTCGAGCACGTGCAGCTGCCGCTTGGTCTCCATCGCGTAGCGGTCGATGGGGTACTGGAGCTTGGTGGGGGCGTAGGCG
>JAUIEW010000192.1 GCA_030429365.1 Phycisphaerae bacterium
CACGGGTCATTTACCGCGCAACCAGTTGCGATCAGCAACGCGAACGCTGGCACGCAGTAAGTAAGGGCGGTTGCGATCCGCCTCTTGGTCCAATTTCTTGAAATAGCTTGCATCAGTCAGAAACCTCCAGCAAAAGAGTTATTTGTTCTTGATCCTTGTGTACCCTGGTACGCGGATTCAGTTCTCAAAAAAACCGTACTTCACGCACCAGCCTACAAGCGGGCGCGCCCTGTCTCGCCTATGTCTTCTCCACACCAACCGATTTCGATCCGTCAGCCAAAGCTTCACCTACAAAGCCGCACGCTCTGTAAACTCAGCCCAAGCCAGACTTTTCTCGTCGTTTGATCCCAGCAAAGCTGTATTGACCCAATCTGAATAGTTTTGATCCAGCACGCTTATCTAAAACTCGCCGAAAACCGCGACCACGCGCCAACGGAACCATCGGTTTAAGCGAGTCCGATGCAAAAAAGCGATTGCTGCACATTCGGGGGATGCCTAAGCGTTTACCGCCAAAAACTTTAGCCTTCGTTGCTTATCAAACCCACCTGACCAACTCAACACGCCGTGCTGAATTATCATGCATGGTCATCGCAACAGCCGTAAACGCTTGTGCCTCCTTGCAATTCCAAACGATAAAATACGGGAGTGATCGGCCCGCACAGTACCGCAATCTGCGTCCAACGCGGGCGAATTGTAGGTATTGCCGAATTCAAGTCAACACCCAAATTCCAAATTACCTCAGTAACCACGCGACTCCCGTCCATCCTTCTGCCCCTCAAAAAAAGGACAAAATGTTATGCCCGTATCGACGCGATTGATCGATCACCTTGAATAAATCACCCGTTGCAGCAACCCTGAAACCCTGCACAGACCGCTGCGACCTCACCCGCTTACCCCGAATTCCATCATTTCCGCAGAATATGCGATTGATTTAGGGACGATCTGGACTGACCGTCGCTGCCAGATTACAGCGCATGGCCGCTCAGATTCGCATCTAACAGCGCTGATACGCAAATTACCCAGAGCGCCAAGACTCCCTGATTGAATATTGACCGCCAACGATTTCAGCCTGCTGCACACTTGGCGTCTGTTTGACAATATTACCGGTGCTCTGATTCACCGGCTCGTATTCACCCGGGCAACCTTGCCAGTTTCTTCGCGAATTCCAGACAGATCAGTCTGCGGACACTTGGTTTTCGACCAGGTCGTGATTGCCGCGAGATCCTTCAAGTCGCCGCGTGACATCGTCCACGATATTCATGAATACGATATAGGCGTGATACGGGCCATCGAGGTGCGGGATCAGATGGCGCGAGTGGTCAGCCGCCCTTTCAAGCATGCTCATCGCCAGGAAGTATTCCGCCCCCTGCAGGCAGCGCCAGGCTTCGTGCAAAGGCCCCTCCCCCATCGCGGTGGCCGCCGCTTCGAGGGCATAGAGTTGGTGGGCGGCGTGTGACTGCATCGACCCACCCAACCATGGGGAAAGCGTCCCTCCCCATTCAGCGGGGGAAACATGTCGCCCCAGGTGCAACTCATCCGTGGGCGCGCTGCCGACGATCACGTCCGACGGTGTCTTGAATGTCGCCCGTCCTTGATGGACAACTTGATCCGGCAGATGTCTTAGAAATTCAAATATGCCACTTTCTGTCACGAAGCGCCGGCCAAACACTTCGTATTCGAAAAACAGACCGGCAACACCATGGCTTGCGGCATCCGCCATGCGTGCGGCAAACTGCGGCGCGACCATTGGCGCCACGCCATCCTGTGTTCCGAGAAACGCATCTGCGACCTGGGACGTCAACTCGGGGTCGCGCATGATCATCGGCAATGCCGCATGACCGCATGCATAAATGCGATGCCCACTGCGGCCGGCCAACGCTTCACGCGGCGCGTCACACATTATGCCATCAAACCCCAGATGCGCGATCGTGTTGGCCACCTGCTCGCTGCAAATCAACTTTGTGTTGCGAAACACGCGCGGCGTCTGACCGAACAATGCCTCCACTCGGTCGCGATGCCGATTCACCTCTTCGGCGAACCCCTGAATTGAATACGCAAATGCCAAGCCCTGATGATATGGCGTCCCGAGCAGTTCAACGCATTCCGTCTCGATCAAGTGCGTAAATGACTCGATCGCCTCGGGTGCGTACTGCTCAAACAAATCCAACGCAATCCCTGAAACACTGACCGACAATCGAAACTGCCCCTCAAGTCGTCGAATCGCCGTCGTCAAAATCCGGTTCGTCGGAATGATGCACTCGTGAACGTAACGCATGCACAAGTCGCGCGTGCGGTATGCGTCAAAGTAGTCGGATTGCTGATCGATGGAGCGGTATCTGCCCAGCACTCGGGGAATGTGGGCGTGGAGTGAAAGAACGATCGCCCCTTCAGGGTGGGCGTCTTGCCCACCATCTTGTCCGGATCGATCTGCTGACTTGGAATCAGGCACGGTTCCCCGTCCGTTTCTGAGGACTCACTTCCAAACTCAGTGCATTGCGGTACACATCGATAACCGTCTTGGCCGCATTCGACCACGTCAGATTGCGGACCTCGAAACCACCGTGCTTGCGCAGCGCGGCTTGCAGCGGTGGATGCCGCAGGACGGCTGCAATCTTGTCGGCCATGTCGTCGATGTCCCAGAAGTCGGCTTTGAGCACGTGACGCATAACTTCCGAAACGCCCGACTGCCTCGACACCAACACGGGCACATCGAAACTTGCAGCCTCCAGCGCCGCGATCCCGAACGGGTCCGACACGCTCGGCATCACATATAGATCCGCCGACCGAAACGCCCGCTCCACTTCGTCACCGCGAAGGAAACCCGGAAAGAGCACACGATCGGCGATGCCCAACTGGTCGGCCAACGCCATCGTTTTTTCGAGCAGTTCACCCGTGCCGGCCATGATGAAGCGCACGTTGCCCATCACCGCGAGAACCTTCCGAGCCGCCGCGAGAAAATACTCCGGTCCCTTTTGAAGCGTCATCCGCCCCATGAAGAGAACGATCTTTTCATCGCGAACGATGTTGGCGGGTCGCATACCCGGGTTTGAATCCGGACAATCGACACCGTTGTAGACGACGGTGATTTTGCTCTCGTCGATATCGTAACGGCGAATTAAGACTTCGCGGGCCATGTGACTGACCGCGATCACCACATCCGCTTTCATCAGTGCTCGTTTTTCGATCTCGAATATGCGTTCATCAATCTGGTGAGCGGTGCGTTCGTATTCCGTCGAATGCACATGGGCGATAAACGGTTTGCCCGATGCTTCGGCGATGGCCATCCCGGCTTGAAACGTCATCCAGTCGTGGGCATGAACGCAGGCGAACTCGCGACCAGCCGCCGCCTGGATCGCCTGATGGGTGTAGCAATCGACTTCGGCAAACAGATTCGTCCGCCGCTCTTCAGGCGCTGGAGTGGGCGGCGTCGACGTTTGCCCTTCATGGGTTGCAGCAAAAGCCTGTCCGGGCGCAGAACTTGCGTCTGTTCCTGCAACACCAGTTCCAGCGACACCACCCTCTGCCGATTCGCCGGGGCGCTGGTACGGCTGCAGCCCGACGTTGATGCGGATGAACTCAAAATGCGGAATGCTGACGGAAGCACCAAACGGTGAAGTTTCCGGTCCGGATCTGGTTTTCGCGTGTTCGATTGCGGCGTCCCAACTGTCGGCCAACCGACCATGCCTGGGAGCAGGCGGGTCTTCAACAATCGACTCGGGCTTGCCCGCCAACGCGACCGCTGCCACCCCTTCTGGGATCGCCTTTTCAGATTCCGACTCGCCCGGCCCGGACATGATGAAATCGATCCCGACACCCAACTGCGCCAACGACCGGCAAAGTCCCTGACATGCCGTCCCCACGCCACCAGACAAGTAAGCCGGAAACGCCCAGCCAAGCATCAAGACTCGACCAGGATTCTTGGCAACATCGTCGGCGCTCTTCCGCCTACCGACGCCGCGCGATCTTGAGTTCGTTGAGTTGGATGAAGGGCGCATGGACTTCATGGTCAATGTGCCAGATACGCGGTATCGCGCAGAATGAAGGACAAGAAACGTACAAAGGCAAAACCGGGTTTGAGTATAGCGCACGAAGGGTACGTGTCAATTGGAACAGTACCGAGATGCGTTGGCACCGATCCTCCAACAGCTTGCAATTGCATTAGGCACGGGGGGCGACAAGTTCCTCAGCCAACTCCACGATCACGCGACTGCTCTGAATCTTGTCGAGCGTGATTGGTTCGCGCCATGGTTGGCCTTCGACCTTGATTTCGATCGTGGAGGACGCGCTTTGCATTGCCTCGATGCGGTTCATCACGATCGCGTTGCAGCGCTTGGCCCGCATTTTCTCTTCGGCTTTGTTGTGTGCGTCCACATCCTGCAGCGCAAACCCGATGACGACGCGGTCGCCCTTTACCATCCCCAGCGCGGCGCAGATGTCGGGCGTCGGTTCGAGTTCGACGGTCAGTTCGCTTTCGGTCTTGGGGGGTTTGCTGGCGTGGCGGACTTTGGGTCGCCAGTCGGTGACGGCTGCGGCCATGATCGCGGCATCGCAACCGTCGAAATGCGTGGTGGCTTCGTGGTACATCTGCTGCGCCGACGTGACCCGGATCAGATCGACCTGCGGCGGCGTGATTTGCGTCGGCCCGGTGATCAGCACCACGTCATGACCGCGTTGGGCGGCGGCGGCTGCTATTGCGTAACCCATTTGGCCGGTCGAACCATTGCTGATAAACCGGACGGGGTCGAAGTGCTCGCGCGTTGGACCGGCAGTGACCAGGATTCGCAATCGTAATCTCCGACTGACAAGTCTACGAATCTGATTTCTTCTGATCGGGAAGCAAGTCGACGATCGCCTTTACGATCGTGGGCGGTTCTTCGAGGCGTCCCTTACCGATCGATCGGCAGGCAAGCCACCCCTCGCCCGGTCCGACCAGGTGATAACCGAATTCCTTCACGCGGGCGACGTTGGCTACCACCGCCGGGTTCGCCCACATGCGGTCGTTCATCGCGGGGGCCAGCAACACCGGGCAATTCACCGACGTCAAAAGCGTCGAGAGCAGATCGTCGGCGATTCCGTTAGCGGTCTTGGCGATGATGTTCGCGGTGGCGGGCGCGACCACGAACAGGTCAGCCGCGTCGTTCAGTTTGATGTGTTGGGGATCGTAGGAGTGCTGCGGTTTCCAGAGGCTGGTCAGCACCGCTCGGCCGGTGAGTGCTTCAAACGTCAACGGGCGAACAAATTTCGTCGCCGACTTGGTCATCACGCACGTCACACCGGCGCCGCGTTGAACCAGTTCGGAAACAACTGAGCAAACTTTGTAAACGGCAATGCCGCCACAAATCCCAACGACGATTTCGAAACCGTTCAGATCAGATTGGGCAGCATCCGGGATTTGCTCATTCGGATTTGGGCTATGCGCCGTCATCCTCTTCCTCTACATCGCCGATGTATTCCTTGACGTCGATCTTGCCTTCGTTGATTTCCTGCACGACGACTTCGATGTCAGTCAGCCCCTTGGTCTCGACCATCGGGCGGGCGCCTTGCAGCAACTCCACTAGACGACGCTGGATCAGCGCGGTCAAACGAAACCGCCCGCCAACCTTGGCAATCAACTCGTCACTCTTGAGTCCTTCAATCATTTCTTGATCCTCAACAAATTCCTTCTATTTCGCGCTTTCTGCCGTAGGGTGGGCCGTGCCCACCACATCGCTGACTCGCTCAAACGGCGGTGGACATAGCCCACCCGACACGTCTAGCTCTTCGTGATAATCCCGATGATCTCATCCACCGTGTCATCGAGCACATCGTTGGTTACAAAGTGCTGATAGCATCCCGAGTCTCTCGCAATTGCGATCTCGCCGTCGGCTTTCTGCAACCGCCGGGCCATGATGTCCGCCGACTCGGTCTTGCGCCCTTCCAACCGCGCTTTCAACGATTCAAAATCGGGCGGCAAAACAAAAATCCGGCACGAGTTCGGCATGTGCTTAGCGATTTGAACCCCGCCCTGCACATCGATTTCGGTGATCACAATCTTGCCGTCATCGACCCATCGCTTCACCGGTGCGGCAGGCGTGCCATACCAGTGTCCGCAATACTCAGCCGACTCGAGGAACTCTCCGTTTTCGCGGCGACGCACGAAATCTTCGGGCGCGATGTATTCGTAGCTGGATCCTTCAGCCTCTCCACCGCGAAGCGGGCGCGTGGTGGCTGACACACTCCAGACCGCGTTGGGCAACCGTTCCAACAGCAGATTGCAGATCGACGTTTTGCCGGTCCCTGACGGTCCGCTGATGACAACCAGATTCCCCTGACCAGTCGCTGACTTTTGTTCCGACTGGGAGCTACTCAACATTCTGAATCTGCTCCTTCAACCGATCGATTCCACCTTTGATTTCAACTACGTCCCTGGCGATCGCCGCATTGTTGCTCTTGCTGCCGATCGTGTTGGTTTCGCGAAGCATTTCCTGCGCCAAGAAGTCGAGCTTTCGCCCGACGGCTCCACCGTTGTCGCACAGTTCGATGAACTGATTCAGATGCGACTCAAGGCGCGATGTCTCCTCGCTGATATCGCATCGATCGGCATACACCGCCACCTCGCGAAGCAGCGATTCTTTGTCCACGTCCAACTTGGCGGTTCGCAACAGATGTGACACGCGCTCATGCAGTTTCGTATGATATTCTTCGATAACCTTGGGCGCCTGCACCGCGATATCGCCGGCCAGCTTGCGAATTTCGTTGCAATTGTTCATCAGATCGTCGCGAAGGGCTTTTCCTTCAACCCCCCGCATCTCGACGAGCATCGCCAGCGCTTTCTTGCCCAACGACTCAACCAGCGCCCACTCCTGCTCCCGCAGTTCTTCATCCAATTCGGGCGACTCACAAACCCCTGGCAACGTCAGCAGTGAGGCAAGATCAACCGTCCCGTTGATTCCATCGGGCAGCTTCGTCTCGCGAATCTGATCCAGGTAGCTTTCGAGGGCATCGCGATTGATTTCAAAAGCAGCGGCGGAGTTCTTGCCTCGCACACGCAGCATGAAGGAAACGCTTCCGCGAGCAAGGTGGCTTCGCAGCAGCTTCTCGACATCGGCTTCCATGAACTGGAAACGGTCGGGCAACTTGATGGATGCCTTGAAATAGCGATTGTTGAGACTGCGGATTTCGACCGAAAAGCCGATTCCGTCCCGAACGACAGTCGCCTCGCCAAAACCTGTCATCGACTGGATCATAAAACCGTCCGGGAATTGATCGCGACTGAACCTCTAAACAAACTTCCGCATGACCCGGGTCAACGTGATTCGACTATGGCGTCTCGTCTGATCCTTCGGCGTCATCGGCCGGTGCCTCTTCACCGCTGGGATCATCTGGCGTTTCGGTGTCGGCTGCGTCGGCGTCTTCATCGCCGGCATCATCTGTACCGTCCATCGCCGCGTCGTCGTCTGCAGGAGCATCGTCGTCTGCAGGAGCTTCGTCCTCATCTGACGTGGCCGCCGCATCGTCGTCCGCTGTCGGCGTTTCACTCGTGATGCTGGTGCTCGGGATGGTCACTGGGACAGTGGCGGGCTTTGAACCCGTGCCAGTTGATCCGCCGACCGGCAAGTTCTGCGAAGTTCCGGATGACGAACTGGTGACCGTCGCGGGACCGGTGTTGGCTCCTTCGGGGCGCATCACGTAGTTGCCGAAAATCGTCAGCAGAAGAAAAACGAACGCAAGGACCACAGTGATGCCTGTGAAAACGTCGCCGGTCTTGGCGCCGAATGCACCACCGCCTCCGCCACCACCGCCAAAAGCGCTGGCCAACCCACCGCCGCGCCCCTTCTGGATGAGAATGATCATCATCAAAAGGATGCAAACGAACCCGAGGGCCATGCCCATCACGATTTGTGAAAACGATGCCGCCAACAACGCTGTCATTTGAGCCATTCCTTCACTTCAATAGCAAGCGACCCACCCCATCCGTCCGGGGCGGGCAGCGATTGGTCCCATTTATGCCGATTCCTGCGCAGCCGATATAATAGCGACAAAATCCTCGGCGACCAGACATGCCCCCCCGACAAGCCCGCCATCGACGTCCGGGCACTCAAATAGCGTCTTCGCATTGCCCGGTTTGACGCTTCCGCCGTACTGGATCCGAAGCTGCTGGGCCGTTTCCTGGCCGAAGAACCCGCTTAATTTGGCCCGAACGAAGGCATGGACGCTCTGAGCCTGGTCCGGGGTGGCGGTCTTGCCCGTTCCGATCGCCCAGACCGGCTCGTAGGCCAGCGTAAGCAGATCGGTCCTCAAATCGGGCGAAAGGGCCTCCTGAAGCTGGGATTCGACGACCTGCTCGGTCCGGTTGGCCTCCCGCTCCTCCAAGAGTTCGCCGATGCAGTAGATCACATGCAAGCCGCACTCCTGAGCCGCGACGACCTTCTTGCGAAGCATGTCGCCCGTCTCGCCAAAAACGTGTCGCCGCTCGCTGTGGCCGATGATGACGTAGGTGCAGCCAGCCGCTGCGAGCATCTGTGCCGAGATTTCGCCGGTAAACGCCCCTTTGGGCTCGAAATAGCAGTTCTGCGCCCCGAGCTTGATGTCCGTCCCGTCTATTTCCTTGCCCATCGGATAGAGCAGGGTAAACGGCGTGCAGACAGCCACGTCGACGTTCAACGGTTTCGGCAGATTCCCCCGAAGCCCGCCCATCAACTCCCGGGCCGCCCCCAGGTCATTGTGCATCTTCCAGTTACCGGCAACAAAAGGCTTTCGCTTCACGAGCGTGTCTCCATTTCGAGAAGTCCATGGTGCATCTTAAGCCCCCAGTTAATCAAGATCATGCCAAGACGCAACCAAACCGTTGACTGATCGGTGAATCATATCGTTTTTCGATCAATGCTTGGCATCGTTTTGAAAGTAGTCCCGACATTCCATGAGGTACTTCACTGCCCCCTCGCGGTATTTCCATGGCAAGACTTGTGATGGAAGTCGGTTTAACCAATGCGATACCGGGCCAACGCCCCGCTCCTCGCACTCTTGATGAACGTTCGGGAGATTCTTCTGTCCTAATGTGTCAATGCAGACATTCATCTCATCGAGCGACCCAAACTTAAAAACGAAGCCGTCAAACTCAACGAAGTAGACTGGATAGCCCAGTCCCGGCACACGAGGCGGCTTAGGCGGAACGAATTCTTCAGCGTCTCGCCAAACTCTCTCGTCAACAGGCTCATGAACCCAGAAAGTCATGGGGCAGCCACAAGCCCATAGGTCGCTGTATTCAATCCACCGCTGCTTCACTTGATTGCCTCTCGGAGAAACCAACCTTATGAACGCTTACATAAAGCCCAGGTCCTTTATGACCCATGTACTGGGTTTGATTGAATTGTGACGTGCGCCACAAACGTCTCCAATATCCTCACAGATCATTTCCCAGAGATTTTCAGGTACTGGCAGTCCGAGTTCATTGAGCCGTGCGCCAATAACGAATTGGAGCGCCCCCACGGTGAAGTCCGGTGGATGACCATTCTCAACGAGATCGTCCCAATCCTCAGGGGATATCGTGATCCCGATCCGGCGTTCGATACGAAATTGCAAATCAAAAAAATCAAGACCCATGAGAATTGGTCCGTCGAGACGACGTGGTCCGCATAGCGGACCCTACGGGTTGTCGGTTGCGTTTAGTGTTTCTCGAATGTCCATCAGTATATCGCAATAGCGCCATGCAGGCGGCGCATCGTCTGCTTGTTTGTGGTCGGGGCGGAGGATCAGGTTGCCGGTTGATTGCAGCACCTTGCTGACATTTGGATTTTGCTGAACCTTGGCACGGGTGGCTTCGACGATGAGGTCGTAGTGTTCGCCTTTTTCCGGTGTGCGATACGGCATCCTCTTTCCCTCAAACGTCACCCAGTTGATTCCCATTTGCTTCATGTTTTCCGACGCCGCCGTGCCGGCTGACTTGGCCTTGTGGCCGACCATTTGCGCGACTTGCTCGCGGGCGTGTGGCCACTTGATACCCGGGAAATTCGCCCGTTCGTCAGTTGGGCTTTCGGGGTACTTCATCATCTGCCAGAAACCTTCGAGGCTTTCGTAGTGCTTGCCG
>JAUIEW010000448.1 GCA_030429365.1 Phycisphaerae bacterium
GTTGGAGTGGTGACGCAGACACCCGGTTGCGTGATGCGTGCACAGCAGCTTCGATCTAAATTCTAATCGCCGGACGGGAGTTTGACCGTAAAGATCGTCCCCTTGCCGACTTCGCTCGCGACCTGAATCGTCCCCCGATGTTCTTCAACGATGTCGCGGCACAGTGACAGCCCCAACCCAATGCCGCTCTTGCCAGGCCGATCTTTTTTCGTGCTGTAGAACTCTCCAAAGATTGCATCCAACGAATCGCTAGGAATCCCCGAGCCGTTATCGCGGAAGCTGATCGATACCGTTTCGTCGATCCGCTCGGCTGCAACAGTGATGCGTCCGTGCCGATGCTGAATCGCCTGTCGCGCGTTGGAAAGCAGATTGAAGAACACCTGCTGCATTTGTCGCGGGTCGGCCTGGAACGTGAGCGAATCGTCAATCTCGGTGACGAACTCGATGTTGTCTTTGGACAGGTCGCGAATCAGGCATTCGCGGGCGTCGCCAATCGCTTCTTTGATATTGACGCGTTTAACCGCACTCACCTCATTGGCCGCCAATCCGAGTATGCGGTCTGACATCGCCGTCATGATCCCGGTTTGCTTCAACGTGATCCGCAGCGCTTTGGCCATCAACTCCGGATCTTTTGAATCGATCGCGTATTGGGCATACCCCACCACGGGCGACATGAGGTTGTTGAATTCGTGGGCGAGCATCGTCGCAGCCGTTCCCAGTGATGCGAGTCGCTGAGCCTGGCGCGTCTGATCTTTCAATCGCTCAAACTGCGTCTCAAGGTAGTCGAACTGTTCCTGAAGACGAAGCTCTGTGTCGTTAAGATGCGAAGGTTCTGAAGACTGCGAAGAACTGGAGGCATGCGATTGCTCGGCGCTTTGGGACGACGAAGGCGCAGTCGTATGATCCCGTTTGGCAGAAGCGTTAAGCGTCTTGGATCGTGGAGTTCTGGGTACTCTGGTTTTTTGCATCGGATACCTTTGGTTTTTGGGGGTTACAAACTGTTATCGGCTGGTCTTTGAACGAGACTTGAAGGGATGATTTCAAGCGAGACATGACGAGTGGATGTGCATTCAGTTGGGGAGTTTTCGAGCGAATGTGCTCCTACTTTCGGCGCAAACTTCCCATTCGTTCCATGCGCCCCAGACTGTGAAACTTTGGCGCGAATGAGCACCACGTCTGCATCAAATGAGGAGATAGGAAGAGTGTGATTGGCTGGGGTTTTTACGCGGTGATTTGGCTATAGCGTGCGGTCGATCCACCCACCACCGATGACTTGATCGCCGTTGTAGAGGACCAGCGCCTGGCCCGGTGTGATTGCGGATTGCGGTTCGTCGAATTCGACTTGCAGCGTTCCGTCTTGTGATGCGGTGACGGTGCAGGGAGCCGCATGGTGTTGGTAGCGGATCTGTGCTTCGCAGCGAATCGGTTCGGTCGGCGGCGTGGAAACGAAGTTCGCGCCGCTGGCGAGCAGGCCGCGATGCATCAGTTCATTTCTTTCGCCCAGAACAACTGTGTTGTTCAAGACATCAAGTCGCGTGACGTAGACCGGTTTGCCGGCGGCTACGCCAAGTCCGCGACGCTGCCCGATCGTGAAGTTCGCAACCCCGTCGTGGTCGCCCAGGACGTTGCCATCCGAGTCTTCGATATGCCCCGGTTTGAACGCGTCGGGCCGGCGCTCGCGGACGACCCGCGCGTAGTCGCGATCGGGCACGAAGCAGATTTCAACCGAGTCGGGTTTGTTGTGAACCGGCAAGCCAAAGCGTTCTGCGGCTTCGCGCACTTCGTCTTTCTGAAGATGGCCGACGGGAAACATCGCCCGATCCAAAACATCCGACCGAACACCGAACA
>JAUIEW010000193.1 GCA_030429365.1 Phycisphaerae bacterium
CTCAACCGGACGGTTCGCCAACCGAACCACATCAACAGCAGAAAAAGCGAAATCACGATCAGCGCTCCGACCATGCCGGCTTCTTCGCATATCACTGAGAAAATAAAATCGCTGCGTGATTCCGGCAGGTAGCCGTACTTCTGCACACCGCTTCCGAGCCCGCGCCCAAACAACCCACCGGACGCGATGGTGACCAACGATTGCACCGGGTGATACCCCGCGCCCTGCGGGTCAGCCCAGATGTTGCGAAACACCATCAGGCGTTCGACACGATAGGGTCGCGACAGGACCAGATAAACCAAACCAGAGATTGCGGGCACAACGAAGATCATGAGGTGACGCCACTTCGCACCAGCCACCAAGACCATCATCCCGCCGACCAACGCCAACAGCGCCCCGGTACCAAAATCCTCTTTGCCAACAAGCGACACGATGAGGCCGATCGCCGCGCATGCCGGAAGCAACCCCTTCCAAAACGACCGAATCCGATCGGCTGAGCTCGAAAGAAACGCGGCGAGAAAAACAACGATCGCCAGCTTTGCCAACTCAGACGGCTGAAACGAAAGTCCCAACGATTCGGGTCCCACCTGCATCCACCGACGGGCCCCTTTTCGCATCACGCCAATCCCCGGAACAAGGACAGCCGCCAGGATCAGCGACGTGACAACATAGAACGCCAACGCGGGTTGAAACCATGAGCCGGGACGCCACGCAAACAGTCGATGAAAACCGTGTGCCACAACCAGGATCGCGACGAGACTCGCGCCGCTGAAGATCGCCTGACGACCAAACAAGCTCTTCCAAAACTGCCATGTAATCACCGGTTCGTCGAGATTCGCACCAGCCGATGCGACCATGACGACGCCGATGGTCAAGAGGCAGGCGGCTGCGACGACGATGCCCGTCGCATTCGACTCATGCCTGCGCTCCAGATTGAATGCGTGATTGGAAGCCAACTGAGACATTCGTGCTCATCCGTGAGTCAGATTTTGCGAGTACGACAAGAAGCTCTTGAAGTTGGTTCGTGGACGAAGGAAGATCGAGATGCCGAATGTGCCACTGCTCTGTGAGCAGTGCATTCTCAAGTCATCACAAAAAAGTCCGACACTGCTCACAGAGCAGTGGCACGCTTTTTACATCCTGTCACGAAACAACATCGCTCGGCCACAGCATCCGTGCCGTTAACCGATGGGTGATTCAATCGCTACCGTAGTTTGATCGTCGCCAGCGCGGCCCCTGCGAACAGGGCGGCCATCAACCAGAAGCGAATGACCGTTTGCGTCTCGGTCCAGCCAGCCAGGTGGAAATGGTGGTGGATCGGCGCGCATCGAAACACGCGTTTGCCACCCGAATACTTGAAATACCCCACCTGGATCATGACCGAGAGGGCTTCCAGCACAAACACGCCCCCGACGATGAACAGCATCAACTCCTGGCGAATCACAATGGCGACGTAACCTATCAAACCGCCCAAAGGCAGCGAACCGGTGTCGCCCATGAACACCTGAGCCGGATGGCAATTGTACCACAAAAACCCCAGCGTCGCACCCAGAATCGCACCGCAGATCACCGCCAGCTCACCGCTCTTGGGAATGTGCGGCATGAGCAACTTGCCCGCGATATCAGAATCGCCCGCGACATAACTCAGCACCATAAACACCAGCGCCGTCAATGCCACGCATCCCGACGCCAACCCGTCCATTCCATCGGTCAGGTTCACCGAGTTGGACGTCGCGGTTGTCACGATCACCGTCACAACCATGAACAAAAACGGCGTGAGGAAGAGTCCCTTCTTGTAAAACGGAACAGTCAGTATGCGGAACGATTCGATCGGCTCACCTGATTCGGCGACAAAGGCAAGGTTGTCTCGGCCGAAACTGTACACGAAGTATCCGAGCAACACGCCGAGACCGAACTGAAAGAGCAGTTTCTCGTAACTCTTGAGCCCGACACGACTGCCTTCACGCTGCGCCAAAGTCAGTTTGATCCAGTCGTCGACCGCCCCCAGCACCGACAACCAAAGCAGTCCGAACATTCCCATGAGCACATAGAAGTTCTTGAAATCGGCGAAGAGCAATGTGGCAATGATGATGGCCCCAACGATCATCACGCCGCCCATCGTCGGGACGTTCTCCTTGTCCTTCATGAGTTTGTTGAGCGTGTCGTGATCGAACTCGGGACGATCACCCAGCTTGTAACGCATGAGTTGTCGAATG
This sequence comes from Phycisphaerae bacterium, assembly GCA_030429365.1. Taxonomy (GTDB): domain Bacteria; phylum Planctomycetota; class Phycisphaerae; order UBA1845; family UBA1845; genus UBA1845. Next base: position 2,217 of record JAUIEW010000193.1, read on the forward strand.
CCCGCCTGACCAGCCAAGGCGATGAGCAAAAAACAGAACAGCGCCGCCAACCCGCCCCGAAAGAGCGGATTTTCATAGGCGTAATGTTCGCCTTGCAAGATTGACCTGAACAGATAGTACAGCACGGTTTCGTTTGCTCTTCTTCGTTAAGTCATGCGTATCGCCTGGACGTCAGGTGACCGGCGCAACGGTTGGCGTTTGTGCGGCGGATAACTCACCGACGATTCTCTCCAGGCCAGCCGACCGCGACCCTTTTACCAGAATCGTATCACCCTCTTCGAGGATTCCGGGCACTTTCAAGCAGGCTTCTTCGAGGGACTTGAATTGAAACACCTGCATCCCCCTCCGATCCACGTTGGCGCCGTCGGCAACGTATCCCGCGAACTCGCCGATGGCAATCAGGATTTCGATCCCCGACGCAGACGCATTTCGCCCCAACTCGCGGTGAAGATCGGGGGCTGCATCGCCCAATTCGGCCATCGTTCCAGCGACGAAGACGCGGCGGTTCCTTGTCTCCGACTTCAATACATCGAGCGATGCCGCAACGCTCAACGGATTGGCGTTGTAGCAATCGTTGATGATCGTCCAGCGATCCGACGCACTGATGTTCAGTCGCATCGGCGGCATCGCAAACGACTTGAGCGAATCCAGAATCTGCTGCGGCGCGATCCCGCACGCAAGGCAAACGCCAAACGCCGCGCAAGCATTGACTGCGTTGTGCGGGCCAGCCACCGGCAACTCCAATTCAAACCGCCCGTCGATCAGCGCCGATGTTTGCCTCAAATCACTGGTGATATTCGACACGATCATGTCAGCTTCGGGATGATCGCCGTACGTCTGCCAACCAATCTCCGCGGATCGCGGCAACACCGCGATGCCATCCACCGCCCGCGCATTGACGTACGCCCTTCCACCCTTCACCACATGATCGAACAGCGACATTTTCTCGCGCCGCACGGCTTCGGTCGAGCCGAACCCGGCAAGATGTGCTGCTCCGACCGACGTCACCACACCGACGTCGGGCCTGGCCATTGCAGACAGCAGCGCGATTTCACCGGGCCGGCTTGTACCGATCTCGACGACGACGAATTGATCGTCGCGATTGGAAGAAAGGAGAGTCAACGGGACTCCGATTTGATTGTTGAAACTCTTTGGGGCGCAGGCGATCGAAAAACGATCCCCCAGAACGTGCGCAATCATCGCCTTGGTGGTCGTCTTCCCGGCGCTACCGGTGATGCCGATCACCTTCGCGCTGCCGATCCGACGATGGTGGGCTGCGATCATGCCCAACGCCTCAACCACGTCTTGGACATAAAGCAACGGCGCAGCCCGCTCATGCCGAAAACCGCTCGTCACCAGACATGCCTTGGCGCCGCGCTGCACGGCTTGCTCGATGTAGTCGTGACCATCGAATCGATCGCCCTTGATCGCGACAAACAACTCGCCCTCTTTGACGGCGCGCGAGTCTGTGGACACCCCGGTGATCATGCCGTCTTCAACGGCCGACGATGGCGTGGCGTTCGCAGCCCAGGCGATTTGTGCAACGGACATAGGAATCATGCGGTCACCTCGATCACCCGTTGCGCGGCTTCGATCGCGACCAACCGATCGTCGAACTGGAAGCGTTTGTCGCCGATAATCTGATAGTCCTCGTGCCCCTTGCCCGCGATCAAAACCGTGTCGTTCGCACCGGCGAGCGCGACGGCCTCGTTGATCGCTGCGCGTCGATCGATCTGCACGACTCGCCGCACCGAACCGTTGCCATCGAATCCAGCGACGACATCCGCGATAATCGCGTTCGGATCTTCGTTGCGTGGGTTGTCGCTTGTGATGATTCCGATGTCGGCAAAGGCCTGCACGGCTTTCGCCATCGGAATGCGCTTGGTCTTATCGCGGTCGCCACCGCAGCCGAACACACAGATCAAACGTCCGCGGGTCACGTCACGCAGGACGCGCAGCACGTTTTCGAGGGCATCGGGCGTGTGGGCGTAGTCCACGAACACGTCGCATGGTCCGTCACACGCCACACGCTCAAGGCGACCGGGCACGCATTCGATCGACGCGATACCCTTGGCAATCGCAGTGCAGTCAACGCCCAACACATGGGCAGCCGACATCGCAGCCAGCATGTTGCTGACGTTGTGCAATCCGATCAGCCGACTCCGCGCTGCGACACGTTCGCCTTTGATGTGCAAATCAAACGTTGAGCCGCTCGCCCGCAACTGAAGGTTCTCCGCTCGAATGTCAGCCGATCCATTTTTTGTCGAAAACGTAACGACCGGCGCGACGCAATTGGAAACGATTTCTTTTGCACTCCCATCGTCAGCATTGATGATCGCCGCAGCACTTGCATCCAATCCATCGAACAATCGGCGCTTGGCCGCTGCGTATCCATCCATGTCGCCGTGGTAGTCGAGATGATCCTGCGTCAGGTTTGTAAAGACGGCCACATCAAACCGCAGCCCCGCGGTCCGTCGTTGATCGAGCGCGTGACTCGACACTTCCATCGCCACGCAGCGAGCCCCTGCGCGGGCAGCACGCGCCAGCGCCGTACACAATTCGATCGGCGGCGGCGTCGTCATCCCGGAGATCACCGTCGTTGACGCGCCAGTGACACCACCTGGCACATCCAGACCAATCGTCCCCAACGAACTCGCCTCAACCCCAGCCGTTCGAAGAATCGACGTGATCAGCGACACGACGGTCGTCTTGCCATTCGTGCCGGTCACACCGATGAGACTGAGCTTCCCCTCCCGCTGCAGGCGATCGATCCCAAAAAACGTCGCCGCAAGTCTGGCAATCGCCTCATGCGTGTCCGCAACTTCAACGATTCGCTCGTCGCAAACATCGCAGCGCCCCGTCTCAACGATGACGGCTGACGCACCTTGATCGAGCGCCTGCGAAACGTAGCGATGCCCATCGGTCTGCATGCCCGCGAGCGCCACAAAGCACGCCCCCGCTCCGGCATCGCGAGAGTCCACCGTCAGGCGATTGATCACCGTGTTGGCGAGCGTGTCGGAAACGTCCGCCGTCGCGGTTACGTCAGCCGATTTCAGCAGGGAAGGGAGCGTCCAAACGGTCAGCGCATGGTCGGTGCGCGCGTTGGAGCCTGGATGCGGGTGGCTGGCAGCCATGGTGGTCCTTCCTTGAACCAGCGCAGCAGTCTCAAAACGGGCGTGATCGATGCGAACCATCACCCGAATAGGACCGTGCGAAAAAGCGATCCGTCAATACGATTAAGTGTACGCCAAACGTCAGGCTCAACCAAGTGCAATTGAGCCAACTTGACGCGGTTGTGAGTGAAAAGATTTCACATGCGCCTGCTACGCGACGCGCTATGGCAACGCATTGGCTTGTGTGTTGGCTGGCGGCACTTGCAGGTATTGCAGGGTCGAACGTGTGATGTCGCGGACAGCCGGTCCTGCGACTTCATATCCCAAATGACCGAGCGCGTATTCCGGTTTGCGAATCATGACCAAAACAACGATCTGCGGATCGTCGTATGGTGCACCGGCGATGAACGAACTGAGGTAGGCATTGTGCTCATACCCGCCCTTGTCGGAGTGCGGCACCTGCGCCGTTCCGGTTTTGCCCGCGGTCGGATACTCGGCGACGTCAAGCTCGGGTCGGTGTCGCGCCACCACTGCGGGTAGCGCCTGGGTGGCCATGTAGTGGGCGATGTCCTCAGGCACCACCCGACGAATGACCTCGGGTTCGACAAACGACGCCTCCGTCGTGAAGTCCGCCCGCAATTGCGACCGGACCAGACGCGGCTGAAGCAGGTATCCGCCATTGAAAAAGGACGAAAACGCCGTCACCAGTTGAATCGGGGTGATCGCCAGCTCCTGCCCCATCGGCACCGACGTCTTTGAATAGCTCGACCATCGACTGGTGTCGTACACGATCCCGCCGCTTTCACCCGCGATGCCGATCTGCGTCTTCGATCCGAAGCCAAACCGCTTGACCGCGGCATAGAGGGCTTCGTCGCCCATCCGCGTGCCGATGATGCCCATCCCGATGTTGCTGCTGTAGGCGATGATGTCGCGGATGTTCATTTCACCGTGGGGACTGGAATCGTTCATCAGCCGCCCGTCGAAGTTGTAAAGACCGTTGTGGCAGTCGATTAACTCGCGCGGCCCCACATAGCCCAATTCCAGCGCGACAGCCGCGATGAATGGTTTGAACACGCTGCCCGGTTCAACCGGGTCGGTCACGACGCGATTGCGCCGATATGAGACTGCGAAGTCGTTGTAATGATTCGGGTTAAACGTCGGCACGCTGGCCATCGCCAACACTTCGCCCGTGCGCGGATGCATCACGATCGAGATACCGCTCTCGGCGTTGTATTGGTCGACTTGTTCAGCGAGTCGCTTTTCGACAATGTGCTGGATAACGCTGTCGATCGTCAGGACAAGATGCCCGCCATCCTGCGGCGCAACGATGCGGCTTGCTTCTCCTCCAATTGCGCGGCGTCGCGCGTCGCGCAGCGTCGTTCGGTATCCGGGTTTGCCCGATAGGTGCTCGTCGTAGCGCAGTTCCATGCCGCCGAGACCATGACCATCCGAGCCAACGAACCCCAGCACGTGGGCGGCGGTCTCGTCCATGGGCCAATAGCGCTCGAATTCACTGCGCATCCCGATGCCGTATATACGCATCGAGCGAATGGCGTCGGCTTGGGCGTCGTCGATCAAACGCTTGAGCCAGCAAAAGCGCGGTGTCGAACTGCTGCGGATTTCATTTTCAAGCATGCCCGGATCGACTTCGAGCACCGATCCCAGCATGCGGGCGACTTCGTCGGGTTGCTCGATGATCGCTGGGTCGGCGTAGACGCTGTAGCGCGGGCGACTCCCTGCAAGCAGTCGACCCCGCACATCGAGAATCGTTCCGCGACGTGCATCGATCGCCATCCGACTGCGCTGCTGCGATTGAGCGATATCGAGCAGACGCTCCGACATGATCGTGTTGATATAGACGAGTCGGGCAGCCAACCCGACAAAAAGCAGAAGTGCTACGGCGAAGACGAACTTTGCAGACCCCAACTGCCAACGATTGACGTTTGGTTCAGTTGAGCGTTTGGATTTCACGGATCACTCTTCCAAGGAGGCAAGCGCTTCATCGGTGTCGGGTGAAAGCCAACGGTCAAAGTCGGCGCCGACGGTAAGGCTGAATCGTTCGATGCGCTGCTGGATTTTCTCCGGCGAACGCAATCGGGCGATCTCCATTTGCAACGACCAAACCTGACGGCGACAGTGGACAATCTCTGCCGTGTGTGCCTGAATGCGCGTCTCGACGCGAACCTTTTCCGCCCGCAACGCCACAACGATCAGGCAAATGATGCCGACCAGCAGCAGTGCGACTCCGGCGCGCGTCGGCGTCATCAGCGACTCCTGCGGCTGGAATCGGACTGGCTGTTCGACGAACTCCCGGTGGGGATGCGAATGCGGACGCCGTGGCGAATCTGCGTCGCGTCTTTAAAGACGGTCTTGTTGAACTCGGCCAACTCTTGCCAACGCTTCGACGTTCCCATCTGGGCGGCTGCAATGGTCGAGTAGGTATCGCCCTTCTGGACGACATACCAGCGGAATGGTTCCTCTTCGGTCGCGGTGTTGGCAATCGGTGCCTCTTGCACCTTGCGACCTGCATCCACTTGCTTTGGCTGAATGTTGCCAACTTCGGGGAGCACAATCACCGTGCCCGCCACCAGTTGATCGGGGCTCTTCATGCGGTCCATGTTGGCTTGGTACACGGCATCGATGATTCTTTTCGACGCACTGCCATAATGTCGCGACACCACCCGCGACAGGAGGTCGCCGGGTTGGACTTCGTACTCCGCAAGGATGCTGGACCGGGCGGCTGCCTGCTCGTTGCGATCGTTGTTGCGAACGGGCTCCTGCGGCGCTTGGGCTGGCGACTCTTCATGCCGAATCGAATCGACTCCCTCGATGCCCGGGAGCAACAGTTCCTGCCCCGATACGATGTGATTCGGTCCTGACATCGTTTCGTGATTGGCTTTAACGATGGCGTCGAGGATTTTCGGTTCGCTGGAACCGTAGTACTGCTCAGCGATGCGCGACAGATTCTCGCCTTCCTGCACGACGTGTCGATCCATCGCCGTACGGGTTGCCGTCGCTTTGTGCTTCGTCTCCATGGGCGACTCATTCGATCGCCGCGTATCCACCATATCATTTCCGATTCGCGTCGGAATCGAACGTTCAGAATGGTCGCTCTGACGACTTGTTGGCGCCGGACTTGGCGTCGAAGTCAAGGTGCGCCGCTGAGTCACGTCGCGATCGGCGGTTGCGGGCGGGCGTTCGATAGACTCCTGACGACCCTGCAACGGGATGTTGGCCACGAGCGGGTTGGAATCGTCGTCCAGCACGACCAATTCGTCGTCATTGCGCCGACTCAGCATCGACGTCTTGGGCGCGACCACGTCGGGAATCGGCGGGCCACGATGGATGAAGGGTTCAGACGTTCGACTGCTCGGACGGGTGGCGACCTCGCGCTCCCGCGACGTCGAGTCGCCCATCCGCTCAAATCCATAGCTTACGGCTTGCGAATCGCTGGCGGACGCCTTCCACCGGCCGTCGCCTGAAGGCTGGCTGTCCGCGAGTTGGGTCTCTCGGTCATCGTTGACCGGCTCATCATCAAAGTTTCGGGGCTGGGCAACCCGATTGTTTCGGGGCTGGGACGTGCGACTCGGCGCGATGCGCTTGGTCGCCTTTTCCGCACTGGCGTTTCGATCCAGGAGCAACGGAGCCTTTCGCGACCGTTCGGCGTTGGTCACCGAGAGGTCCTGGGCTTCGGCGCGACGCCGGCCATGGTGTGAAAGGACAATCGCGCAACAGACGATGAAGCACATCCCAACAAGGAGGCCGACCTTCGTCTCCTTACCCATACTTCGACTCCCGTCATTCATGCGTCAGCCACTCCAAACCGCCGCCGCAGTTATTGTTCGTTGAAATCTGCAGAACCGCCAAAGTCGTCGATCCCGACTTTCGCGGGTTTCTGATTGATCGCACTCGTTTTGTTTTAGCGCCCGTCACCGCCATCGTCGAGCACTTTCGCCGTTCGCTTCGCCACCCGAAGTTTCGCACTTCGCGAACGCGGGTTGGCCCGTCTTTCCTCAGGGCCTGCAACCAAAGGCTTTTTCGTCAATATGTCGTAAATTCCATCAGTTCGATGGGCCCGAAAACTTCGCTTGACGATCCCATCTTCCAAACTGTGAAACGAAATGATCGCGATTCGTCCGCCTTCGTTCAAGATTGACGGCGCGACTTCCAACAATCGCTTGAGCGCGCCGAGTTCATCGTTGACCGCGATACGCAGCGCTTGAAAGGTTCGGGTGGCTGGGTGAATCTTGGACCGACGTGAATTCGGATCAACATGCAGCGCCCGCCCGATCAGATCGACAAGCTGCCCCGTGCGAACAATTCGCGACGATCGACGCTCTTTGCAGATGAGCTTCGCGATCCGTCGGCTGAACCGCTCCTGTCCAAACTCGTATATCAGGTTGGCCAACTCGGTTTCGCCCAACCGGTTAACCAGGTCGGCTGCCGTATCCGCAAGCCGATCGTCCAGGCGCATGTCCAGCGGAGCATCTACCTGAAAACTCAATCCAAAACGTGGTTCGCTGATTTGATTGGAACTGACGCCAAGATCCGCAAGGATTGCATCAACCCCACCAATCCCCAAATCCTTCAAGACTTCATCAAGCTGATCGAAATTGGACCGCACCAACCGATGGGGGCAGCCGCACTCTTCCATTCGCTGCGACGCAATCGCCAGATTGTTCGAGTCGACATCCAGCCCGATGACCATGCCATCCGGACC
>JAUIEW010000194.1 GCA_030429365.1 Phycisphaerae bacterium
AGCCCGGTACCGTGAACGGTGGACGGGCAAGACGCAACGTTTGGATCAAGATTGCCAAAAACAGAAAGGGCGCGTCGGTTGCATGAACCGTCGCGCCCTTTGTTTTTCATTTGCGAAAGATTGTGGCCGTCTATTTGTCTCTGCCACCACCGCGATGACCGCCGCCCGGGCCACCACGACGTCCACCACCGGGGCCAAATCCCATCTTGATGCCGCGTTCCGAAGCGCGGGCCATCATCTTGCCGAAGTAGCGCATCCCGCGTGCGCGCTTGTCGGGATTTGAATTTTCCATCCGCTCTTTCCGTTGTTGCTTGGTCGGCGGCTTCCAATTCTTGCGGCGTTCCTCGCGCTGTTTCTCCATCTCTGGATCGTCTTTGTGTTTCTCGCGGTACTCACGAAACTTCTCGCGAAACGCGACCATCTCGTCGATGTGCCGATCGAGAATCGCTTCTTTCTCTCCCTCGGGGGCGGAGTTGTATTCGTCGACCTTGCGCTCCATGTCTTCCCGCATAAGCCGGCCCATGTTTTCGCGGAGGTTCTGTCGCTGTTCGTCAGTCAAATCATCCGACCGCATGCGGTCAAAAATCGATTCCAACGACGCACCCTTGAGCGTGTCGAACGCTTTCTGGCGACCCTCACGGTTGTCGGCTGACGCAAGTTGCTCCTTGTCGAGCGACGAAAGCGCATCGATCACCTTGTCGGTGTCGCCACTGGCTAGTTCCTCTGACGCACCGCCGAACAGCCCGGCGCTTGATGCATACAAGCCGCCCGCAGCCAATAGCGCTACGCAGACAATGCCGATGATCAATCCGCGATGACTGGATTCAACCTTGTTTGTTCCCATCACCAGTTACCTCCGTTATCTTTCGAGATCGCCGACGTGACCGTCAACGTATAGGTAGTTTGTCGAGCCCGGTTGCCCGGCTTTGCCGTGAAACGTTCTGTAATCGGCGAGCAGCCAGATCTCTTCTTCAGCCGGCTGACCACCGTAAATATTCTTGGCGTGTTCGCTTCGAACAACATCCTGTAGTTTGACATGCACGTCGAGGTTGAAAGGTTCGCCTGGTACGTGCAGGAAGAATGGCAGGTTTCTGTTGAACTTGTAGCTCGAGTTTTCAGTTTGGAAATAACTCTTGCGGTCATTCTCGCCGTCGCGCTCAAACTTGCCCGGAATGTCGGCTGGGCACTTGAAGACATCTTCGCCTTCGTCTTCCAATTCCTTTTCCAGATCGTCGACCTTCTTGCTGTCCTTACGGATGTAAGGTCGAAGGACGGTGGCGATGCCCGGTTTGGGTGGGTCGTCTTCTTTGACGCTGATCGAAGGCAGGTCGGCGACGACCGGAAGGTAGTCGTTGGAGTCGTTGAGGTACATGCGCATGCCGTGACCGATGCTGCGCAAATGCGCACCACACGCCACCCGCTTCGACACGCGTCGCGCACCTTTGAGCGTCGGCAGCAGGATCGCGATCAGAATCGCCAGGATCGACACGACAACCAGCAATTCGACCAGCGTGAATCCGCCGCGTCGCTTTCGTTTTGTTTGAATGATTCGCCTGAGCATCATGTACTTCTGTTCGGCGTACGCACACGGACGTCATGAGCCGATCAACAATTCCCACCCGTACTCTAACGCACTTTCGGCTTGGCTATTGCCGCCATCCCCGAAAAACAACAGAATTCGACAAGTCCGGGATGGGGGATACAACTAAAGGTTATAGAAGTTTGGGCTCCATTGGCCCGCGATTCGACGTATTTGATGCGAGAGACGCGAGGAATCGGAAATGATGACTTCAGAGGCACTGGAAAGCCCCTACGCCCTGACCGGCGAATCCATCGACAGCTATCGGCGGGATGGTCATGTTCTGCTGCGCGGGGTAGCCGACGATCCGTTGCTCGCCGTATACCGGCCAGCCATCGCGGACTTTGTTAAACGCAAAAGCGCCAATGCCAAACCCCTCGAACAACGGGATGCGTATCACAAATCGTTCTTGCAGGTGGCGAATCTCTGGGAAGAGGACGAAACGGTTCGCCGGTTCGTGTTGGCCAAGCGGTTTGGCCGCATCGCTGCGGAGTTGATGGGGGTGCCCGCCGTCCGACTCTACCACGATCAGGCGCTTTTCAAGGAACCGGGTGGGGGCGCGACAGCATGGCATCAGGATCAGTACTATTGGCCGCTCGACACCAACAACTGCATCACCATGTGGATGCCGCTTGTCGACGTGCCGGTGGAGATGGGCGTGTTGACGTTCGCGTCCCGATCGCACACCGAAGGATCACTGCTTAGCGCCGCGATTTCCGAAGAATCAGACGAGGGGTTCGACGACATCGTCCGCGAGCGGAACTTCCCGATCGCGTACGCGCCCATGCAAGCCGGTGATGCCACGTTCCATTCCGGCTGGACCGTCCATCGTGCACCTGCCAACAACACCGCCACAATGCGCGAGGTGATGACGGTCATCTACTTTGCGGATGGAACGTATCTATTGGAGCCCGACAATCCGCACAGGCCTGCCGACCTCGCCCGCTGGTTTCCAGATCAGAAACCTGGCGAACTTGCCGGTGGACCGCTGACGCCGATCGTCTATTCGTCCGGGCATTGAAGCTTGAAGACAAGCACGGCGACAAGTGCGCCCACGACCGGACCGACCCAGTACATCCAGAGGTTGCCCAGTGCACCACCCTCAACGATGGTCTTCATCAACAGCGGGCCGGTTCCGACGGCTGGGTTAAACGCACCGCCCGAGATCCCTCCGACCGTCGCCGCGCCGGCAGTGACTGTGAAGCCGATCGCCAGTCCGTAATACGAGTTGCCTTCGGTTTTCTTGGCTGTGGCCACGTTGAGGATGACGAGCATCAGTGCAAAGGTCAGCAGCATTTCCGCACCGAGCGCCTGCCACGTACCGACGTCCGCACCCGGCGCCGGACCAAACGTTTTTCCAAGCAGCCAATACACCGCAGCCGACGCCGCCAGTGCGCCCGCAATCTGTGCGATAATGTAGGGCACGACGTCTTTCGCTTCGATCTTGCCGCGAATCAGGATTCCAATGGTGACGGCTGGGTTGTAATGCGCACCGCTGACATGCCCGCCCATGTAAACCATGACCATCAGCATCGACCCGATCACCACCGGTGTCAGCGACGATCCACTGAGAACAGCCATTCCGATGGCAAACACAAGAAAGAACGTTCCAACAAACTCGGTGATGTATTTGTTCATGATTCAAAGCCCTGATCAGAAGGAGAGATACCCGCAGCCTGCCGAACGGTTCGGTACAATGTCGAAGTTGATATGGCTCGAGAGGATAACCAAGTCGCATCTTTCCGAAAAGTCGAATTCCCGAGATTCGATTGATTCACGTTTTCCTTGAGAGAACATTCCGTCAGTGGGTATAATCGCGGTACATTGGGGCGTCTGGCCAAGTCGGACGCTGCGGGATTCGCTTGGCCAACCACTGCATCTCTTCCCGATCATATCGCGATCTGGCCGCGGCCCAATTGCTGAATCGATCCCGTGCACGGGATTCATAAACTGCTCAATGAGAAGCGGCCGGAGATTCTGACATGGCGCAACTTGAAGCGTATCAACACTCGGGACGCCTGGGCATGGGACTCGTTGTGCTCCCGGTGATGGGATTCATCGCAGCCGTTCCGTTGGGCATCGCCTACACCTACGCCGATGTGTACATCCCAGTTGGCGGACCGGTGATCTCGTCGGTTCTTGCGCTGGCGGTCGGCGCGTTGGTTGGTTTGACGATCTCAGCCGGCGCATTGATCTCCAAGTGTCGCAGCACGAAGTTCGTCGTGCTTATCGGCGTTGTGTGCGGCTTGATCGCGCTGTACTCGGCGTGGGCGTCATTTGCTTATGTCTTGATTCATCGCACCTCCAAGGAGCCAGTCGACCTCAGCCTTGCGTACACCTTTAGCCGTCCCGATCTCGTTTGGGAGTTTGCCGTCGCCGTGAACGAAGAGGGTTGGTTTTCGCTGCGGAGCCTGACGCCGAGCGGCATCTTGCTCTGGATCATCTGGGGCTGTGAGGCGTTGATCTTCTTGGGGTTGGCTCCAGTGACGGCGATCAGCCTGATTTCGGAACGTGTGTTTTGCGAGACGTCGGAGCAGTGGTGCGAGAAGAAAGAAAAAGTTGTGTCGCTAAGTCTAACCGAAGACAAGCAACTCATTGACCGCATCGCCGACGGCGACATCAACGCACTGTCCGAACTGCCGCCGTACGATGGATCCGGTGCGCCGCACTTCGAAATCGATTTCCATCGATCGCCGGATGAGTTGGGAGTCCACGCGATGCGCGTCAGGGTTGTGTTGATGAAGGAAGATGCGAAAGACGCGTCAGACGTTGTATCCAAAGACATAACTCCGCTTTACCTGCTGACCAAAGAGCAACTCAACCGCATCGAGGTGCTGGCCCATCGTGAGCCGCAAGTTGAGGCGCCTGTAGAATCCTAGTGCGACGCTTCACGTGAGACGTTGGCGGGGATCATGTTTTTGGTTGATGACTTGAACTCCAATCTTCTGTCGGTATACTTCTGCAGCAGTTGGTAGTTTCGTTTCAGTATTTCAGCAATTGGAAAGGGCGGCGCTTGCTCCGTCACAGCTTCAAGACATCTTTGACAGTCCCGTCGCTGGCCATGCTTGTACATGGCCCCATCGCATACGGTTCAAGGAGTTTCATACCCTGTGGTATGGAAACCTTGGGTACGGGTGCAGAATTCGTAGACGGATCGTCCACAATCGTAAGACCGCCGGATTAGGATCAATTCCATAGGCTTATCACAAGCCCGAGGATGTCCTAAGCGGCATCTTCGGGCTTTTTTTGTGGACTTGTTAGCTGAGCTTGCCAAACGGCAAGGTAAGTACAGTCGCGGTGCGCGCATGACGCGAGACTGAGTGTCCGCTCACCGCAAATCATAGATTGCGAAAATACCATGAACACCAATAAGAACATCGAGTTGTGGGTCGAACGCGACCTGACAGCCGACTTCAAGCGCAAGCGACTTCCGCCAGCATTTGAAGTTGACGACGACGTCAATCGACTGGCTTCGGTCATTGCGAGCGGACGAAGTCCGGTCATCACCGGTCCGTCCGGCATTGGAAAAACGGCGATCGTGTACGAATTGATTCGGCGCTTCCAGTCCGACGCCCGATTCGCCCGACTCCATAAGCGCCGCGTGGTGCAGGTGTCGATTCAGCGCCGCCAGATGGCATTGAAACCGAGCGATTCTGTGGGACCCTACTTTGATTCGTTGGTGGAGACGCTCAAGCAGGCCTGGCGCCCACCGGTCGTTTTCATTCGCGATCTCGATCTCGCCTATCGATACGATCTTGAGTCGGCGCTGGCCGCGTTGGCCGATTGCGAGAAGGTGACCTTGATCGCCGAAGGTTCCGTCGAAGGCGTTCGGTACATTCTCGAAGACACCGAATCGTTGCAGCGCCAATTCGTGACCGTTGAAGTTGAAGAACCGGATCTTGAGCGAACCAGGCGTATCCTCAATGCATGGTCGGGGCATCAGCGGGCAAGCGAGGACCGCTCGTTCGCAGAAAGTGCCCTTCATGAATCGATCGCGTTGACACACCGCTTTCTGGGGCGTGATCTGATGCCCCGAAAGGTGATCGATTTGCTGGAGAACACCGCGGCCAACGTGTCCAAGGATGTGACCATCGAATCGTCGCATGTGATCGATCGATTCTGCGAGACGCATCGAACGCCGCGGATGCTCGTGGACCCGAGGATTCCGCTTGATCTCGATGCGCTGCGCCAGGAATACCGGCGCGAAATCGCAGGGCAGCCGGAAGCGATCGACGCAGTTGTCGAGATGATCGGCGTCATCAAAGCCGGGTTGTCCGACCTGCGGCGGCCCATGGGGGTGTTTCTACTCGTTGGTGGGAGCGGTGTCGGAAAGACGCATCTCGCCCACCTCGTCGCCAAGCATTTGTTTGCGTCCCCGGAGCGGTTGGTGCGGATTAACATGGCTGACCTGTGCGGTGGTGGCGATGCCGACCGACTTTTCGGATCGGTCAACGCGGAAGAGCCGGCTGCCCGACGCGGAATGCTGACGATGCGCATTCTTGGGCATCCGTTCGGCGTCGTGTTGCTCGATGAGTTTGAGAAAGCGAACACCGTCGTTCACGATCGCTTCCTGCAACTCATCGATGAAGGTGCATTTATCAACGGAGACGGGGAGTTCGTCCCATGTCGATCGCTGATCTTCATTGCGACATCAAACGCCGGTGCGCTGGGCAATGCGACACCGTTTGGATTCAAGGCTGGCGATGCCATCGGATCGGCGGCGAAGTGTGCCTTGGAGCGATCGTTTCGGTTTGAATTGCTGAATCGATTCGACCGGATCATTCAGTTCAAATCGCTCGACCGGTCGGCGAGTCGGCAGATCGTTGAGTCCGAAGTTGCGAAACTCGGACAACGCTTCGGTCTGATTCAGCGCAAACTGACGCTGGAGACCGACGAGACGGTGATCGATTGGATTGTCGAGAAGTCATTTGATCCGGAGCAGGGGGCTCGGGCGGTTCGGCGGGCGGTTGAACGCTGGCTGACGACCGAGTTGGCCCGTGTGATCGTCCAGGAGTTTCCACCGGCGAAGTCCCGCATCAGGCTGACGCTGAAAGGCGATAAGCCGGTTGCCAATGTCGCTTTGAACGATGCGGACGGGGCGGTTGTGAAGTTCGCCCCCGCAACGATCGCATCGCATACGAATCACCGCGGCACTTCGGAGCGGGCGCACTCGCGGAGCATCGCGCCCGCATCCTGACTGGGGCGACAGGCAGCTAGATTGCTCAAACCATTGACGGCCGGGTGATCACAATGCGTGGTCGCCCGGCCGTTGCCTTAGGGGAAATCGTGCATAGTCAGTGATCAAATCGACCCAAGCCTCGAAATACATTACGATTCTCTGCAACTGACATCAATTGAAGCAAACCATGAGGTCGCAATGGCTCAAAACGCAACATCCCTGCAGACACTCTGCTGGTGCGGTGGACTTGACGGTTACGTTGAGATGATCGACCAGACGCTCCTTCCTCAAGAATTTGAACTTCTGGCGTGTCGCGATGTCGAAACCATTTGGCACGCGATCAAGCGACTCAGTGTGCGCGGGGCGCCGGCGATTGGAGTGGCTGCGGCCATGGGTTTGGTGCTTGCGATTCGCGATACGCAAGGGGATCGCGATGCGGTCATGGAACGATTGAATCAGGCGTCCGAGTATCTCGCGTCATCGCGTCCGACCGCTGTCAATCTGTTCTGGGCAATCGAGCGGATGAATCGTGTTGCGAACGAATCGACCGATCTCGATGGCGAGGGATTGAAGAGGCGATTGCTCGAAGAGGCGAAAACAATTCGCGATGAAGACGCGGCGATGTGCCGGGCGATCGGCGAAGTCGGTGCGCCGTTGATTGCGGACGATGCCGGCATCTTGACGCACTGCAATGCCGGCGGACTTGCGACGGCTGAGTTCGGTACGGCGCTGGCACCTATCTATGTCGCCCATGCCAACGGTCGAAAGCTGCGCGTCTATGCCGACGAAACACGACCGCTCTTGCAAGGCTCGCGGCTGACGGCTTGGGAACTTGATCGCGCCGGGATCGACGTCACGGTTCTATGCGACAACATGGCCGCCAGCGCCATGCAGCAGGGGCTAATCGACCTCGTGATCACGGGAGCGGATCGCATCGCCGCCAACGGTGACGTGGCCAACAAGATCGGCACGTACGGGTTGGCCGTCCTCGCCAACGCCCATGACATCCCGTTCTATGTCGCTGCCCCCAGCTCGACATTTGACGAAAACACCAAGTGCGGAGCCGACATTCCCATCGAGATGCGCGGTGACGACGAGGTGCGGCATGGGTTCGGCAGGCAAACGGCACCTGATAATGTCAAGTGTCACTGCCCAGCGTTCGATGTGACCCCGGCACGGTTGGTGACCGCACTGATCACGGAACGCGGGATGATTCAGCCAGTGTCGACGGAAACGGTGGCGAAAGTCTTCAAATAGGCGGAGGATTGCCTGTTTTCGCAGTTGCAAAAAACCGTTGCCAGACACCCATGCCAACCGATAATGCCAATGTGACTTACGAAGTCGAGTAGTTGCGACGGGTCGGATGACGACCTATACTTGCGGGATAGTTGGGGCGGTGGAATACTGGCCGGCGCGCCAGGTCAAGCTGTTGGCTGCTGTCGCTCGCACCGTCTGATCGCAATCTAAAACGGAGTAACCCATGCGAACGAATCGCACTCGGAAATCATCACGTACAAAAACAGCGTGGGTCTTGTGTCTCATGGGCGCTGCGACGATGGGCGCTTTGAGGCAGTCGGCTTGCATTGCTTTCGGTTCGGAAGAGCTTCTGCGAACGATCGATTTCTGTTTCGTGTTCGATTGCCAGAACGGGTTGTTTGGTGGCGTGGTGGATCCTTGCCCGGACCCGTTGGTTGATCCGCTGGACGGAACATCGACGAACCTGTTTGTTGATTGTCCTGTGCCCGACGGCAACTAGTCGGCTCATTGTTGAATCCTCGATAGAAACCGCGATGGTCGAGAGTGCAGTTTAAATCGCTTCGATAGTCGCTGAGTTAGTTCTGAGAATTGCCAAAAGCGCCGCGGTCGTTGGCCTCATGGCCGGGCGAATCATGGAGACCTGTCAGATGAGCAAAGCAAAATCACGGAGTCGCAGGGCAACAACTTGGACAGCATTGTCATTGCTCCTGACCGGGACGGCATTTCAGATCCCTTCTTGCAGCACCTTGCTGCAAGTATTTAATCCGTGCGGAACCGTGTTTGCATTCTGCAACGCACGCGAAATCGACGCACTTTTCGGCGATATACCTGACTATAGCCTCGATCCGTCCTGCACGATCCCGTTCTTCGGTATCGACAACGGTGCCACGGGCGGAACGGGCGGCGGAGGCGGCGGAGTCAGCGGCGGGCAGGCCGGAAGCTGTGCGACCCAAGAAATCTTCCCGACAACGCCGGGACCGCGTCCATAAGTCGACGCATTTCTATCGTTGGTCTTACTGGGGCAGCGTGGCCCGATCGAAGGTGGCCGACTCGAATGTGACCAGTTCACTGGGCATCACATGATCTCAGATCGAAAAAAGAAATGGGCGGTACTTGTGCTCAGCGGCGGGGCATTGCTGCAATTGGGCGGGTGTGCCGTGACGTTCGGTCCTGTTGTCAATAGCCTGCTGCAATCGATCGGATTGACGTACCTGTTCGGTCGCGGGTTCTAATCGCCAAGCTCATTTTCGACATCCGACTGACCATCGACTGAAGAGCGATTCTTCATATTGACCGGTACGCGCCGTATGCGTCCATCGATTTCGATGGCGATGCCATTGCCGGTGATGGCGCGCACGACCGCACCGTCGACCTCGTCGTCCACCCCCAAAATTTCACCGTTGATCACAGCCAGTTTTCGTTCGCCACCGAGCATCACGCCTTCGACCTGGAATCGCTCAGCGAGTTTGTTCGTGCGAACCGGGACTTTTGTGATTGATCGCGTTGGTTTTTCTGGCGGCTTCCTCTTGGTGACCCGGCGCCCGCGGGGCCGCTTTCGATGCTTGGTCGCAGGTTTCTCTCTTGGCGTTGGCTTCTGAATCCGATCGCCGCCTTGTTCTTCGACCGGTTCATGCGCGACCGATTGTGATTCGACGACAGCAGGCGTCATTGCGGGCTTGGTGTCGTCGGTCACCAGCGGGCCCGGCAAAACCTGTTGCCGCGGTGTTGGGACTGCGACGGCATCGCTTTGCGGACTCTTGGTTTCAGCGTCCTGTGCGAATGGCGATTGGACAGGGGGCAGCGCTTGGGGTGTCGGTGATGACGGTGCAGTTGATGGCAATTGATTCGAAGCAACAGGCTCAAACTGTGCATTGGCGATCTGCGGACAGATTGCGGGTTCTGACGGAATGGGCAACGCGGCGGAAGCGACTTGCGGCGCCGCCTG
>JAUIEW010000195.1 GCA_030429365.1 Phycisphaerae bacterium
GTAGTTCCAATGGAGTTTGTGCCAATGCGCGTGCATCGATGCTTGTTTTATAGGGAAATACTAATCGAGGAACGCGGAGGACGGTAGGCGGCGGAGCTATTTCGAAGCGGCAGCCGTCTTTCGCCGGGTGCTGATGGCTTTGACTTTGCTTGCCCCGGTTTCGGCGTCCGCATCTTTCTTGGTTGATTTGGACGCGGGCTTTTTGGTTGTTTTCTTGGCGGTTGATGTGGCTGACGCCGACTTGCGGGTGCTGACGCTTTTGACGGTTGACGGTGCTTTGGCGACCTTCTTCGTAGGCTTGGCTTTTGTTTTCTCGGAATCGGTCTCTGCAACCGTCGTCGCCGACGCACGCTTCACCGTCGTTACCGCGCTGACCGAACTGGTGCTTGACGTGCTGACTTTCTTAACGCCATTCGATGACGTCGAGCGGGCGGGCGCAGGTGCGGCGGGTTCTGCCGGCTTGGCTTCAACGTTTTCCGTCGATGCTGGACGAATCTCGCAATAACCGTTGAACTGCGCACCTTGCACGACGATCAACGATGTCGCTTTCAAACTGCCTTCGAGCGAACCGGTGGAGGTCACCTCAACTTTGCCACGTGCTTCGACTTTACCGTTAACTTTGCCTTTGACCGTGAGGCTATTGGATTGAATCGGCGCAGCGACGCGACCGCGTTTTTCGACCGAGACATCACCGCAGGTCGCATAACCTTTGACGGCTTGGTATGACTTGATGACGTAGTTTTCGAGGATGAGGCGCTTGCGGCAGTGGGCGCAAAAGACCGACATCGCACGGGCGGCGACTTCATTGGCCCCGCCACAATGCGTGCAGTTGACGATTTTGGTCTTGGCTGTCCTTAGCCCATTCACCGGCATCCATTCCGGGTACGGCAAGCCAACGCGACGCCAAAGCTCGACCGTTCGACTGCTTTGGCGATTCAGTCCCGATGCCTCAGGATTCAAGCGGTTCGACTTCTAAAACCACTCGACCCGCCCAAATCCCACAGGTCACCCAATCATCAATAGCAGGGAAATCCCCGCATGACAAGGAGATTTTTGGCTAAATACTTTCCTGCAACCGTCTTACGACAGCCGACCGCACCACGCATCAGGGCAGAATCCCCATGACGGCATCGATCAGTTGCCCAACCGGTCGACGGTTTCAGCTGATCTAGCGCTTGCCAGCCACTGCGGGTTCAGGCGTCGTCGCCTTACCCTTGGCCGGTTGCGAAGCGGCTTGCCCGTTGGTCTTGCCATCCTTGGCTCCCACGACGACGTGGCCGCTGAACATCGCACCGTCCGCCACTTCCAGACGCGCGGTCCGCATATCGCCTTCGAGGTGGGCGGATGCGCTCAATTTGACCTTGCCGGTCGCTTCGAGATTGCCGGTCATCACGCCATCGATCTTGACGGTGCCAGCTTTCACATCGCCAGCCAGGTTCGCACCTTCAGCGATGAGCAAATCTCCCTTGCTGTCGATCTCGCCCTCAAACTTTCCAAGCAGGCGCATGCCCTTTTGGAATTTGAGTTCACCTTTGAACGAAGCGTCGGGACCAATGACGGTAGGATAATCGTTGTTTGGATCGGCCATTCCTTCAAACCTCCTTGTTTGGAGTCGCGTTATCGGTGTGTGTGGGCCAGTCAACCGGGCCCAATTGCGTTGCTGCCCAATAGCCCATTTATATCTCGCCTGACTACCTTACGTCAACGCCTCAGACGCACCAACTTCGCGCGAAGACGGTGCAAAAAACAGTGAGCGCACAAACGAATTGAACTCTCGGTTCAACGCCCGTGTTTCGCTTTGCTGTGAGTTGTTTTGGATACAGCGCGAAGAGTCGCGTTGGCGATACGTCTAGCCTGGGTTTGGAGTGTCGCCACCCTGTTGCGGTGTTCCGGGATTCGGCGGATGTGGACGCGGCTTGGCACGCATCACATGAAGGCGGGCTTCACGAAGCAGCTCACCATTGGACAACAATTGGACGCGATATTGACCCGCTTCCGGAAAGACCAATCCATGAAACTGCAACGCCAAGTTTGCGACGGCGAGCGGCGAATGGAATTCAACCTTTCCCTGACCCTGCACCAACGGCGGGCGGTTCTCGTTGGAATCGACGATGCGAATCATCAACTCAACCGAACCATGCCCACTGGTCAGCGATGTGTACACCGACAATTGCGGATGGTTCACCGGGAAGTTGGTCGCATGGATCGCACTGAAAATCCCGATCAATGATTGCTTTCCGGTCACGCGATCGGTGATGATCTGGTCACAGACGACCAGCGAGAGGATTTCAGGTTGGGGTTGGATCTCTTCCACGCCGCGGATTCTACGACATCTCGCAGGATTTGCACACACCGATTGGGAGGCTTTCCAAAAAGGGACTTGGGTCGGAACATTCGCGACATTCATGCCGTTGCGTTGTGGGCTATTCTTGTCAAAATGCCCTTCGGTCAAGCCACACCCCACATGGCACCGCCCCAAATCGTGCCCCGGGCGACTTGGACCGCGATAACGACACACAGTACCTCCATCAATCCAGGAGCGATTGCGATGAAAATCCACGAATACCAAGCCCGTGACCTGCTGGCCGACGCCGGCGTACCCGTTCCCCCCTCGTCCGTCGTCGAAACCGTCGAGGAAGCCGTCGCGGCATTCAACAAGATCAACTCCACTGTGGTCGTCAAAGCCCAGGTGTTCGCGGGCGGTCGCGGGAAAGCCGGTTTCGTCAAACTTTGCAAGTCGGCTGACGAGGTCAAGGAAGCCGCCCAGTTCATGCTCACCAACCGCATGGTCTCGAAGCAGACCGGCGCGGAAGGCATCGAAGTGAAAAAGCTGCTGGTCGCCGATGCCGTGGACATCGAGTCGGAATACTACGTCGCGGTCGTGTTGGATCGGGCGAAGCGCGCTCCGGTGGTCATGGTGTCGCGCGAAGGCGGCGTCGAGATCGAAGAGGTGGCGGCCCGCAATCCGGATGCGATCGTCAAGAAGTGGCTCGACCCGCACCTCGGGTTGATGAACTTCCAGACGGCGCAGTTGGTCGAGGCGCTCGGCTTCACCGAAAAGCAGCAGGCCAAAGATGCGGCGAAGGTCATTCGCGGACTCGTCAAAGTGTTCCTCGAACAGGATTGCAGCCTCGCCGAGATCAACCCGCTCATCCGCACGCCCGATGGCAAAGTGCTCGCGATCGATGCGAAGATGAACTTCGACGACAGCGCCCTCTTCCGTCATCCGAACCTCACCGAGATGCACGACAAGTCGGAAGAGAACCCAGGCCAAGGAACACGACCTGACGTACATCGCCCTCGACGGCAACATCGGCTGCCTCGTTAACGGCGCCGGGTTGGCGATGGCCACCATGGACATCATCAAGCTTCACGGCGGCGAGCCGGCCAACTTCCTTGACGTCGGCGGTAGCGTGACCAAGGAAGGCGCGGTCGAAGCGTTCAAGATCATCCTCGCCGACGCCAAGGTGAAGGGCATCCTCGTCAACATCTTCGGCGGGATCGCCAAGTGCGACACCATCGCGGAAGCGCTCATCGCAGCCGCCCGCGAAATCGGCTTCAAGGTGCCGGTCGTGGTGCGACTCGAAGGCACCAACGTCGAACGCGCCCGCAAGTTGCTGGCCGAAGCCAACATCGACGTGTTGGTCCCAGCCGACGACCTGACCGACGCGGCGAAGAAGGTTTGCGCCCAAGTGGCGTAAATCTAATCGGTGGCATAGTGGCGTAGGGTGCGGTTCACCGCACCTGTTTGGAATTCACGCAACGCGATAACTGCGGTGGGCACGGCCCACCCTACACATCGTTTGGCATTGAAGGCTCGTGTGCCACTGGCTGCTTGCCAGCCAGTGCCCGCGGCGCATTGCATTCATCGCTACCAATGATCGCGTCCAACGAATCTCTATTCTTCCTGCACGCGGTCGTCGGGGGCGTCGCGCTCCTTGCGGCGGCTCGGTTGGGACGTCTCTACGTTGTCGGGGCGATCGTCACCTGCACCATCCTGATGAACATAGCGGTCCAAAAGCAGATGTCGCTGTTCGGCATGACCGTGACCGGCGGCAACGTCCTGTTCGGGCTGGTGTTTCTGGGCGTGGATATTCTAAATGAGCATTATGGCAAACGCGTCGCGCGCAATGCGGTGTTCGTCGGGTTTGCGGCCAACCTGTTTGTGGTGCTGATGATGCAGTTCGTTCTGCACTACGCGCCTGCAGACGGCGACCCTGCGCAAGAACCGATGATGTTCTTCTTCAACGCGACGGCCTACCCTCGCATTGTCTGCGCGTCGATGGCCAGCTATCTGCTATCGCAACTACTCGACGTGCAGATTTACCAGGCGCTGCACAACCGCACCGGCGAAAAGAAACTCTGGCTGAGAACCAACGCATCGACCTGGCTGGCCCAGGCCTTCGACACAACGTTCTTCACGTTCGCCGGACTGTGGGGAACCGTCATCACAACCTGGCCCGAATTCCGCGACGCCGTCCTCTTCGCCTACCTCATCAAAATAGCGGTAGCCCTGCTCGACACCCCGTTCCTGTATCTGACCAAGTACGGCCCCATGCGCCCAAGAGATTTGTAGGGTGCGGCTCGCCGCACCTTCTATTCCTGATTACACGCCATCTGTGGTTGCGCGTATTTCGACCAACCCTATCCTATTTGAAGATTCCGTAGGATTCTCGTTGCAACACCATTGATGTCGTACGGTGCCGCTTCGTCATCTTGCTGAACGCCGGCCAAGTATTCCAATTCTTCCTGAATCGAAAAATCGCTCAATGCCTGATTGGCTGGCTGGCAAGTCTCGACGTCTCCATCTCGGCACAGGCAGTTTTCAATTCCGATGAGCGTCTGATAGCTAATCTGGTCATTCCTTGCGTAGGCATTTTCCTTCAACCGTTGTACCAGCGGTAAAGTCGCAACTCGCGGATGGGCCTTGCCGATTGCCCAAGTTGCGAAGGCGAGTACGCTGTCGTCATTCTTGATCAGCTGCAGCTTCCCCACCAATAACTTCTGAAGCTCCAAATCAGCGGGATGGTCGATCAAGCTTTGAGGAAGCCACTGCAAATAGTGACCATTGGGGTCAACTAGTTCAGGGGGCTGCTCGATGGCGCGCGTTGAGAACTCGAGGTAAAATGCGAGGCACTCAATCGCATCCCGAATCGTCTCAGGATGACCGGATTCCAATGACGCCAGAAGTTCACGAATCTCGACAGTCACTTCACTGCTCCCTGTAGAGGAACTAGGCACCAGTACTCCTAAAATGCGACGACATGGTGGGCACGGCCCACCCTACGAAGACTTGCCCGCCCCACCCACGACAATTGCCTCTTCCGCTATGACGCCAACTCGCCTGGTTTGGGGGCGGCTTCTACTACTGCTCTCAGGAATCGGCCTGGGTTGGTGGGTTTCACGTCGGCGTTTTCGTATTGTTTGGCCACCAGCTCGCGGGTGAGGATGTCGAACTGGCGGTTTTTGTATTTCTGGATGAGGTCTTTTTGGATTTCGACGAAGCTTTTCGGTTCACTGCGTTCCATGTCGGTGCATTTGACGATGAAGTATGCCCCATCGCTTTCGATCACGTCGCTGACTCCGCCGGCGCTGAGCGAATAGAGCGCGTCGATCGCCGGCTGCCATCGCTCCCTTGCCCCGTCTTTGGAAACCCAGTCCCAATCGCCACCGGTTGCGGCGTAAAGTCCTTTGGAGACGTCTTTGGCCACCGAAGCAAAATCTTCGCCACCTCTCACCCGCCGAAGCGCCGCCTCGATTTTCTGTCGTGCGTCTTTCTTGCGGACGGCTGGGATCAACCGCTCGCCCACCGCATCGAAGCGGCCAAACGGAATGTCAATCAGCGACATTTTTCGACGATCGCCCAGCTTCAACTCAGCCAGGTATTGCTCGTAGAATTCTTCAATTTCGCGGCGCGTGGGTTCCGCCACCTTGTGCCCGACCGATCGCTGCAAGTGCGCGATGATCATCATGTCGCGGCGAATGCGCTGGCGATCTTCGAGCATCGACACGCCGCGATCACGCAGCCACTCCTCATAGCGCGTCTGCCTGCCGCCATGATCCTTGTTGATGATCTCGCGGATGCGGGCGTCTACGAACTGTTCCAACCGCTTCATCTCCTCGTCGCCCAAGCGCCGCTTCGCCGCCTGCTCAAGCAGCGTACTCTCCGCCTCCGAGCGCACCTGCCGGCGCAGAATCTCGATCATCTGCCGCTGATACTCCGGCGGGGGAAGTTCGCGGGCCATCTTCGCAAGATCAAACCGCACCCACTTGAGCACATCGTCCACACCGATCGCCACGCCATTGACGAACAACGTCGTCACCGGCGAAAGATCATTGAGGTCTTCGTTTTCCGCATCGAGCATCGCTTCCGACTTGGCCAACCGAATCGCCCGCGCGTCCTTGGGCGGCGTCTTGGTCTTGAGCTTGTCGGGGTTGCGGCCATACCGCGACTGGTGACTGCAACCGGTGATCACGATCGCCATCACCAGACAGAAAAGCATGCGACGTGCAATCGTTTTATTCGAAGCGAATGTTGTCTTACCAGGCATCATGAAGCCGCTTCCGTGGAGGCTGGGGTTTTCGATAACATCTTGCGCAGACATGCCAAGAGCGTCGGCCCTTCAAAGTAACTGGATCGAAGCCGCACGTAAATGGTTTTCGGGTCGGGCATGCGCACGGAACCGGGCGCATCGACAAAAGCGGCTTGTGCGACCGACAAATCGCGAACCGAGAAAATCAGATCGGGCTCGTCGGCGACGATCGAACGAATCTCCCATTGCCTTGCCAACACGCGAATCTCAGCCAGATCCAGCAGCGTCGAAACGGCTTTGGGACTGGGTCCATACGCATCAGCAAGGTCAGCCGCCAACCGCTCCAACTCGTCGAGCTTCTGACACATCACCACGCGACGGTAGATATCAATGCGTGCCCGGGCGCTGGGGATATAACTTTTCGGGATAAACGCACTGACGCCAATCTCCAGATGCACCTGCGCAAGATCGGGTAACGGCTCGCCGCGAAGTTCATGAACCGCCCGCTCCATCAGCTTGCAGTACATTTCATAACCGACGGCTGCGATGTGCCCGCTCTGCTGCGGACCGAGGATGTTGCCCGCGCCGCGGATTTCGAGGTCGCGCATGGCAATGCGAAACCCCGCGCCCAGTTCGCTGAATTCCTCAATGGCTTTGAGTCGCCGCGCCGCTTTCGGCGTGATCGTGCGTTTCTTCGGTAAGAGCAGATAACAATACGCCCGATGACTGCCGCGCCCGACGCGCCCGCGCAACTGGTGCAGGTCGGACAATCCGTAACGATCGGCGATGTTGATGAAAATCGTGTTGACCGAAGGCAGATCGATGCCGCTTTCGATGATGGTGGTGGCGACGAGGACGTCGGCTTCCCCTTCGATGAACCGACGCATCACGTCTTCGAGTTCGCGATCTTTCATCTGACCGTGACCGACGAGGACCCGACAGTCGGGCACGATGCGGCGAATGTCGTCGGCCACGCCTTCGATGTCGCGAACGAAGTTGTGGATGAAATACACCTGTCCGTCGCGACTCAACTCGCGGATGATGCCCTGGCGGATGAGGTCTTCGTTGTAATGGCAGACTTCGGTGGCGATGCTGCGGCGATCGACCGGCGGCGTTTGCAGCGACGAGATGTCGCGAATGCCCAGCATCGACATGTGCAGCGTGCGCGGGATGGGGGTGGCCGACAACGTCAACACCTCGACTGTCGAGCGCATCGACTTGAGGCGTTCCTTGTGCTCCACGCCGAAACGCTGCTCCTCGTCGATGACCAGCAAGCCGAGGTCGGCAAACTCGACGTCCTTACTTAGCAGGCGATGCGTTCCGATGACGATGTCAACGCGACCCTTGCGGGCTTCATCGATCAATTGCTTCTGCTGCTTGGGTGTGCGGAAACGTGACAGGCATCCGACCGAAAACGGATAGTCAGCCAACCGTTCGCTGAAGGTTTTGTAATGCTGCTCTGCGAGGACGGTCGTCGGAACGAGGACCGCCACTTGCTTGCCATATTCCGCGACCTTGAACGCCGCCCGCATCGACAGTTCCGTCTTGCCATAACCAACGTCGCCACATAGCAGGCGATCCATGGGCCGAGCGCGTTGCAGGTCCTTGTTGATCTCGTCGGCGACGACAATCTGATCGTCGGTTTCGTCGTACGGAAACGCGTCTTCAAATTCGCGTTGCCACGATGTGTCAGCCGGATAGCTCACGCCCTCGTGCGCTTCACGGGCGGCTTGTGTGCGGAGCAGGGCTTCGGCCAACTCGTTGACCGCCTCGCCGGCTTTCTCCTTCGACTTTTTCCAACGCGTGCCGCCGAGTTTGGACAGCGTCGGTTTGTGCGCCCCCGCCCCCACGTATCGCTGGACCAGATCGATCTGCGATGCGGGCACATGCAGGACGGCTTTCTCGTCGAATTCGAGCGTCAGGTACTCTTCGGTCTTCTCCGAATTTTCGCGCCGCATCGTTTCCATCTTCTGGAATCGGGCGATGCCATGGGTTGCGTGGACGACGAGGTCGCCCGGTTCGAGTTCCATCCAACCATCAAGCGGATGGGAGGCGACGGCTTTTCTAATGCGGCGGCGTTGGCGGGTGCGATGGAAGACTTCGTGATGCCCGACGACAACGGTCTTCGTGTCAGACCAATCGAACCCGCGATGAATGAAGCCAATGCACGTTTCGATGCGCTTCGACGAATCCGCGTCCGTTTCTTCGAGAAGTTCCAGCAGGCGCGACCGCTCGCCAACGTTTTCGCAAACCACAAATACCTGACGATCCGATGCGAGGTCGAGCAGTTCCCCTACCGCTTCAGCCGATCGCCCTTCGAATCGCGAAAGCGACCGCACGGGAAAATGAACGCCTTCGTCGGGGCTCACTGCCGACGCACCAAACCGCCACGAATGCACCGAAGCGAATCTTCCCAGGTCGGCCAAGAGCGATCCGGTTTCAAATAGCGCCTTCCCCCCGCCGGTGCGTTCGCGATAAAGGTCAGCCAGTTCCTGAATCTCGGATGGGTTGTCCAGAAAGACGATCGCGTCGGCTGGCAGCAGATCGATGAAGCACGCGGCTTCGTCGCTGCCCCGATCGGCCACCCGGGTGGCTGCACAGATGGACACGTCGTCGAGCCGTTCGATCGATCGCTGGGTGCTGACGTCAAAGAGGCGGATGGACTCGACGGTGTCGCCAAAGAACTCGATTCGGATCGGATGGGTGCGGTCGGCATCGAACACATCGAAGATGTCGCCGCGTCGCGCAAAATCGCCCGGGGCTTCGATCAGGTCCAACCGCGTGAAATCGTGATCGACGAACCACGCCGTGAGTGCATCGAGTTCGATCGGCTGCCCCACCTTCACGGAGATCGTGTGGGTTGCGAGCGACTTCGCCGAAGGCACGGGCTGAAGGAGGGCCTGGATTGACGATGCGACGATCGGTGGCGCCGAACCATTTGCCAACGACACGCAAAGGCGGCGACGTTCGGCATGAATTTCGCCAGCCGCAGGTCCATCACCAGGTAGCGTTTCCCACGCACTAAGCAGCGCAACGGGCGCACCGCTGAAGAATTCGAGGTCTTCTCGGACGTTTTCGGCTTCGGTCAGGTGGGCGGAGACGTAGAGGATTGTCCGCCCGGTTCGCTGGGCAAGGTCGGCGGCCACCATCGGCGCAGACGATCCCCACAAGCCGGAAACCGCGACCGCCCCCTGGTGGTCCGCGATTTGTCGTGCCAGCGCTGTGAGTTTGTTGTCTGCGGCGATCGGCTGGACCACCATGGCGACCACATGCTATCGGCGAGTGGATGGTTGGCAAGTTTGCGTCACCGGCGACTTTGTGTCATCAACTTACCCATTGCGACTTGAGTCGAAAGACAATATCCAACAAGATTCAACATCACGGTGGTGGTAACCGACCGATAGC
>JAUIEW010000196.1 GCA_030429365.1 Phycisphaerae bacterium
CTCAGTTTTGCGACAGCCACCCAGCAGGCGCCACGCGAGCATGAGGCCGGCGAGCCGGGTGAGTCGCGCGAACTTCGCCTCGAAATCAAACTGATTGCCGACGTCGGCTTGGTCGGTTTGCCCAATGCCGGGAAAAGCACGCTGCTATCGCGGATATCCCAAGCGCGCCCAAAGATCGGCGCGTATCCGTTTACCACGCTCAAACCGCAACTTGGTATTGTCGAGCTATCTGACAATCGCCGCTTTGTTGTCGCCGATATTCCCGGTTTGATCGAAGGCGCCCATGAAGGTGCAGGGTTGGGCGATGCGTTCTTGCGGCACATCGATCGGACGCGGGTCATCGTGCATTTGGTCGATATCTGTCCGTTGGATGAACAATCACCCGCCGACGCGTATCATGCCATTCGGCGCGAACTTCGCGAGCATAGCCAGTCGCTTGCGGAGAAAGAAGAAATCGTCGTCGCCAACAAGACCGACTTGGTCGCATCGGACGAAGCCGTTAAGGAATTCGCTGAAGCGATCGGGAAAGAGGTCTTGAGTCTCAGTGCGGTGAGTGGGGCCGGCATCGGCGAGTTGAACGAACGCCTGTGGTCGATGGTCGGTCGACACAAGCCCGTGGAAAGAAAACCGGTGGACTTGCCTGTCCCACCGCACCTTAGGACGAATCAATCATGAATTACCAGGTGGGTGATCTCGGTCCCTTGTCGATGGTCGTCGTCGATGTGGGCAACAATGCCATCAAGTTGGCCCGTTGGGTCGATGGCGATATCAAGGATGTCGAGCGCGTCGATTCGTCGGATCAGTCGGCCGCGTTTCGCGTTCTGGATGTGGTTCGCGACAAGTGCGAAAACGAACTTCGACAGGCCATCATCATTGCATCGGTCGTGCCCGAAGTGACCGGATGGTTGGCCGACCACATCGAAAATGAGTTGGAACTTCGTCCTTTCGTAGTCGGTCAGAATACACCGCTGCCCATCGAAGTGGATGTGCCCGAACCGTCGCTGGTTGGCGTTGATCGGATATGCAGTGCGGCTGCGGCTTTTGATCACACCGGACACGGCTGCACGATTGTCGATGTGGGCAGTGCGATCACCATCGACCTGATCGACGACGAAGGGGTCTTCAAAGGTGGGACGATTCTTCCGGGCCCGTCGATGCAAGCCAAATCACTGAATCAAAACACTGCGCAACTGCCTTTGATCGAAAACCTGTCGTCGATTGATGTGATCGGCAAATCCACCGAATCTGCAATCCAAAGCGGTATTCACTACGGTACGTGTGGGGCGATTCGCGGCATCGTCGAGCAAATCGCCACCAGCGAAAATCGTTGGAACCAGGTTGTGCTGACCGGCGGTGGTGCGGAGGCGTTGAAGGATCATCTCGACTTCGTCGACAGTTGGGTGCCCGACCTGTGCTTGATGGGGGTCGGCATCGCCTATATCAAACGGGCGGCTGAGATGCGCGGCTAGCATCGACACGCCTGACTTGCCGAACAACACTGCACTGCGGTTGAGAATATGACGGCAACGCGGCACCATTTAGAGAGCGAATCGTTGACTTGTTGCCCACTGACGCCGCCCGGTGTCGGGGCGATTGCGGTCGTCGCGCTTCGCGGGGCGGCGTCCTGGTCGCTCATTCAAACATGCGTCCAACGACCCAACGGACCCCTTCCGCAGCAGCCGCAAACCGATCGACTATACTTTGGCACGTTTGACGACCAGAGCGAGACCATCGACGAAGTCATCCTTGCACCGCGACATGGTCGATCCGGCGAGTTGGTTGGCGTGGACATTTCAGCGCACGGTGGCATACGGGTGGTCGAACGCATCCTGATGACGTTGACCGAGCGGGGGGCATCGCTGGTCGCGCCGGCAGACTGCGTGATCTTTGAATCGCGCGACGATCATGACGGATGGATCACGCGGATCAAAAACGACGCGATGCGCCGATTGACGCGCACCACAACCAGGCGGGCGGCGATGTTCCTGATGCACCAAGCCGAAGTGCTGCCTTTGGCGTACTTGCGCATCTTTGAATTGTCCGAAACTGGCTTTGAAGACCAAGCCCATCAAGCGTTGCGAACCCTCATCGATCGGTCCGAAAGCGCCAAGCACCTTATCACGCCGCCGAAGGTCTCAGTCATTGGTCCGCCCAATGCTGGAAAATCGTCGCTCATCAATGCGCTCGCCGGGCGTGATCATGTCATCGTGTCCGATATCGAAGGCACAACGAGAGACTGGGTCACGGTGCCAGCCGTCATCGAGGGAATCGAACTCACGCTGGTCGATACTGCCGGTTTGCGCGATACCCCCGACGCCCTGGAAGAGATTGCGATTGATCGTGGGCGGACCGCTTCCGAATCAAGCGAATTGCGAATTTGGGTGTTTGATTGTTCGGCTAAGATGTCTGTCGATTTGCCCGCAATGTTGAGCGGACATGGGCCGCGCGACATCGTCGTTGCCAACAAGTCAGACCTTGCGGTGACCGATGATTGGTCGACCATATTGGCCAACTCGCCACGCAGCGCGCTTGCGGTGTCGGCGACGAAACAGGATGGAATGGACGACCTTCGCAGGGCGATCGTCGGCGGGCTGGGGTTGGATGGTTTCGACGATGCACTTCCAGCAGAGTTTGATCCCCAGCGGTTTGCAATGATCCGCGAAGAGTATCGGACGAACTCCAACAGTATCACTTCATTGGCGGCCAGAATCAGAGATTAACTTGTCCTCGACTGACAGCAAATGCGACTGTTGCATAGTGGAAGAGTTGCGCTCGGGCGATGTCGTTTGTTTGGGGAGATGACATATTCTGGGAAGAGTCGATTTTGGGTGGGTATAATAGGGCACGGTGTGGCGCGGGCGCTGAACTGAGGTTTGAGCGATGTGCTTGGGGCGCGGTGCGTGTGATTTACTCACAGCCCGGGATAACATCGAAGTCCGGACTTTTCAATCGGGCTTAAATATTGGTTGAATGGGTCACGGTTGGCACATATGATCGCCGTCACTCGTCAGGGGATTTCTCGGTTTTCAACCGCGTTGGGCCGTACTGTTTATTCGACATCCGGAACCGTATGCCTATGAGCATTGGCGACGACAGCGATATCATCCGTAAGATCACAGAGCAGAAACTCTGCACGTCCGAAGAGATCGCCCTTTGCAAAAACCGCAAGGAAGAACTTGAAGGCGAGGGGAAGGAGGTTTCGCTGGCGGATGTCTTGGTCTCGTGTGGATACCTGACCAAAAGCCAGATTGCGCGCCTCTCCAAAGCCATGGACGAAGATTCGATGTATCGTCCGGCGCAGCAGATCCCCGGTTTTCAGATCTTAAAAAAGCTCGGGCAAGGTGCGATGGCCACCGTGTTTCAGGCCAAGCAGCTCAGCCTCGATCGCATTGTTGCGGTGAAAGTTTTGCCACGTCGGATGAGCGAGAACCAGGAATTCGTCGATCGTTTTTATCGCGAAGGGCGGGCGGCTGCCCGTTTGAACCATCCGAACATCGTGCAGGCGATCGACGTTGGTGAAGCCGGTGGATACCACTACTTCGTGATGGAGTACATCGACGGGTGCACGCTCTACGACAAGATCGTCGAGAACAAACCACTCGAAGAGCAGGAAGCGCTGGAGACGATCCTCGGTGTCGCCCGGGCGCTCGAACACGCCCACGCCCGTGGGTTCATTCACCGCGACGTGAAACCCAAGAACATCATGATCACCAATAGCGGTGAGGTGAAGTTGGCCGACATGGGTCTTGCCCGTGAAGTCAGCGATTACAAGGTCGCGGAGATGGAAGCCGGTCGCGCGTATGGCACGCCGTACTACATCAGTCCCGAACAGATTCGTGGCGAAATCAACATCGACTTTCGTGCGGATATCTATTCGCTCGGCGCAACGTTCTATCACGTCGTCACCGGCCGCGTGCCGTTTGATGGTTCGACGCCGTCGGCGGTCATGCACAAACATCTGAAGGAACCGCTCATTCCGCCCGACCATTTGAATACGAAACTCTCCGCGGGGGTTGCGGAAGTGATCGAATTCATGATGGCCAAGCGCCGCGAAGATCGCTATCCATCGTCGCGCGAACTCATCATCGACTTTGAAGCCATCGCCAAAGGTGAAGCGCCGCTGCTCGCCCGCAAGAAGTACGATGCCGGCGTGCTCAAGGACCTGGCTGAGTCGGGTGTGACGGTTTCCTCGCCGACCGCGAAAGACCTCAATCCGAAAGAACCGCGAAGTGAAGCGTGGACCTGGTTGGTGGTCGTGTCCGTCGCGCTGATGATTTCAATTCTCATCAATATCATGCAAGCCGTGAACTAGACCTGCGCTGATGTGGGTTTAATCGCCGATCCTGCGCACGTCATGCAATATTCATTGCATGGCCATCCCTGGTTTTTTAGAATCGAAGCTCGGGCACCTTGCACGCCATTCGCGTGAACCTCTCTGTTGTGTGCGGATTACGAACGATGAAGCGATTTAGCAAATCGGTCTATCCATTGCTCATCCTGTGCGTGTTGTCGATGCCATCGACTGACTTGTTAATGCTTTGGTAAGTCCGGTTTGAAGAGTGTGTGCTCAATGCGAGCGCACAAGCTAGGCGAATACCACAATTTCATGAAGCGTAAACTTGACTGCAAGAGGGCTTACGAATGATGCTTAACCGCCGCGAACGTCACCTGTTCACCGCCATCAGCTGCATCGGATTGATGCTGTTCCTATCGGTCAATCTCCCTTCATGCACGCCGCCACCGGTTGATAACGGCGGCAACAATGGAGACGGTGGTGATGGCGGTGATGATCTGGAATTCTCATCCGAGAATCTGAAGATCGGTGAGTTTCTGACTATTCGCCACAGCAGCATTGTGGAAGGTGAATTCCGCATCGTGTCATTCCGTCAGGACGACGGGGTCGTGCAAGAGCATGAAGCCTTCGCGCACACCGACGGCGAGCTTTCGGTGGCCATGCCACCATATGTGGGCGCGAATGAATCCGCCATCACCGGGGGCAGGTTTGGCATTTCGATTGACGGCGTCAATGACGAAAGCGATGTGATCGCCGATGAGTTGCTCGATCTGGACGGTGTCGAAACCGGCGCCGTGTTGACACTGTTTATCAACTCGACCTTGGATGACATTGATTCTGCGCTGAATCGTCTTGATGCCACTGGCGGTGACTTCGATACCGAAGAAGAGAACGAAGCGTTTCGCAACGGATTGCTTGAGAGTCGCACGTTTTACGAAGGGCTTCTCAACGAGTGGGAGACCAATCAAACGCTGACTTTGGCGATGTACGACATCGAGCCCGTCACCGTGCAAGCCGACGACGTGCGCGAAGCCGAGCGATACATTGCCGGCTTGATTATCGGCGCTCACAACGAGATCCAGCGTCGCAACGGATCGGAGGCCAGCCGCATCATTGGCGGCAACTGCATCGGGCAGTCCGACATCGATGTTGTGGAATGTCTGCAGCAGTGCATCGGGGAAGTGAAAGACGACGCGTTGCGGGCTGCTCAAGCTGGCAGCATCCTTCCGACGGCGGCGGCTGCGGTCTTTACGATCGGTGGAATTTTCATCGCGGCGGAAGGGGCGATTCTCGTGGGAGCAGTGGTGACGACGGTTGGTGTCGTGTCCGGTTTCGCAATTGCATTCGCTGCCGACGAAAACACCGACACGTTTGGTCAAAATGACGGCGAGGGATTCAGCGCATCACGGGAAGCGCTGAGCCAACTCACGCGTTACGGTGCGAATGTCGTCAGCGCACCGGCATCATTGGCGTTGGGAGCCAAGGACTTGTCCAGCGCGCTCGAAGCGGCGAAGTGCGACCAGAACAACCAGGGGCAGCGCGTTCGCGGGGATGATCCGGAGATTCTATTCTGCGAAGTCGTGCTCGACGACTTCCTGCAAAACGTGAATGTGAACATCACCGGACTTGGTGCGGGCAGCGCATCGTCGCGATTCTCAGCCGACTTCCCGGTGGGAGCCGCCCTCGACGCCAACAGCGTCACCAGTTGGTTCTCTGACGGCGGAACCGAACAAGACAACACGGAAGTCTTCACCTGGCAGCTTACCGGAGCCACTGAATACATCATCTCCCGCGTCGAGGTCGATCCCGAGCAGTTTGAAGGCGGCGGCAAGTTCGGATTCGCAGCCGGCACGTTGCAAATCCTAAACGCCAACGACGGCGTGGTTTACTCGCAGGACTACGGATTCGCCGGAAGCAGGGTCGTGATCGATCAAGCCATTCCTGAAGGCATTCAAGGACGAACCGTGCAGTTGATTCTCGTCGGCCACCAGGACTCATCGTGTGGCGGGTTCGCAGAGCTAAGGGTCTTCGGCCGCCAACCGTAACGCGTATGCGTCGATAAGGAATGAATGCGCGTAGGGTGCGGTTCACCGCACCTGCTATGAATAATGCGAATCCGGTGCGGCAAGCCGCACCCCACACCGGGTCCGCTTGCGTTCGCTAATCCCACGGGATGCGCCAGACATTGGGTCGCCCAAGGCATTCCATCAGCTTTCGGCTCTGACCATCGCCCGCTTGTGCACCGTCGGCGCCGAACTCGGCTGCGAACTCGTTGAATGCATCGATCGGCTGATCCGTCGCGATCAGCAGCGCATCACAAATCGCTGCGCCGTCATCGATGTCGGCGACTTCGCAGAATACGCGGGCGCCTTGTTGCTCTATTTTCGCAATCGCCTCTCGGAAAACCCCCAGCGGTGGATGGGGTTCGAGATTGGGGGCGATGCAATAGTCATCCGTCGCCAACTCGAAGAATCGACCGGCCGGAATGATTCCGCCGGGGATGTTTTGGTTGAGTGAGTCATCCACGACGGCGTTCTCCAAGGCCACCAAGAATTCGTTGGGCGGCAAGTACTGATGATCTTTGATGTAGTGGTAGATTAGATTGGGAGCCGCATAGGTCTTGTCGCTTGCCTTTACTCTAATTTCGGCCGAACCAAGAGCGATCGTTCCATGAATTGATTTGATTTCTACCCCCATCTCGCCGCATTTGCCACAAAACTGGCAATCGTGAAATCCTCTCGTTTGATTGACTGGGAGCATGCAGAGTTTCAGGATCTTCTGGAGCGCTTCCTCAGTCACGGTGCCAGTTGTAAAGGGGTGCCCAATGTCGAGCCAACCCACATTGAGCGCTCCCTGTGATCTGGGGTCGCTCAGGAATTCGTACAAACTTAAGTCAGGGTAGTACATTTACGTCGCTCCGCGGTGAAATCAGAGGCGCGTAGCGATCGGTTTATCGCACCTGCCATGAACAATGCGAATTCGGTGCGGCAGATCGCACGCTGCTAATGATACACAAACAACGGGAAGCGTTCGTTCTTGATCAGGCGGTCAGCGGTGGAGCCGAAGAACAGGTTCTGGATGATGCCTTTTCTTCCGTATGCGCCGATGACGATGATGCTGGGATCGAATTCTTCCGCGACCTGCTCGATGACTTCGTCCGGTTGGCCGTCGCGGCGGATGACTTGCACTTCAAACCCGTATCCTTCGACGTACTTGTGGGCTCGGCCGAGTTGAACGTGATCGTCCGACTTGGACGATTCGCCGACGTGCAGCAGAATCAACTCGCCATGATCAGGACGAACCGAGCCAAGTTGCACAAACTCTCGCATTGCCCGAGCTGAATGTACGCTCCCGTCGTAAGCGATCACCGCCCGCTTGGGCAGGCTCGCATCTTTGGGGACGGCAAGCACCGGGCACACGCCGCTCTGCATCAACCGGCGCAGCGTGTCGCCGTGCTCGTCGCTCGTTTCAAAATGAAAATTCGTGCGGATACCGACAACGATCAAATCGGCATAGCGGGATTCGTCGACGATCGCTTGAAACGGTACGCCATGATGGTGGGCAAGTTCGCAACGAACGTTGGCGGCTTTGCAATCGGCTTCAAACGCTTCGAGCATTTCGTGGGTGCGGTCTTCGGCGTCGGAAAGGCGATGCTTGCGCAGGCTCTTGGCGTAATGATACGACCCGACACCCGCACCTCGCGCGCTGGCATCGATGCCCGGTTTGTCCACGACAGCCACGCCAACCAACACGCCGTCAAACGCCTCCGCAGCGATGCAGGCCACGCGCACGGCGCTTTGGCTGTATTCCGTCCCGTCCAGTCCAACGACAATGCGTCTAGACATGAGAGTTGCTCCCGGCTCAGATGTTGATCACCCGGCCAACCAACCACCGGGCGGGTTATGGCTGAAGACATGTCGACAGGCTGAACGCCAGATTCGCACACTCCTGCGTCCACTGAATCGTGCAGCACGAAATGTCGAAAAGGCAGACATCGTCGCAGCATTGTTGATTGTTGCACCCTGGGCTGGAATTCGCAATGTTGCAAGCCCCGCGGCCACAACCTTCAAGCGGAACGCAGACGTTGTTGCTCGTGTCGCAGGCGAATTGGTCCGGACAGTTAACATCGCTGTTGCACGGAACGCCGGTCACGATCTCTTCGCACACGTC
Organism: Phycisphaerae bacterium; assembly: GCA_030429365.1. Taxonomy (GTDB): domain Bacteria; phylum Planctomycetota; class Phycisphaerae; order UBA1845; family UBA1845; genus UBA1845. Next base: position 8,465 of record JAUIEW010000196.1, read on the forward strand.
GTTGTTTTCGTCGCAGTCTTCGGTCTGGGCGTCGCAGGGTGATGTTCCGTCCTGGCATTTGTCAGTCAGGCAGCGTTCTTCGCCGTTGCAGAACAGTCCATCGTCGCAATCGGAATCGACGTTGCAGTCTTCGGCGTCGGGCGAGGGACTGGGCGTCGGCGAACTCGAGGGCGTTGGCGTTCGGTCGGAGCCGCGGACACCGCCTGAAGGTGACGGGGAATTCAATCCGGGGATCGACGTGATGTCGCACCCGGCATAGATCATGAAAAACGAACCGCAGACCATCGCCGTTCCGATGAGGGCGGCGAGCAGTCTGCGATTCGATCGTTGAATATCCTGGGACAACTTGTTACTCCCTCTCTTTGAGTCTACCTAAATGCAGACATCGTTTTCTTCGTCGCAGACTTCACCGGGATCGTCGCACGGCGAATCGCGATCTTCGCAGAAGCCATCTTCACATTTTTCTTCGCCGTTGCAGAACAAGCCGTCATCGCAGTCGGCATCGACGGTGCATTCATTGCCAGCGGGCGATGGGGATGGCGACCCAATGGGTGAAGGCGATGGCGAACTCGATGGCGACGGTGAAGGCGATGAAGATGGTGACGGCGAAGGTGACGATGAGGGCGACGGGGACGGTGAAGCATCTGGTTCCGGCGATGGTGATGCATCCGGTTCCGGTGACGCATCCGGTTCAGGCGATGATGATGGAGAAGGTGACGGAGATCCCGAAGGCGAAGGAGAGGCCGAACTGCTTGGCGACGGACTGGAATCGCCATCTTGCATGCCATCACTCAAGATGTCGCAGCCGAATCCAAACATGGCGATCGCGCCGACAAAACATCCTGAGACAATCAATGTACCTAGAAGTTTCTTCTGTCCATTCGGGCTCTGCTTCATCACTGCTTCTCCGTAATTCGCTATTCCGTGGGTCTAGCAACAAGCCCCGCCCGATGACTCTTCGTCGCGGAGGCCCGTTCCGCAGTCGAAGGCACCGAAGTGCGTGTTGCGCGAACCGATGACTTCAAAGTGCCGGCCAAAACGGGTCCGGCTGACCATCGACGCGCTGTTGCCGCATACCAGCATCGGTTTTTTGGCAACAAAATCATGGTGATCGTCCAACGTAAAGTGCGTTGGGCACTCAGTCATCGTACCCTGATATGTCGCCACCTGCCCATAATCTTCACAAATATCCTCCAAATCGTCGAGTTTGAAGGCCCGAATCGTCTTGGAGAAGAAACGAATTGCACCGACAGCGGATTTTATTGCCGGTTCGTGAACAACGGTCTCGCGGCTTGCGACGACGCGATAGTCGGGGCAGCCGAGTACGCTCAGCAGCCGTCGGAAGTCCTCCGTGTACATCGCTCCGCCAAGGCACTCACCGCGCAGGATCGGATCGTTGGCCACGCTTTCAGGAATTCTACGGTCCGCAAAAATG
>JAUIEW010000197.1 GCA_030429365.1 Phycisphaerae bacterium
AACTCGGGCCAGCGTCTTTTCTGCAGCGCGATCGTATTTGGTGGGATCAACCACTGCCCTTAGACAAACTCACCCTGATTGAACTGCGAATCCGGATTGGAGGACCAATATGATTCGTGAGCATCGACAAAAAGCTGCAGTGTTGTGTCTTATGTTTGCACCCGCGATCTGCGCCGCAGATGAGATGACGCCATCTGGCAAGTACTTTCGCATCATCTGCCATTTTGACAACGAACAAGTTGCAAAGGAGGCACTCGAGACAGCCGAAATGGTTTGGCCGGTAGCTGCAAAGCTTTACGCCGTCACTGACCGTGCGCCGGACAGGCTGCGTGATGTCCACCTATACCGCACCGCGGATGACTACATGGATGCGGAATTCAAACTGACGGGCGGGAAGTTTAAGAACAACCTCGCCTTCTCACATTGGGACTCGCAAACCGCACACATCGCCATTCAACCTGAATGTTCCGACGACACCTTGAAGCAGACCGGACTCCCGACGATGACGCGGCGGTTGATTGCGCACGAGGCGGCCCATCTGGCACGGTATGCGATCATGCCGAACTTCGAATCGCACCCGAATTGGTTTGCAGATGGAACGGGAGAGTGGATCGAAGACAAGGTGATCGCCGACGGTGGATGGAGTCAGGGCTTCGAGAGCGAACCGGCCACCAGCACGATGATCATGGAAGCCCAGGGTCTGCTCAAGGATCACTCCCTCCCATCGGTCGACGAAATCTTCAACGATGACATCGATAACGTATTCTGGAGGAAGCGCTACGCGCTGCGCGGGCTGCTGTTTCGCATGTTGGTCGACTCGACAGACCGGGAAACACTTGAGTCGATCATGAAGCAAGCACGCCAACAAGGAGGTGGCCGGAAGTACCCCAAGATATTGAAGGGAATAGTCGCCGACGCGCTGGGGTCGGAAAAGATGAGTGCCCTCAATGCAAAGTACAAGGAATACATCGCGGGCATGAAGCCGAAGTGGGAAGAGTTTTACGGTTCCCTCGAGACAGCCGGCGACGAATGGACACAGATTGCCTTTCCCAAGAAGAATGCGATCGCCTGGAACACAGCACCCAACAACAAGGACACGTACGCAATCACGGGTGAATTCAAGATCCTTCCGGGGTGGAAACAACAACTCAACCTGTTGCTGGGCCGACAATCAGATGGCTTCTTCTCGATCGCCATTGTGGCCGGAGGCGGCCTGACAGCTTTTGAATACAAAAGCGCAGACAACAACTGGAATCGACTGGGTTACGCACCTGTCGACACGCTCAAACTCGATCGATGGGTGCGCTTTCGCGTCGAAGTCACCAAAGACAAGATGCAGGTCGTCATGGATGAAAAGCCCGCCCTGAGTTGCCCGTTGGGTAGTCGACCCGCTCGCGGTCCTTGGGGACTTGGCGCACAAGCTGGGTCGGCTGGCATGTGGCGTAACATCAAGTTTGAATGACGGACCTGCCCCCTACACCTCGGCGAAGCGCGCCGTGAAGTGTCGCAAGACGGGTGGCTCTTCGACGATTTTCAAACCGCGTATCGCATCGCGCTTGGCGTGCACTTCCTGAATCACCTCGATCACGTAATCGATTTGCGATTGCGTGTAGACGCGGCGCGGGATCGCCAGTCGCACCAGTTCCATCTTCGCGTGTTCGCCGAACATCACGCTGCCGATTTCCACCGCGCGGATACCGCCATGGCGATAGAGCGCCGCGACGAGCGCTTGCCCCGGAAACTGCGCGGACGGAATGTGCGGGCAGAACTCAGCCGCATCAATATAAACCGCGTGGCCGCCCGGCGGTTCGACGATTTGAATGCCAGATTCGAGGAGTTTCTTGCCAAGGTACTCGGTGCTGCGGATGCGATAGGTGAGATAGTCTTCGTGCAGCACTTCTTCGAAACCCTGGGCCATCGCGTCGAGATCGCGACCGGCCAACCCGCCATACGTGGAGAAGCCTTCCGTCAGGATCAACAGGTTGCGGGCGTTTTGATACAACGATTCATCACGAAGCAGCAGCACGCCGCCGATGTTAACCAGCCCGTCTTTCTTCGCACTGATCGTCGCGCCGTCGGCCAAGTCGAACATCTCGCGAACGATCGATTCCACCGATCGATCCGACTGCCCTGCTTCGCGCTCCTTGATGAAGAATGCATTCTCGGCGAAGCGGCAGGCGTCGAGGAACATCGGCGTGTTGTATTGGTCGCAGACTTTGCGGACGGCTTTTAGGTTTTCCAAACTGACCGGCTGACCTCCCCCGCTGTTGTTGGTGATGGTGACCATGACCAGCGGGATGCGCTCGGGCCCGACGTCTTTGAAAAGCCGTTCGAGCTTGTCGATGTCGAGGTTGCCTTTAAATGGATGGCGCGAGCGCGGGTTGGCCCCCTCGTCGATTACCAGATCGAGGGCTTCGGCGCCGCTGTGTTCGACGTTGGCGCGGGTGGTGTCGAAGTGGTTGTTGTTGGGGATGACTTTGTCGGGACCGCCGACGAGTTCAAAGAGAATGCGCTCACTCGCCCGCCCCTGATGCGTCGGGATGATGTGCTCGAAGCCGGTGATCTGTTGCAGGCGGCTCTCGAAACGGTAGTAGCTGCGGGCGCCGGCATACGACTCGTCACCGCGCATGATCGCGGCCCACTGCTCGCTGCTCATCGCCCCGGTTCCGCTGTCGGTGAGCAGGTCGATCAGCACATCTTCGGCGGGCATGAGGAACACATTGAAACCGGCATCACGCAGCACATCTTCGCGATGCTCGCGGGTGGTCATTTTTAAGGGTTCGACGACTTTGATCCGAAACGGCTCGATGATGGTTTTCATAGAAGTGGGCTCCGGTTGAACCGCACATTGAACGACAATCCGGCGCGGGTTTCAAGCCCCGTTCGCAATGGCAGAGTGCCAGGTGAAACTCTTCGAACGCTCAATGCGAATGGCTCACTCATCCAGATTCGCGAGAAGCCTCCTTGCGCGTTCTGGATCTTCAATGACGGCAGCAATCACAGGCTCCAGGTGCTTTGCTGGCAAGCGTGCGAGGTTCATCAGGACGTGAGCGATTGGACGGTCCTTGGGCGTCACGGCCAGCAAGCGTCGCCAAAGTTCTCCGCCGGATTGCAGCATCCATGATTCATATTCGATTTTGTCCGCAGCTTCCGTAACCTTGGCGTAAACGTCATCGCTTAATGTGTTTAGTCCGTGGAGGCAGATTAACTCGGCCGTCCCTTTGACCAACTCATGCGTCAGCAGGTGGAAGTTCTTGGCTCGACCGTAAACAACGAGCGAATCGCCATCTCGTTCGACTCGGCTATATCCTGCAACAAGGACGCGTATGATCTTTCCTTGCAGACCGCTCGCGGCAATGGAATCGCCGACTTCCATCTTTTCGGTGAGATCTCCGTAAAGCCTATCAACCGAAATGCCCCAGAAAGCGGAGGCGGCTCCTTTGGCAAGATCAACGAGTCGCTGCCGGTGTGGTTCCTCGAGAAAGCACAGGCGACAGATCAAATAGGTCGCTTGAAACGAAAGCAGGATCGGAATGCGCGTAACACCTTTCTCCTTGCATCGTTCGCAGACGCGCCGTTTCGCCTCGGCGGCAAGCGTTCCGCCATACACTGATAGCAACGGATGGCCAAAGAACGGGTGATTCGCTTTGGTGGAAGCCCGACGCCAGAACCGCGAAGGTGAGCCCATAAATAGCATTGCTTCGGGGTGCCAATATTGAAGTAACCCCATGACGGCAAACTGGTCATACTTAAGAAGTAGTTTGGGATTGAGGGCGGCGAGTTCGTCACGCATGAGATGGTGAATCGTCATTCCCGCGTGCTGAGCGGCCCCTTGGATCAGCCAGTTCAGCGTCAGACGTTTGTTGATTTCTTCGCGCAGTTCAACTTCATTCATTTTTGTCGTTGCGCTTTGGGCTGTGGCATGGGCCGCGTCTCCGGCCAATCAGGATTGAATGGATCTGGTTTGGGCTTCGGTTGAGGCGACGGCTCTTCACGCCGCTTCGGTTTGGGCGAGGGAACCACATCGGGCTCACTTGGCGGTGCAACCGGTTGGGGGCTCGGCATGGTTGTTCTCTTGAATCGAGTCACTTTACCGGAGTAAGTCGACACACTGAGATTCGCCCCGACCTATTAATCAAGAGGTCGTGGCGCCTCCGTGTGATTATTCACACGTGCAAACGGTTTTGCAACAAAACCGGCTAGTCGCTGCCACACCAATCGTGACCAGTATTCGTCTAACCCTGCTGACGCCGCCGCATTAGGTGGTCGAATTGGGGACTCCATCTACATGCGTTCACAACATATGCACGGATTTAGCCCGGTGGGTGCCTACCCTATCAGATCCGACTATGTGGCTCGGGTGGGGTTCGGTTGACTGGCGTCTGGGCACAGTCTCGACACAACTCCGATCGTTGGACAGGCAATTCAAATTGTTGGTCGGGCGGGTTGTCGATTTTTTCGAACTTCATCTAATACTGCCGTCGGCGCCGGAGTGGGTGTCGCTACGGTCCACCTTTTGTATAGAGTTCACTTGGATGTCGTCTGGAAGCAACACGTCTGAAACCACCCCATCATCGCCGCGGCTGCTCTTGATCGTCGCGGCGTTTGCAGCGGTCTATATCGTCTGGGGTTCCACTTACCTCGCGATTCGTTTCGCCATCGAGACGATCCCGCCATTTTTGATGGCCGGCATGCGCTTCCTGGTGGCCGGGTCGATCATGTTTGGTTACCTGCGATTGCGCAATGCCCCGATGCCGACGCTTTCGAACTGGCGGTCTGCGGCCATCGTTGGCTGCCTGATGCTCTTGGGTGGCAACGGTCTGGTCTGCTGGGCTGAGCAGCATGTTGCATCCGGGTTGGCCGCCCTGCTCATCGCGACGGTTCCACTTTGGATGGTGACGCTCGACTTTTTGCTTTATCGCGGACCGCGGCCGACGGCTTCGATCGCGCTGGGACTGATCCTGGGGCTTGTCGGAATCTTCATTCTCATCGGACCTGCCGACATCGGCGGTGAACCGATTCACACGATGGGCGGGATCGTATTGCTGATGGCGTGCGTGTTCTGGTCGATCGGTTCGCTGCATGCACGACGGGTGAACCTGCCCCGCTCGACGACGATGAGCGCATCGCTGCAGATGATCTGCGCGGGAATCGTGTTCTTTGTCGTCGGCACGCTGGCCGGCGAGTGGCGAACTTTCGACGTCACGGCTGTCAGTACGAAATCATGGCTTTCGTTGGGCTACCTCATCGTCTTCGGCGCGATTTTGGCGCTGACGGCATATAACTTCCTGCTGCAAAACTGCTCGCCGAAGAATGTCTCGACCTACGCCTACGTCAACCCGGTCATCGCGGTGATTCTCGGGGCGCTACTCGCCAACGAGTCGCTATCCCCCCGCACATCGGTCGCGGCACTCATCATCATCGCATCCGTCATACTGATCACCTATTCGCGAAAACCGAAACCGAACCGCGACACCACGGTATACACACAAACCGACACCGTCGTCGTTGATTGCTCCGGACCAACGGCTATAGAATCAGATCAGAGGTAGTATGCCAGCATAGACGACGCCATCGCTCTAAGGTTGCGGTACACAAGCCCATGAAGCCGCTTCGCAAACTTCAAATCGCACTCGCTATCGCCACCATCATCATGGGTGGTTTCTATTTTCTGCGTATTCACCGTTATTCCAAATCGCTGACTGCCGGTAAGTGGCACATGGATTATGCCGTCCCGTGGATGGGATGTCCGCACTGCCTTTCTCGGATATCCCGCATTGAATACGACGGCCAACCGATCCCCATGCCGAACTTTCGCGATGACGATGACCACCACTGGGATCGCGGCCGACTGTTCACACCGATAGGCTCATTTCGGATCGGCAATGATCTGGACAGTTGGCACTTCTATTTCGACGACGCAAAGCCGCATGAAGCACTCAGCACCCCCATCACAGAAGAGGACCTCCGTCGCGGATACTATGTGCAGGCGCTCTACAAATCAGGCAATTTTGTGGAAGCCGCCCCAAAGAAAAATACGCCGTCGCACTGGTGTTTCTTGCAAGGAAGTGTTCGCTGCTGGATCGATCCGCTGCGGTTCGACAAGATCAATTGGGACGACATCGTGTCGAGCAATGGCTTTTGACCCACCTTCGATGCCGATGGCATGGAATCCTGCGATTGCTGCATTGATTTTGGCGCATGCCCGATTGTCTCGTATACTTGAGTCTTGAGGGCAGGGACGTGGTTACCGGTCACGATTTCAAGCAACTCAAGCGCTACAATACCGACGGTAAGCCGCCGGGCGATCCCACCGTTGCATCCTTTCTTCGTTTGGTCTACGAACGCGTGCTGAAACGGTTTGAATGGGTCAGTGACTTCGAAACAGTCCTTGTCCCGCTCGACCTGCCCGGATTTCAGCAGTCAGCCGCCGCACAACAGCCTCCGGCCAATCCTGCTTGCGCGGCATATACGCGAACCGACGCCTGCCGCCATTCGTGGCAGGCGCACCTGAGCCAACTCAGCCGCAACCTGCAAACCTGCTGGCACGTCTGCCACCGCGGACGCTACTGCGCCCTCATTCCGATCGTCGCTTCCGGACGATGTTTGGCCGCCATCAAGTTCGTGACCGCAGCCAGCATTACACTTGAGGAATTTGAAGACCGCATCGAAGTTTTCGACATTCTCGTTCAGGATTTCGTGCGCAGCGAAAAGAACTTTCTCTCGCGCGTCGACTCGCACCGCACGAAGCGTGAAGCCGCTGCGACATTGGATCGACGATGGACAGTGCCGCGTGAAAGTCCAACGGCTGTCCACGTGCAAAACGCCATCGATCACATTGAAAACCATTTTACCGATTCCCAACTGAATCTCGCTTCGATCGCCCAGGAACTCAAAGTGCATCCTGACTACCTGAGCAAACTGTTTGTCGAGCAAATTGGAATTCGCATCAAGCAGTACTTGTCGGAATTGCGAGTCGACAAGGCAAAAAACATGCTTCGAAACACCGATTGGCAGGTTAAATGCATCGCGCGTAAGACCGGGCACTCCAACGCCCATTGGTTCAGTCATCTCTTTAAGGTTCAAACCGGGCATACTCCCCTGGAGTATCGCCGCCGAATGCGGGAATCAGTCGATCGATCTTCCCCACGCAACATCAGGCCAACCTAAGTTTGAAATTCCTGAATCAAGTTTGAGATTCCCGAATGGGTTTGCATCCCGCCGTTCGCCGCGCATAGTGTGGTAGACAGTTCGAAGTCTTAACGGGACGCGTGAGAGAGACGCCTGCTGTGCAGGTGCTCTCTTTTCTTTTTACCCCTACCCAATCGTGCAGAGGAACTTGAAGCGCTGGACGAACGGTCGATGTGCGCGCGGAATTCGCCTCGCTTCGAGACACTTGAAACCAATCAAAACAGGAGGTCGGATCATGAATACGAAACGGGTACTCATTTTGTCGCTTGGGATCGCTGCATGGGTGGCGACGCCTGCCGCCCGAGGCGATGTGCTCTGGCACGATCCCTGGCTCAACTGGGATTTTCAGAACATCTCGGGCCAGGTGGCCAACGATTTTGAGATCATCGTCGATTCGCCGACGTTCAGCCCAACGGGAGCCGACGTGCTGTTGGGTGCGCCATTTCCGAACTTCGGCGTCTCGAATGGCGACTTTGACAACGACGGCGACCAGGACACGAAGCTGCGCTGGTCGGGCGCGGTGGTGAACCCCGGCGAGATTGCCCACATCGGCGCATACATGCTGGGTTCCGGTTTGGTTCAGGATGCCTACTGGACGAACAACGGTATGAAGGTCGGCCCATCGCTGGCGATCACGTACGAGATGACCGAGATTCGCGGCGATCCGGAAGTCCACATGCACCTGAACATCGCACCGGGTTTCTTTGAGGAGAGTCCAGGCGGATCGGCTGGCTGGGAGAACATCCGGACATTCGTCAACATACCAGCTGACCTGCTGAACCTTGAAGACATTAACGACACGCTGGATCTCGCCACGTTGGCCGCATACGAAGTCACGCCGGTCGACGCGTCCACAGGTTTGCCCATCACCGGCGCGGTCATGCGCACCGACGATACGCCGTTTGATGTGTACCTGGGCGACATCGACACCGCCCACGCGAATCCCGATTTCGAGGCGCTGCTTTATGCCGAAGTGTTCGACGGGTCGCGCCAGGGTGTGATTGGCCAGTTCTGGAACCTCAACCCCCAATCGCCTGAACCGGCCACGCTCATATTCCTGACCGTCGGTGGCGTATTCGTGTTGAGGCGCCGAGGCTAAAGGGGAACGGGAAAGAAGCAACACCCCAATTGCTGAGCGCAGCATCCAGCAAGGGCCGCCCAGCGCGACGGGCGGCCCGAAATGTATTCCAATAGTAGCTACCCGTCTCTCGTCCGAACTTCGTCTTCGCAAATACCTGCGCCCCCTACCTGCAAACGCTCCAATCCCCCCACACTCCGCCCGATCGCGACCAAATCACAACCCGATCCAAACAAATGGTAGTTTGATCTGACTCGATTCGGTAGCATGAGGTTCTGGCAACCATTGCAAATCTCACGGCTACCATTGCGGAGCGATTCGATGGAATCTTACGAGTTTGAGAGCGGCCCAATGTTCGACGCTTCCGGCGTCATCGGCATCGACCACTATTGCCGCCGTTGCGGTTACAACCTTCGGGGATTGCGGGAAGAAGGCATCTGCCCGGAATGCGGTTCGCCGGTCGGCTTGTCGATTCGAGGCGATATGCTGCGCTTTGCCGACCCGGACTGGGTGGACAAGCTCGCAATGGGAATCAAGATCATATTGTGGATGGTGCTCGCCAAGGTCTTGATCGCGGTCTTGATGCCTGCGGGCGTCGTCAGCCTACAGCTCGCCGAACTTCTCTTCTTCGCAGTGGCGGTCGCCGATTTCTATGGGGCATGGCTCCTTACCGAGCCTGAACCGAAAATAATCGGGGAAGACACCAACATTACGGCTCGTCGGGTTGTGCGCATCGCCCTTATCGTCGGGATTGCAAGCACGTTGTTGGAATTGATTCCTGACAGGGTCCTGGCGACTGAACCGCTCGACACGATTCTCATGTTTCTAATCGCTGGGATGGGGCTCATCGGGCTCGCAGGTGAGTTTGCAAAATTCATTTACTACGAACAGCTTGCCAATCGCATCCCCGATACGTCCCTTGCTGACCGCGCGAGATTTCTGCGCTGGGCGTATCTTATTTCATTGCTTCTTGGGCTCTGCTTGGGCGTGGTGATGGCGATTACGGCGGCAGGTGCGTTGGCAACTGGAGCAGCAGGAGGCGGTTTCGCAGCAATGGGGTGCATCGGAGCGGTTATTGGGCTGGCCATATTTGTGTTTGGAATCATGACTCTGTTGCTCTTGGACCGACTGCGGAAGGCGCTCTCTGAACAAGCGAAGCTCGCACGCGAAAACTGGGCGGGATCGGGTGGAGGCAATTTGGCATAACCGACCGACAACGCAGAATCCGTAGTTCTATTCGGAAAGGTGCACGCCGAGTTAGCGGCGTTTGGACCGGGTCTACCCGCTGAAGCAGCAAATCCGTATCCAATGTTGAACCAAGTGAGGGTCACCATGAAAACCGATTTCGACAAGGACAGATACAAAGTCTGGAACTGGTCGCACCCGCTGATCCTGCACTGGATGATCAACCCCGGAATCGCATTCAACGAATTATTCCTCGGGCAGCGAATTCCCAAGGTCACGTTGATCGACAAGCAGAGTGAGGCTCCCACCTGGGCGCGCACGTATTGCCCTTGTCCGCACTGTGGTGCGCTAAATGATGGGCGAATGTGGAGCAAGGGCAACGGCTTTGGGCACTGGTTCGGTTATGTTT
>JAUIEW010000198.1 GCA_030429365.1 Phycisphaerae bacterium
TGGCCCAGTTCATCAAGATCAGTGCGCCAGGTTCCGGTGACCTTGCGCCCGACGGGACGTTCTACATGATCGACGATCCCGAAGGCGTCTATCAACTCTTCTGCAAGAAGTCGGCCACCGACAAACCCAAAGCATTGACGAATCTGCAGGACGGTATCAGCGGATACTCCATCTCGGACGACGGCGCGTGGATCATATTCGGGGCGTCGATCGGCGGTGACGAGCAGGACGATCTTTACTTGCTGAACACCAAGACGGAGAAGATTGAACCGCTGCTGGTTGATCGCGAGACCGTGTTCGGGTCGGTCGTCTGGCGAAGCGATTCGAATGGGTTTGCGTATCGGGCGAACGACAAATCCAAGAACGACTTTTATGTTTACGTTTACGATCTGGAGTCGCGCACATCGAAATGCGTGCATGACAAAAGCGGTTATTTCTATCCTGCCGACTTCAGCCCCGACATGTCGCGTTTGATGGTGGGCAAGTACAACTCGTCGACCTATTCGCAGTTGTTTGAAATCGATCTCAATTCCGGCGCTACCCGCGAAGTCACGCCGACCGATGAAGAATGCTCGTTCAGCCCTGAAGGGTATCTCGCAGACGGAAAGACCTTTCTGGTCAGCACGAACTATCACGGCGACCTGCGCACGCTTCAGCGACTCGATCTGGCGACCGGCAAGCTTTCACCGGTGGCTGACGAATTCAACCACAACGAAATCGACGGCGTGGCGATCAACCATGACCGGACGTTGGCGGCTGTCATGCTGAACGAAGACGGCTACCGCACGATGCATCTGCGCACGCTTCCGGATTTCAAACCAGTCGACGGGCCGCCGTGTAAGAAGGGTCTTGTCGGCAACGTGCGTTTGCGTGGCGATCACATTCTCTATCGCGTCGAAAGCTCGAACGATCCGGGCGTGATCTACACGTGGTCGCGGTCGAAACCGAACGATGCCCCCGTCGCGATGACCGAAGCCGAGTTGCAGGGGATCGACCTCGCACGCTTCAGCCTGCCCGAGTTGATTCGCTTCAAGTCGTTTGACGGCTTGGAAGTGCCGGCATTTCTTTACACGCCGAAAGGTTACAAGAAGGGCACGGCGATTCCGTTCATCGTCAGTTACCACGGCGGTCCCGAATCGCAGTTTCGCCCCGGGCTCGTACGCAGCTTTCAGTACTTTTTGTCGCGCGGGTTTGGTGTGATCGCGCCGAACGTTCGCGGCAGCAGCGGTTACGGCAAGCGCTATCTGGAGATGGACAACTACAAGAAGCGCATGGACAGCGTGCGCGACGGGGTGCAAGCGGCTCAATGGCTTGTCGACAACGGTTACAGTCAGCCGCGGATGATCGGTGCTTATGGCGGTAGCTATGGCGGGTTCATGGTGGTGGCCACGATCACGCAGGCGCCGAAGCTCTTCGGCGCGGCATGCGACGTGGTGGGCATCGTCAACTTCAAGACCTTCCTCGAACGCACCAAAGGCTATCGCCGCGCCCTTCGCGAGGTCGAGTATGGCCCGCTAAGCGATCCGGAATTCCTCGAATCCATCAGCCCGATCCGTCTCGTCGATCGCATCGAAACGCCGATCCTCATCGCCCATGGTAGAAACGATCCGCGCGTCCCGGTCCACGAAGCCGAGCAACTTCACGAAGCCCTCAAGAAACGCAACCAGGATTCAGAACTGCTCATCTTTGAAGACGAAGGCCACGGCTTCCGCAAAGAAGAAAACCGCGTCGAGTTCTACCAGCGCTTGGCCGACTTCTTCGAAAGCAAACTGAAGCCGGAAGTCACCGAGACTACGACCACCAGCAGTTGAACAGTTTCCTCCAATTGCAATTGGACCACTGAGATGGCACGAGAGTTGTTTGAACCGAGAAGCGTCCGAACAAAGAGTGGTCACTGGTATACAGGCGATGTCCACAAAGCGCTCGAATTGATTGGTGTGCCCCAAAAGAAGAAAATTGACGATTTCGACTACGACATCAGACACTTTCTTTGGTGTTGCGAGGAGTTGACCAGAAAGTTCGATGATCTCAAGAGGTCGATTCGCCAAGCGCCCCAGGACTCCACCTCGCTTGAGGAGACTTGCTATGAACTACTCGGTGAGTTCGCTCATCTAGACTACCACAAGCCCAGGATCACTCGCGTTCTACGACGACTAAAGGACAGAGCCAGATCGCTGCCTCCCCTTTCTGAATTCACACCCGACGAGCTCGACGCCAAGCGAGCCAAGAAAGCCAATGACGAAACGCAAGCGCTTTGGACGAAGGCTGAAAAGAAATGGGGGCGGCGAAAGGGCAGGTAGAAATCGTAACCGGAGACGGCAGTTTCGCCGACAACAAGCGGATAGGTTCCTGATCTTTGGGCAAATCGATTAGAGCGAAGTCCTTGACGATGCAAAGGGAATGAATCCAGGAAGACGAGTCCTCTGGTCGGTGTTGGCGTGGCCAACTGCCCTTTTATTTGCTTGCCTGGTTGAATGGCCCAGGAAAGACTCGGGACTTGCTGATTTCTTCATGGCGTGCAGTTTTCTGAGCGCATTTGGCATCTACTACGGGATTCTAGTCGGTCCAATCTATCTGATTTTCTTTCCGCGGTATCGGTCTCGCGAGTTGGTGCGCGGTGTCTTGATTCATGCAATCCTGGTTGGAATTGCGTGGGTTTGTTGGGCTATTTGGTTGACTTGAGTCGCGAAGGAAAATGCAATGCTCAAATGCTATTGCAGTTAGTCCTGAGTTTGCCCATCCATCCGAGGGCTGTGCCCAAAATGAATCCAGGGAAACGAATTCTCTGGTCTGTGTGGGGCTGGCCGCACGTTGTTCTTTGTGCAGTATTGTCGGGACTTGCAAAGAAGGACTCTGCGCTTGCGGACTTATTATTGGGTTTCGCTTTTCTTGGAGGGGTTGGTATCCAGTACGGAATTATCGTCGGCCCTCTTCTTCCCAGAATATCGAACACGTGAACTCAAACGCGGCGTCATCATCCATGCCGTCTTGTTTGGGATTCTCGTGGTTATGACAATGGCAATTCTGTTGTTCGTCGAACCCCCCAATTGAATCGTGAAGGATCGCCAAGCCTTAGTGGGCCGACATCGCTGAACGCCTCTATCGATTCCGAATTTTCTTCCCGCATTGGCCGCAGAATCTGGCGACGTTTCGGTTTTTGGCGCCGCAGGATCGGCAGCAGTTGCGGGGTTGGCCCGCGAACATGATTGCGAATACTGTTGCGACGATGATCCAGAATACGGTTCCGCCCACGGGGACACCTGTTGAAGTTGTTGGGTTGGCGATGGGCTGCGGCATCGATTTCAATTCGATATCGCAATTCCGTTGTTATATTTGGCCGGCGCGCTTCAATTTCTGCCATTACAATTTCGCCGGTCCATTGTACTGGCATTGATTCTATGTGTCGGGATCGGCGTTGGGCAACCTGCATCCTGCCCAAACACAAATATGCACAACGTCGACCAGAACCTTCGCCTGATTCAATGCAATGCCGCCAATTCGATGTCGCAGGTTGCGCACAAAGAAGCCCGCCGGGTCTCCCCGACGGGCCCTTGCTTTACCCCATTGGTCAAAGGGTCTTGATTGTGGGATTCGACCTGACGTTATCCCGAAGTCGCAGCCGTCTTGGCCGCTTCCTTCGCTTTCGCATCCGTTCCCGATGGGACGGCTGTGATACGGAACAGGCGACTTGGCTTGTAGTACTTGCCAAACACGCTGACCAGATCCTTGGCCGTGAACTTGTCATAGACATCCGGCAGCGCTTTCTCATCGGCGAGATTCATGCCATGAAAGTCAAGTCGCTGGAGGACGCTGAACCAATAGCCCGGTTCTTTCATGTCCTCGTCAAGGTTGTTTTTGACCTGCTTCTTGGCGTTGGACAGTTCTTCATCGGAAGGACCGTTCTTCGCAAAGTCGCCGAAGATCTTGTGTGCCTCTTCGACAACCTGTTGGGCCTTCGTAGGTTCGCACGGCGCCTGCGACATGAACATGCCCGAATCGCGGTAGGCCGATGACGGACGGTTCGATGCGCTCAACGAGTACACGATCGCCAACTCCTCGCGGATGCGGCGGATCAAACGGCTCGTGAGAATTTCGGAACTGAGTTCAAGCGCCCGGCTGTCGTGAACGTTCTGGGCTTCACAACCGACAAAACCGGCGATGGCCATTCCCTTGTCGGTCATGGTGTTGACGTCAACGTTGTGAACCAACGGTCCTTCCTTGCGTGCGACCGTCCGCAGCGCGTCGAGGTAACTCGCTTCGCGTTCGCGCTTGGGGAGAGAACCAACGTATTGGCTTGCCAGCGCCATCGCACGGTCGAGCGGAATCTCGCCAACGATTGCGACTTCGATCGGAGCCTTGGCCACGAAGCTGTCCCAACGCTTTTGGGCGGCGTCGGCGCTGAGCGCTTCGACGCGATCTTCGGGAAGCAGCGGCATCAGTCGCGGATCGTTGCCCGAGACGGCTTCCATCAACGCCTCGTAAGCCTTGAACTGCGGCAGGGCCTGGGCGAAGACGCGCTGCTGTTTCTGCTGCTGTCGCCAGACATTGACGGCGCTTTCTTCGATTTTCCCATCGGTCAAGAGGGCGTAGGCCAACTTGAGTCCGGTCTCCAGTTCCTTGGGCGAACCGATGACTGACAGCATGACGGTGTCGGGTGTCGGTGAGACGCCCACGCCAATCGTATGGCCGGTCATGATATCACGAACGTTGGTCGAAGTGAGGCGATTGGTGGCTGGCTGGGCGGACAATGCATACGCCGCCAGATCAATCTCGCCACGGTTGCTCTTGTTCTCTTCGATGCGGCCCCCCGCGAGGCTGATGCTCATCATCACCTGGTCCTTCTTGTAGTCCATGAAGCGGTGATGCACGCGGACGCCATTGTCGAGCCAGGCGCTGGTGACCTTGAGGTCTTCGTCGGTCTTCTTGTCAACGACCTTGCCCGGTTTGGGGGCTGTAGCGAGAAGTTCGGTCGGAGCGGACGATTCCTTGATCGGCTCCGTCTTGATGTTCCAAGCTGCCTTGGCGGCGGCTAGCACTTCTTCCGAGGTCGGCAACTTGATGTCGTCCTTTTTCGGCGCGGTGACGACATATGCAAACGTCTGGGCGCCAAAGTGCGTATTGAAAGCTTTGGACAACTCTTCGGTGGTGATCGTCGGCAGGAGCTTTTCGGTCAATTCAAGTTGCTGCTTGGCCGAGAGAACCGGTTCCTCACTGGTCACTGCACTATTCATTTCGAACAGGAAGCCACGCGCGTTGCGCGTCGGCTCGCGTTCGACATCGCGCTTGGCGGAGGCAAGGATTTCTTTCTTTGCAAGTTCGAGTTCGCGCTCGGTGAATCCGTGTTCCTTGGCCCGTGACAACTCGACGATGAGTTCGTCGAGCATCTTGTTCCATGACCCAGGCTCACCGTTGGCCGACGCATCGACCATCATCGCTTCATTGAAAAAGTTGCCGACGCTGACGCGTGATCGCTGGTAGGTGGCCGAACCATTCTGGACCCGCTCTTCGAGGCGTCGGTTGACGATCCAGTTGGCGACACTCTCGACCATCTCTTCGCGGGCCTGCGCGACCGTTGTGACCGGAGGCCGACCCGGGCTGATGTTGTACAGGCTGACGTCGCAGTCTGAGAGCTCCGGATCGCTGAAAACAAATGCCCGCTGTTCGACGAACGGTTTGAAGCCTGCCGACTCCTGCTTGCGCGCTGGGACGGTGGCTTTGTACTGACCGAACCATTTTTCCATGATGGGTTTGATCTGCTCGAGCGGTGCGTCGCCGACGACAATGAGGGTCATCAATTCGGGCCGGTACCACGTGCGGTAGTAATCGACGAATTCGTCGCGATTGGCGGTGTTCAGAACTTCCGGCAAGCCGATCGGAATGCGTTCGGCAAACCGGGTTCCGCCCAGGATGCTTTCGACGAGTTGATCAAACACTCGCTGCTGGGCACCTCGACCTGATCGCCATTCCGAAACGACAACTCCGCGCTCCTTGTCGATTTCATCCTGGAGCAACAACGCACGAAAGACGTAATCACTCAACGCCATCATGCCTTCATCGACCTGGGCCGTCGTGTTCTCAGGTGTGAACAGCATGTATGTGGTCTGGTTGAAACTCGTGAAGGCGTTGAGGTCGGCGCCGAATTCCATGCCGATGCTCTCGAAGAATTTGATGAGCTCGCCAGGTGCGAAGTTCTCGGTTCCGTTGAAGGCCATGTGCTCCAAAAAGTGGGCCAACCCGCGCTGCGATTCCTTTTCATTCAGCGAACCGCTGGACACGTGGATCATCATCGCCATCCGCCCGGGCGGATTGTCGTGCTGGCGATACATCCACTTCAGACCGTTGTCGAACGTTCCGGTCTGGATGCGCTCGTCGCTCGGGAGGTTTTCTGCGCGAACCGGCATCACGCAGGCGGCAGCAATCACAACTGCCAGGGTTGACAACAATTGCCTGTTCATATTCGGGCGTCTCCAAAGAGTTGTTTTGACCGCGCGAGGCGGTTTGGAATTCCGCAATCGACGACGATGGACCCACACGCCATCCGTCAGGCGGGATTTCGATTATTCTGTGAGATTGGGTAACATATCCGTCTTGGTCGTCAAACGGAATCGGACAAGCCCGGTTGAGCCGTAAGAAGTTGTGTATCAATGTGGGCGGGTGTGGGAATGCCCACCCGTGGCGTGGAAGTGCGGGTCTGAAACCGGGGCGACGTGTCGCTTAGTCGCCCAACTCTTTAAGCGGTGCTTGAACGAACGGGGTGAATCGACGTTTGGCTCACTTCTCCTAGCCGGCTTAATTTGTCTTGTAAGTACTAAAACGATATCGAGGTGTGATGAATCAGTTGAAGGGAAAAACCAAGGTCGTGTTGATTCAGGTTCGCGATCAGCGCCACATCGCCGAACACGAGCGTAACTGTTTTGCCGAGAGGCTCGGGCCCGACCGCGTGGAGTTGCACACGCTAAATGTCACAGAGGAACCAAATATCTCGCTGGGCGACGTCGATCCTTATTCGGCGGTGATCCTCGGAGGGGCTGGTGCGCACACGGTGACCGAAGACTATGACTTCACCGGGCCGATGACCGACCTGGTGTTGAAACTGGTGGACGCGGATCGGCCCATCTTCGGATCGTGTTGGGGTCATCAGTTCATTGCGAAGGTGCTCGGCGGTAAGGTCATTACTGATATCGCTCATGAAGAAGTCGGCACGTTCAACCTTTGGCTGAGCGATGATGGCAAGAAGGACGCGCTGTTTGAAGGATTGCCCCATTCCTTCTTCGGGCACATGGGGCACCACGATTACGTTGTCCGCCTGCCCGAACAAGCGGTTGAACTGGCGTACAGTCAGCGGTGCCGCAATCAGGTCTTTCGCCTGCGAGATAAACTCGTATACGGAACCCAGTTCCACGCCGAGATGGATGCCGCCCGCCTGATTGAGCGCCTCGGATTCTATCGTGATAGCTACGTACCCGACGACGATGTCTTCGAGACGCTGACAAGCAACCCCGTCCCCACGCCGGAATCCGATCTGCTCCTGGGCCGGTTTGTGGATATGATCACCTGATGCACCAGGCGCTTGAGATCATCGATCGAATCGCACAGGTGGTGATTACTCAAACATCTGCGGTGGCACATGGGATAACAGGGGGCGTCCGTCTCTCGGTTTTGTCCACGGGGCTCTGAGATACTGCTTACTCAGTTCGACAAGCCGCGCCCATTCCTCGTTTGAAATGTTGGCCATCCTCTCTTTGACTGGCGCCGTGTCGTTCGTCATGAATTGGACCACGATGGGCCAGAAGTTGTTGAATCGTCCCCGCGCATTCAGTCCGGGTCTGAGATCAACACCGGGCGGATCATTGCTGAAGGAATTGACGGTGAGAAGTCGATCGCCTTTGCGCACATCAAGTCGCGACGAAATCTTCTTGCTGAATTCCAGGATGGCGATGCAGTCGAGTTCGTCCGTGTACGCTGCGACCCGCAGTGGTTCAGTTTCGATCACGACTGCCGCCCTTGAATCACCATGGATGAGATTCTCGCGGAGCATGATGCGGGCTTCTTTCGCCGACACGCCTCGCTCGCTGTAGAACCACCCGTGAAACAGCGCCCGCCATCCATAGAGTTCCGGATGCAGCAGCATCAGTTTCGATTCGTCGAGTTCGAACTTCCCTGGATTGCTGGCATACATACTTAAGTCGAGGTGGCTGATACCGCGATCGGCTAATTGCAGGAGCATGTTGGCGAGTGGATGCGAACCAACGACGCCGGCGATTACGATCAGAAAGCAGATGCCGGCTGACGCTGGTATGTGTTCGTTCCAGTCTGTTCCTTCGCAGCGGATTGCGGCAATTGCAACGGTGGCTGTCGCGCATCCGATGAGGCCAAGCAGAAAGGCGACCATCGCCCAGCGCATCTGCCCAAGCCGCGGTTTGAATGTTGCCTCGATTGATACGACCAGTATGAACAAGAGTAGTGCCGCAAGTAACGTCGCAATGTGATCGACCCGAAAATACAGACCAACCGAGCCTACCGTCGAAAGCAGAAACACGATTCCCAGGTATGCATTGACCACGTACGACGTCGCAATGGGCTCGTCTTCGTCGCCGCTTAAGCGCAGTGCGATCGTGGCGATGTTGTCGGCCAACTGCGACACAACCAGATACCCGAGCATCGCCAATACGATGGGCCAAAGAACCGGGCCAAGATCAGGCGACGTGCGAATTGTCTTAAGTAGCCCGCCCGGGATTGCGCCAAAGATCGCCAGGAACCATCCGGTTGATAGCTTGCCGTTGCCTGTCACCACATCGGTAAACTTGACGCCATACCGTTGCACCATTCGATAGAACCAGAATCGAGCTTTTCGGCATTCGAGAATTCCGTCGTAGGCTTCGCGTGAAAACGGATCTTCTTCGAGTGCGGCTTCGAATTCGAGTCTCGCGAGTTGCGGGTTACCTTCCTTCAGGTGGGCCCAGCCGTCCTTCAACTGCGCCTCAATGACCTCTTCGTAATCGGGCATCTGCTATCCTTTGGCTTCTTGTGATTTACACGTGCAATCAACAGCAGGGTATCAGAAATCGGTACAGGATTGTCAATGTGTTGGGATTCTTGGTATCAAAGGACGGCCGGCGAATTACTTAGTTGGCCGGAGCAATCAATGAACAGAATAGCGATGAAGTCCGTTGTAAAAAAGCGTGTTGCAACGGAATCTCTAATAGAACTCATGCGCGGCTTGAATTGGGCTGCTGTCGCAATGGCGTAAGTGTTGGAAAAGCCAATGAGACTGACGATTCGAACCAAATTGCTGAAAGCGATCAAATGGGCGTGCCTGTCGCTCTTTGTGATATTCTTGATTTGGTTACCGATCAGCTGCTTTTGGGGTGTCGGTTGGGATCGCGCATATCCAACGCGTGATTGGCTCGGGCGACGGAAAGGGGAATGTTTCAGAGTTGCTGTGAAGGATGGTTCTATCGGTGCTGGCACGTCTGGCATGGGGTACAAAACTGGCTTCTACTGGTTTCGAATACACACACATGATCTTCCCCGGTATTGGCTTTGGCCTTTCTACCATGGCGGGCGTTCGTGGCATCTGTCAATTCCATTTTGGTGCATTCTCGTTGTAACAGGCGTTCCTGGGATTTACTTGCTTCGGCGCGATCGACGACCGCCGACTGGTCACTGTCGAAAGTGTAGATACGACCTGACTGGTAACGTCAGCGGCGTTTGCCCGGAGTGCGGGCGGGCATTGGATTAACCCAAGCCACTGAGTGACATGCACCCAGTGGCGTATAGCAGAATTGCAGTCTAGCGGCGACGGAGCAGCATTAGTCCACCGAGCGCCAGCAGGCTCAGCGTT
>JAUIEW010000449.1 GCA_030429365.1 Phycisphaerae bacterium
CCTGGGCTGTCCACATCGACGTCGGCGATGATCACATCATTGAACCCGTCATTGTTCATGTCCGCGATGACATGGTTCCCGCCAAACTCGCCATCCGAACCGGTCGCCCGCTGAAATGGTTGCTGCACAAAGTTGGCCAACCCATCGCCACCGTTACCCGTGTTGAGCATGTAGACGTCCTGCCCGTCGTCGGTAATCACGAGGTCCGGCAAGGTGTCATTGTTGAGATCGCCCACCGTCACGTGATACGGCGCGTTGCCATACACGATGTCAAAGTCGCTAAAAAATCCCTCGTTGGCCGGGTTGTTGTATGAAATCGAAACGCGGCGCGGATCTTGAAGTGCGGTGTCTTTGACAATGTCGAGCGTACCGTCACCGTTCATGTCCACGATGGCGACGGCCATGCTGAATGCCGACAGCAACATCGTGCTGGTCATGCGGGTTTCGCGCGAGTCGATGAAAATTCCCGATCCGTTATTGATCAGCAATCGGTCGTTGACGTCCTCAGCCGGGTTTTCCGGCGGGGCCGAACCAACGCCATCGCTGTCGTAGTCACCGACGTAAAGATCTAGGAAGCCATCGCCATCAACGTCGCCCGCCGCCACCGAACAGAGTCGCGGCGCGACGGCAAGATTTGTTCCAATTGTGGTCAGCTGCGGGATGCGCCCTACTTCGTAGCGGAATCCCTGCCACACGCCGCCAACCTCGCCCTTGTTGATGTAAATGCGGGGGTGAGAAATCGTCTTGGGCAGGCCGTCGCTCAACGTCGAAACCGTCACGATGTCGAGCCAGGTATCATTGTTCACGTCAGCCAAGATGACGTCGCGATCGTTGGTCAGATCGAGAAAGCCCTGACCACCGTCATCGGCATCGGTCATATACGTGCTGGTCATGTCGACGAAGACGCCGTCGATCGCCTGACCGTCGGCGATGCCTTGATTCATAAAGAAGACGTTTTGGCGGCGACCGGTGGTCGTGAACTCCTGTTTGCGAACGCAGATGATGTCAATGTCACCGTCCTTGTCCACGTCACCAAATGCGTAGTCCTTTTCTTCGCCGTCATTAACGCCCAACGACGGGTCAGCGACCAATCGTGAACTCGTCGCATCGACAAATTCGACCCATGATCCGCCCGAACCTGCCAAGGCTGGGGCTCCGGCCAAGAGAAACGTCAGGACTGAGATGTGCAATCGGTGACCCGGCATACAACTTCTCCTTACGCGTGCTTTTGAAATGACGTGTGAACTGGTTCCGCCTAGTTTTTTAGTCGAGAATTGGTCGAACCCAAGAATCTGCATTATAGCGCAGACCCTTATGCGAACGAAAGATGAATATCTGCGCAGATCATTCGCCTCAATTCGGACAAGGTTAGGACACAGAATTGTTGCTCAAATGGCTGAAAATTGCCCCGGCCAATGTGGACACAGCGATGAATGGGCGACCCGGCTCCGCACCATCGCGCATCCGGTTCGCAATTGAGACCAATTGAATACCTGGGTATGGACGAATCTGCACGCCGATGGACGCACTATGCCCGCGTTCGGCGTTTCAAGAATCCAAGACCGAACATCGTCAACAGCAATGTGCCGGCCGTTCCGCCGCCGCATCCCAAAAGA
Source organism: Phycisphaerae bacterium (assembly GCA_030429365.1). GTDB lineage: Bacteria > Planctomycetota > Phycisphaerae > UBA1845 > UBA1845 > UBA1845. The sequence continues at coordinate 1,617 of JAUIEW010000449.1, forward strand.
CCGACCCCGCACGCCGAACCGTTGCCTGAACTGTCAGCACCGATGACGCGGGCCACGCCGAATGTGCGAAGTGTTTCGGTCACCGGGGGGCCGCTCGTATCCACGCGTTCGCTGCGCCACATGGATTCCTGGTCGATCGTTGGAGCACTGAACCCCGGCGGTTCGCCTGAGCCATTGATAACCAATTCACCGTTGCGT
>JAUIEW010000199.1 GCA_030429365.1 Phycisphaerae bacterium
CGGGCGGTCGGCGGCTGGTGCAGACCGCCGAGGGCTACCGGGCGACGATCGTGACCTGGAATCTGCACGTCTTCGATCCGACGTGGTTCGGGCCGCGATCCGCACCGCTGCGCGAATGCCTGGGAGGTTGCGTTCGGTCAGCTTTTCAATGGCATCAACGATCCGCGGACCCGGTTGCTTTTCATGTTGCCCCTTAAGACAGAGCATGCCACGCATGACCCGGAGCAGGCCTTCGCCCGCATTTTGCATGACTTCGCCGATCACCAACTCATTTCCAGTCGACGCAAGCAATCCCTGACGCAGTGTGATCGCCAACACTTTTAATTCGCGTTCACACTGGTGGCGTATGTCTGAGTTTTCAAATGAAAGGTCGGCAAAGTAATCGTCGCCGAACACAACGCATCGATTCTGGTTGATTTCGAGGAGTTCGAGGGGAAACGTATCGCACGACGCTTGGATGTACGGGGGCGTCATGATCAGTGGGGCGGCGATCCGCTGTTTCCCGAATCGGGGCCCTTGCTCGCCGATACGGCGCAGAATGGCAAGATCGACCGAGTCCAATACCAACACGCTGCGAATGGACGCCTTCGGTGGGATGGAATCGCCGGTTGCGGCTGCTCCGATCAGCGTCAACGAAAGCGCGTGTTCGCCACAAACCTGCTTCACCAGGTCGGAAAATCCGCGCACTGGAACCTGAATATCATCGGGAATTGCGTCGAGCGATGTGGGGGCAGTCATCCTGATCATCAATCTCCATTTGCATCCAGCCGAATTCGGCTTGACGTCGATGCGTCAATCATAGGGAATATGTCGTGCGTTGACCCTTATAAACGCGATCGCTGTTTGTAACCAACGTAATCAATGCGTATTGGACGCGAGCATTCTTGAGGGTGAATCATGCCGCTGAATCTGCTGGTCGTCAAAATTGATTCCACGTATCCGGAAGTTATCAACGCGTCAGGAGATTACGACGTTTGGTTCCGGGATGCCATCAAGGCGGATGAATTGGCCATTACGGTTGTCGACGTGCTGCGCGAAGACTGTCCCGATGCATCGGGATTTGACGCAATTATCCTCGCGGGCAGTTCGCATTCGGTCAACGAATCAAACCCGCGTTTGACCGTATATCGAAACTGGGTTCGTGAATTGCTCGACGTCAATGTACCGACGTTGGGCGTGTGTTTTGGTCACCAGATGATGGCCAGCGCTTTTGGCGGGGATGTTCAACGACATCCGATGGGGCGTCAGTTTGGTGTGGCTGATGTCAGTATCTCTGCCGCCGATACGGATGACTATCTGTTTCGCAATCTGGGAGAGAGTGTTACGGCTCACGCGTGTCATGAAGACGTTTGCATCAGACTTCCCAGCGTGGCGAAGCGCCTGGCCAGTTCGGCGCATACAGAAATCCAGTCATTCGCGATCGGGAATTTCTTGCGAGCTGTTCAATTTCATCCCGAAGTGACGACTGCGATCATGACGGAATTGCACGATGCGCTCAAAACCCGCGGTCTATTGAACTCAACGGAAAGCGACACGCCATTGACCCGGTTGCGGTCCGCTGAGGCGCAGAACGTCGGACAAAAAATCCTCGCGAACTTCATTCAGTTTGCGATCGACAACAAGGCCTAAAGATGAGAAGCCTATCACGCCGCAAGTCCGTCAAGCCGCGGCCAGCGTCTCAGTCTGTCGGAACAGTCTGGGATACCGTGCTATGGCCCCGTGATGAGGTTCGCGTATGCGGCCCAGTCATCCAAATCGACCGTGTCGTTGGTTGCGTCGAGATTCGCGCACGCGCACTCAGTCGAATCCGCGACATTCGATTCGAAGCACCCCAAGAAACCATGAAGGTCAGCAAGGTCGAGATCTCCATCTGAATCCATGTCTCCGGGCGTGGGGCAGAGGCATGAGTCCAACTCAAGGTTGACTGATTCGCTGAACACCACACAGCTGGCCCCAAGCGATAACGCCCGCAAAGAATAAGAACCCTCGTCGGATGGCGAGACGTTTTGGATCGTGAGCGTATCGGTAAATGCACCCGAGACGTTTCCGCCGTCGATCAGCGGCGCGCCGTCCTTGTGCCACTGACGAAATATGGAGAATGGTGCGGCGCTGGCGGAGGCGGTGTAGACAGCGGTCTCGCCTGCGGAAACGCATTGATTCACCGGCTGGACATCAAACAAGGCATCGCCGAATTGCAGGAATGCGGACGTGGTGGTTTCGCTGGCTCCGCAGGCATCTCCGACGATGCAGGAATACTCTGCAAGGTCGCCCGTATTGGCATTGATGATTCGCAGTATCGAGGTATCGACATCCTCAAACTTTCCAGGCTGTTCCTGAAGCGGAGAGCCGTCTTTGAGCCATTGGTAGGTAAGCTCTGGACCAACAGCGTCTACGCCGATCGCCACGGTGTTGCCGGTGCATGTGGTCGAGAGGGCGGCTGGCTGCTGAACAATGCTGAATTCCGGTAGAACGGTCAACAACACCATTTCCGTGGCGGTTTCAATACAGCCTTTGTTGATCTCGCAGTAGTAGAGGCCCGCATCAAACGGCTCAACATTTAGGATTGTAAGCGTGTTGGTCTGCGTGCCGATTGCATCAACTCCTTCAACCAGCGGCGACGAGAGCTTCTTCCATTGATACGTCAAACCACTTAGTGGCGACGAAACCGCGATCTGCGTATTACTTGTCAGGCAGGCGTCCAAGTCTGTCGGTTGCGTCAGTGATTCGACCAACTCAGCCAGTTGGCAGTCGTCAGGAATGTCATCGAAGTTACAATCGTTGCCGATCAGCTCGCATTCGTCAGGAGCACCGTTCGAGTTGCAGTCCACGCTCGTTTGATTGGCGAGATCACAGTCATCGGGAAGCCCGGTGCCATTGCAATCAGACTCACATTCATCGGGCGTGATGTTGCCGTTGCAATCTTCGCTTGTCTCGTTGGCGACGTCGCAATCGTCGGGAATTCCGGTGTCATTGCAGTCATATTCACATTCATCAGGGATCGCGTTGGCATTGCAGTCCAGGCTGGTTCCCATTGCGATGTCGTCAGCGTCCTCGATGCTGTTGCCGTTGCAATCACTCGATTGCAGTACGGCGAATTCCGTTCCCCAGATGTTGGTTGAATGAGCGAATTCTTGAATGGTCCAGAATGTCTGGTCATCTTGGGGATCGATCGACGTGAAACTGTAGTCCCCGAAGCGGTTGCGGCCGGCCCCATCAATGACGTTGAGAGGCGCTTGGCCAGCTCGATACAACACTGGAGGAGCCATCATGCCCGGTGGGTCGGACGGACTTCGGCCGGTATAGTATGTGCTGGCATATTCAGATGCTGACGACCCGCTGAATCCCATTGCGACGTGACCGGTGGCATTCACTGCGATCGACGGAAAGAAGTAGTACAACGAAGGCGAGTCAACGAGACCTTGCTGAACAACCAGTCGGGTTGTTGCATCGATTTCATACCATTGGCAACCAGAGCGTCCGTTGGCATAGACCGTGTTGCACGCCCAGATGGATCCGTTTCGATAGACGGCGTTCATGATTCGATTCCCGACAGTGTCAAGCGGAACCGAACTTCCCAGGGCTGGCGCGTCAGGAGGAAAACTGGCGATCGCGATGGAAACCGGCGCATAATTCTGGAGTACCGGATTCGTGATGGAGCCCATCAACTGTTGGATGCGCAGGGTGGTCGATGAGCGGTACGAGACGAACCACTCTCCACCGGAATCCCCAAAGGTTACAGCCGGCTGAATGGCGCCCCCGCCCGAAAGGCCGCGAAACGCAGAAATCGCCCCAAAACCGGGAGTGGCCTCAAGCAATGGTGCTTTCTCGATGACGAAGATGCTCATTCCGCAACCGACCATGTACGCGGTGACGTAGATGCCGTCATCGTCGACGCCCAGAGTGGGATAGTCAGGAAAACAACCGGTATCAAATTCCTGGCTGACCCGAAAACTTGACTTATACCAAGACCCCATCGGGTCGTCGGTTAGCGAAACCGCAATATAGATTCGGGAATCGAAGTCAGAGACGATGACAACCCATCGTCCGCTGTGATGATCGAAGATGACACGCGGATCGCCATTGGACCCCGGCAGGAATGAACCGAGAAATACGTTCATCAATTCATCGCCGGTGTTCCGATCGTAAACCGCGAAGTTGCGATTGACGGTTTCGACGAAATGATTCGGACCGATTGATCCGTGCGTGTCCGGGGGAGAAGCACTTGATCCGGCATCGCCGCGAATCACGCCTTCGAACTGAAACTGCAGATTTGGGGGAGAAATTTGCGGATCAATGCCGCGAGTTGCCTGCTGCGGCGTCGCTGGATGGGAGCGGTCTATATCCGGAGGGTCTGCGGGGGCTGGCACGATCCACGCGGGTGAGCTTTCGCTGCTGCCGAATTCCCAATTCAAACCGGCGTAGTCCGTTCCTGAAAGATCCTGATGGAAAGCGCAATCTTCAAAATCGAGAAGTACATGATCAATCTCTCGACCATCGTCATCCAACACCGCGTATTCAATGTCATCGATTCCATAGAACGCGACACCCATCGATGACGGAATTGCTTCGATGACAATGCGATCAACACCTTCAAGATTGACCGCCACCCATGCAGGCGTTTCATCGATATGATGGAACCATTCTGTTTCTCCGGTCGCGATCTCGCCTTGATATCCGATGACTCGGATGGCCTTCGCCCAGACAGCTACCGTTGATTGCCCAGCAATATAGAATCCTTCAACATTGACGTTTCGATTGAAAGCAATCCCCATTTCGGTGTCGCCGTACTTGTTCACCAGATTGTGCTCACCGGACTTGGGGTGATATGTGGCGCGGCGACTTGGAACGATCCATACGCCGCGGTTCATTTCAAGTTCGTCTGCGGATCCTTTCTTGGCAGCGTCGCGTGCGACAACCGCGGAACTACTTTCAATGTAGCCAGTTGATAAATCATCGGCCGGAATCCTCTGCCCGATGATTGCGTCACCTTCTGTTTGGAGTGTGGATTGCGATTGGGCGACGGCTACGGCGGTCATCAAGAAGCTTAACGCGAGGATACGCATCGATGTGGTCATGGGTGGCTCGTCCTGTGTGCGACGTTGCGATTCTTACCAACGGGATTGATGCTGGAAATCATTTTATCATTGCATATGCGATGATTGCCAGTTCTTAAATGCTCTGGTTTATGTTTTGGTTGCCTAATCTGGCTGAGATTCTGCGGCAACGAGAGCTGTTTTTGCTATGGGAATTCTTGAAATGAAGCAGACGTCGCACGGCTAAAGTTCGGTTTCACAGCGTAGCCTTCAATTCACCTGTGGGAGCCGGCCTGCTAATTTTTGTTTCCGATCTTCTCGCAGACTACGGCCGCGCCGGTCCCACACTTTGCCATTCGTCCTCACGACCTTTTTTCCACTCGCGTAGACTCAGGATCGCGCCGACCACGGCAATGAATATGCCGGCAATTGTGGTCAACGTATTTTGCTTTTCAGACGTTGCTTTGGCGCCGGCAGTAAGGAGGTAGCAATTGTTGTAATCGAGTCCGGGGTAACTCTCTTCCATCAGGTTCTTGGTCTGCCGGTCGAAGACACGAGCCGCATTGCTGACTGTGCCTTGAATGACTTCCTGCGCACCTGCACGTTCAATGTCTTCCGGGCGGCGGGCATCAGGCAACAAGACGATGATCTTGATGTCGCGGCCGGGCAGTAGTATTTCGTTGCGGCCATCGGACTCAAGCGCTTTCTCCGCCGCCAAGTGGATCGCTCCCCCTTTCGGCACGACGGGCACCCAGGCCTTCTGCCACACGGTGAGTTTCTCTTCATAGACGTAGGCAAAATCACAAAGGTAGAAATCAGAAAGGCGAACGTGCGAATTGCTTCCAAATCCGTCGGCTGCCAGTTGGGCGCAGGTTATGTCTTGAGGGATGGGATTCCAGACAGCCCGGCGACGTGCACCTGCAATTCCAACAGCCACCAAAAATGCGCCAACCAGAATCGCCCCGATGTAGTATCGCATCATGATCGAAGTCTCGCTTGAGGTCGTGGAGGTGAATGAAGGAATCACCCGCGAAAGTACGTACCTAGTCTATACAACTGCCGTTCGTTCTCGATGAAGTGGGTAGTAGAAATAGGGCAGGGCGGAATCGAACCACCGACGAGGTGCTTATAAGGCACCCGCTCTAACCACTGAGCTACTGCCCCCATGCGTGACTTGCGAGACGTGTGGCCACACGTATTCGAAAGCCGTGGGAGGCAGCATGAGGGCTAAATTGCGCTGTGCAGGAATGCTTCAACATCGGAATGATTCTCGCCGCCGCTTGGTGGAGCGTCAATGAAAGCAGCCCAGAAACACAAAAAAGCCGCGTTCCCGGGAAGGAAACACGGCTTCTGTAAAGCGGGTGATGAGATTCGAACTCACGACATTCACGTTGGCAACGTGACGCTCTACCACTGAGCTACACCCGCGTCGGGCCCATTGTTATACCGATTCTGCGCCGGCTGACAAGTCCTCATTGAGGTGGTTTGTGGGGGCACCGTGAACGCCTGTCAGGCCCCGATTCGACCGGGTTGTTTCGGATTCGTCGCGGCTCAATAGATCAAGTCGCCCGGTTCGCCGTCAGCCCGCTGATTGTCCAGATTGTGCCGGACGATGCCCAGACCACAGGCGCAGGTCTCAAAATCCTCGCTAAGCCGCCGCAGCAGCCTTGACGGCGGATCGACGTCTGGCGGGGTTAATTCCGAAGCGATCGCGTAAGACCGCTTGCCAAAAGACACGTAGTCGCTGATCCGGTCGTTCCAGGTGGACACGGTCGATCGACGCACGCCTTCCGGGTACACGCCCGTCCAGAACAGCGTGTAGTCGCCGATTCGGCGATGGACGTATGGGTCGCGGGTGGCGTCGGCCACCGATTGGTCACCCTCGAGATTGGCAATCATCTCGGCGATCTCGGTGACCGGCTTGCCGGCCGCCTCACGCGCGATCACCATCTCGTCGATGCGAACGAAATCCACGAGCAAATCCGAGACGTAGTCGGCCAACGCCGGGTCGCAGATACCCAATTCAGTTTGAAAAGCGTGCTCCACGAGCCCTGTGAACAGCCGCTTCAATGGATGATTGTCGCGTATTGGAAGCATGGTGTCCTCCCCGTTTGCATCAATCTCCGCCCTCCGCATTGGCGGGTACTCAATTACTCATGCCATGGCTGTCGACATTTGGACGCGGCGACTTCGCTATCCATCGCTGCGTCAAATAATCACTCGCCACAATTCAATTCTATGTTCCAGATTGACCGCGAAGCAAACAGTAATTGAACGGCGTCAGTGGGGATTGTGGTGCACGAAAGTCCGATAGTGGGCGCGCTCACCTTGCGCCGGATCTATCGGACTTACCGCTTGCTTGGGGGTATTCGGTTTTGGTGGGGGGACCGGAATTCGAAAGCCATCCAATGAACTCGCCAATGATTCTGGCGGGCTCACGTCAGACTTGCTTCTCGCCTGACTTAGCCCGAATTCTTGCCTTCGGCATCGGGCATTGGCTTTGCGGATTCTGGAGTTTCCTTTGCCGCAGCATCTTTGCTGGCAGTTTTTTCTGAACGCGGAGGACTCGAATCTGGAATATCTCCTGCACGTTTCTTCTGCGCAGCGGTTGGAATTCGGGCAAGTCGCCCTTTGAGTTCTTCGAACAAGTCGTCAACCGGTCGGCGCAGTTTCTCAAGAACGCTCTTCCAGACTTTTTCTTTGGTCTTGGTGATTTCAGCCGGCTGCTTGGATTTCTGTACATCGGCCAAACGTTTTTTCGCTTCCGCAAAGTCGCGTTCTTTTGACAACCGATAGGCGGCTGCACGTGTCTTGCATTCACGCAGGATCGAATGAGCGCTGACGCTTTGGGCTTCATTCAATTCATATTTTTCGATGAATGTGCGAACGTAAAGATCCCAATCATCTTCTTGCGGTTTTTGACGCGCAACGCTCACCAGCTTGGGATTAAAATTGGTCGGTGGTTTTTTGCGTACTGTTGGTGCTTTGACTTCGTGCTTATTGGGGCCAGGAAAGATGCCGGGATTTCGCGGTTTGCCTTGACGCATCGCCGTGAAATTCTCGTCCATCTTCTTGAACGTCAATTCCATGTCGTTCAAGTCCCATTCGTGGAGCGCACGCTGTTCTTCATTGAGGATGCTGTCCCAGTCCTCGTTGCACCGGAGGATCGTTTCGCGAATGTCCTCAAGGAGCGGTCGAGCGTTTTCACCGATGCGGCGGGCGATCTCACCTTCAGGCGCTTCACCCCTGATCTGATAACGGCCAAGGTCGCGAACCAGCGGCCAGATGTTCTCATGCGTGTCGAGGAACTTGGTCACCTCTTCCACGAGCATCTTCTTGGTCGTTTCTTTCTGATTATCGTTGAGGTTGTAGCGGCGCGAGATGTTCTCAACGGCCTGTTCCATCATGGAATCGACGTTCCACAACCCCTTGAATTCCTGCTCAGCCTCTTTCGGGTCTTCCGCTCGTGCGGATACCGGAAAGATCAGAAGCGCGGTTAACACCAGTTGGATCGATTTTCTTGGATTCATGTTTGACAATCGCATTACCGTCGGGCCGCCAAGGGCCTGAATACTCGAATATTCGCCTGGACTGCCTTCAGTCCATCATGACATATCGGACGCAGTTTTTACTGCTCACTGCCCATTATATTGCGATTGTTCTGTCCAGGTTGCAATCTTTCACGCAATCTGGGGTGAAATATGCGAGGCGGTTGGGGCGTGATGTTGTGATATCTTGCCGGGCGACACCAAGATAGAGGGAGTCTGCAAGATGGCAAAGCGGTCGACGGCAAACGGCAACAGGTTGGCCCAAACGCCCTAGGATGGCTGGCGGCGGGTGAAGATCCCTTTAACCCACGCCTGGATGCGTTTGCAGCTTGCCCAGACGCGAAGCTTCCACATGCGGTTGCGGAGTTCTTGAAGGGCTGGGTCGCTCGGATCGACCTCGATCGCCCGATCGATCATGACGCGGGCCTCTGCCCAACGCCGAGTGTGCATCAGGACCAGGACGGCTTTGTGCATCGCGGTGAGATCGCGCGGGTTAAGCTCGATGGCCTTGTTCAGATGGGTCAGGCCGTCGTCGTAGCGACCCTGGAGGAACCGACAGACAGCGAGGTTGTGGTGCCCCTGCGAGCAGGCGCTGTCGAGATCGAGCACCTTCTTAAATTTGTGGGCGGCTTCGTTGACCGCTTCTAGACGCAAGAGACACCCGCCCCAAGCCAGAAGTGCCGAGTCGTTGTGCGGCTCCTCGCGATGGGCGGCGGCTAAGTGCCTGGCTGCATCGGCGTACTTGGCCAACCCGAAGAGCGCCTGACCCATGCGAAGGTCGAGACGGGGCATTTCGGGGTCGAGTTCGTGTGCGGTGCGGAGCGCTTCCAGCGCGTCGGCGGGCTTATCCAAGTCGAGCAAGACTTCGCCCAATGAAAAATGCGCCTGGGCGTAATCGGGCTCCAATTCGACGATCTGCTGCAGCTTCGACGCAGAGCGCGACGGATTCTTGGCTTCGATTTCCAACTCGGCGACGTCGAACAACAGATCGACATTGCCAGGATCTTCGCGAATTTCGGCGAGGAAATACTCGCGGGCGCGGTCCAGTTTACCCAACTCGCGATAAGCCAACGCGATCGACTGCTTCGCGCCGCGATAGGTCGGGTCGATATCGAGCGTGCGGTTCCAGCAATAGATCGCCCGATCAAACAAGCCGCGGGCAGCCAGCGATCCACCAACGTGGTAGA